>NZ_JADMRK010000004.1:0-244025 GCF_015560225.1 Romboutsia sp. BSD2780061687b_171204_C1 | reverse complement strand
ATAGAAACAGTTTGTTATAACTTTATGCCAGTGTTTGACTGGACTCGTTCAGATCTAAACTATGAACTTGAAGATGGTTCAACTTGTCTAATATATGATGAAGAAACTGTTAAGAAAATGGATCCAGCACTAGGTGAATTAGAACTTCCAGGATGGGATACTTCTTATGGAGAAGGTGGACTAGGAGCATTATTAGATCAATATAAAGATATAGATGAAGAAAAGTTATGGGAAAATCTTGAATACTTTATAAAAGAAATAATACCAGTAGCTGAAGAAAGCAACGTAAAAATGGCTATACATCCAGATGATCCACCATGGGGAATATTTGGACTTCCAAGAATAATAACAAATTTTGAAAATCTAGAAAGATTTGTAAATCTTTATGATAGTGAATACAATGGTATAACTTTATGTACAGGATCATTAGGATGCACAAGTACTAATGATGTAGTAAAAATGGTTGAATACTTTGGAAAAGAAAAAAATAGAATAAACTTTGCACACTTAAGAAATGTTTTAATAACAGGAGAAAGTAGCTTTAATGAAGTAGCTCACTTATCTGAGTGTGGATCACTTGATTTTTATGAAATAGTAAAAGCATATTGTGATTATGACTTTAAAGGACCATATAGACCAGACCATGGAAGAATGATATGGGGAGAAACAGGAAGACCAGGATATGGACTATATGATAGAGCTTTAGGAGCAGTTTATATAAATGGATTAATAGAGGCTATAAATAAAAATAAATAATTTGAATAAATTAGTCTAAAAAAAGAAAATTAATTCAAATATTGTTAAAAAAATTTTATGATAAAATATTTAGTATAAGTTAAATAAAGTCAAAATTTTAATTAAGTGAAATATATGGGGGTAAATATGAAAACGTTTATGGATAAAGACTTCCTATTAAATAGCGACACGGCAAAAACATTATATCATAACCACGCAGCAAAAATGCCTATATTTGACTATCACTGCCATTTACCAGCAGTAGAAATAGCAGAAGATAAAACATATGAAAATATAACTCAAATGTGGTTATACCATGACCACTACAAGTGGAGAGCTATGAGAAGCTTTGGTATAGATGAAAAGTACATCACAGGAGATGCTAGTGATTTTGAAAAGTTTAATGAATTTGCTAAGATGATGCCTTATTTAATAGGAAACCCTATATATCATTGGTCTCATTTAGAGCTTAGAAGATACTTTAACATAGAAGAAACTCTAAGTGAAAAAACTGCCGAGATTATATGGGAAAAAGCAAATCTTAGTATCAAAGAAAACAATTTAAGTGCAAGAAAGCTAATAGAAATGTCAAATGTAGTATACATAGGAACTACAGATGATCCAGCTGATGATTTAATATATCATAAAAAAATAAGAGAAGATGAAAGTTTTGAGTGTAAAGTAAGACCTACATTTAGACCAGATAAAGCACTTAAGATAAAAAATGAAGGTTTTATAGATTATATAAAAGCTTTAGGAAAATTAGAAAATATAGAAATAAAAACATACAGTGAACTTTTAAAAGTACTTAAAAATAGATTAGACTTCTTTGTAGAAAATGGATGTAATATAACAGATCATAGTTTAGAAAGAGTTTATTTTGAAAATTCAACAATAGAGGAAGTTGAAGAAATATTTGTTAAAGTTTTATCTGGTGAAACTATAAGTGATAAAGAAGCTTACAAGTACATAACTTTCACATTAATAAGCTTAGGAAAGATGTATAGCGAGAAAAATCTAGTTATGCAACTTCATATAGGTGCTCTTAGAAATAATAATACAAGAATGTTTAACAAAGTAGGGGTAGATGCAGGATTTGATAGTATTGATGATGGGGAAATCGCTTATTCATTATCAAGAATATTAGATAGTCTAGATGTAGAAGATAAACTACCTAAAACTATACTATACTGTTTAAATCCAAAGGATAACGAAGTACTAGGTACTATGATAGGTAACTTCCAAGGTGGAGGCATAGCTGGGAAAATACAATTTGGTTCTGGATGGTGGTTTAATGACCAAAAAGATGGAATGGAAAGACAATTAATGGCACTTTCACAACTTGGATTAGTTAGTAAATTTGTAGGAATGCTTACAGACTCTAGAAGTTTCTTATCTTTTACAAGACATGAATATTTTAGAAGAATACTTTGCAACTACATAGGTAACTTAGTTGAAAATGGAGAATATCCAAACGACTTAGACATACTAGGTCAAATAATTGAAGATATATGTTTTAACAACTCAAACAAATACTTCTTAGGATAAAACATTTTATAGGGGGAGCGTATGTTAGAAAATATAAAGATATCGGGATTTTCAGATGAAATAAGCAGTGATTTTGATACACAACTTCAAACAGTAACAGAACTTGGTATGGAGTATATATCAATAAGAGGGGTAAATGAAAAAAACTTTAGTGAATATAGTATAGATGAACTAAAAACTTATATAAAGCCAAAATTAGAAGAATATAAAGTAAAAGTATCTTCTATAGGATCACCTATAGGTAAAGTATTTATAGATGATGAAGAAGGTTTTAATAAGCAAGTAGATTTGTTAGAAAAATTATGTGAAATGGCAAGTATACTAGAGTGTAAGTATATAAGAATGTTTAGTTTCTATATGCCAAAAGGTAAAAATCCTGATGACTATAGAGATGAAGTTATAAAAAAATTAAGTATATTTACAGAAATAGCTAAAAAGCACAACATAATACTACTTCATGAAAATGAAAAAGACATATACGGAGATATATCTTCTAGATGTTTAGAGATATTAAAAAGTGTAAATTCAGATAACTTTAAAGCTATATTTGACTTTGCAAACTTTGTTCAGTGTATGGAAAACACTAAAGAATGCTATGAATTATTAAAAGACTATATAGTATATTACCACATAAAAGATGCAAATAAACGTGATAATCAAAATGTAGTATGCGGAACTGGTGAAGGTAAGATAGAAGAAATACTAACAGATGCTATAAAAAATGGATATAAAGGCTTTGTAACTATGGAGCCACACTTAGTTATATTTGATTCATTAAAAGATTTAGAATTAGAAGATGTTAATGAAATAATAAAAGAAGACAAAGGTCTAGACGGAAAGAGTGCTTATGCACTTCAATATAAATCTTTAGTAAACATATTAGGAAAAATTGAGTTTAGATTAAACAAATTTGGAGGGGACGATATGAAACAAGTAAGATTTGGGATAGTTGGAATAGGTCAAATGGGTGGATCTCATGCTAGTTGGTTAGCAGAAGGAAAAGTAGCAGGAGCTAAGTTAACAGCAGTTTGTGATATAAACCCAGCTAAAAAGGAATGGGCTAATGAAAAGTTACCTAAAGATGTAAAATTCTTTGATAACTACATAGACATGTTAGATAGTAAAGAAATAGATGCTGTATTAATAGCTACACCACACTACGATCATCCAGTAATAGCTATAGAAGCATTAAACAGAGATTTACATACATTAGTTGAAAAGCCAGCAGGAGTTTTCACTAAGAAAATAAGAGAAATGAATGAATTAGCAGAGTCTAAGCCACACTTAGTATTTGGTATGATGTTTAATCAAAGAACAAACCCATTATATCAAAGAATAAAAGAAATAGTAGATAACGGTGAAATAGGGGAAATAAGAAGAACTAACTGGATAATAACTACTTGGTGGAGACCACAAGCATACTATGATATGAGTGACTGGAGAGCAACTTGGTCAGGAGAAGGCGGAGGAGTATTAGCTAACCAAGCACCTCACCAATTAGACTTATGGCAATGGATATGTGGAATGCCAACTAAAGTAAGAGCTAACTTACAATTTGGTTCTCACAGAAATATAGCTGTTGAAGATGATGTAACTGCTTTTGTTGAATACGAAAACGGAGCTACTGGAACATTTATAACTTGTACACATGACATATTAGGAACTGATAGATTTGAAATACACGGGGATAAAGGTAAGATAGTAGTTGAAGGAAGTAAGAAAGTAACAGTTAAGAGAATGAAAGAAAGCGAAAATGAATTAAACAAGAGATTAACTTTTGCTGATGTTGCAAATCTTTTCAGAGGAGAAGGTATGGGAGATTTATTCGAAGTTGAAGAATTTGAAATACCAGATCAATGGGGAGTTCAACATATAAATGTTATGATAAACTTCACTGAAGCTATATTAGAAGGTAAAAAATTATTAGCACCAGGAACAGATGGTATAAATGGAGTTATATTATCAAATGCAATGCACTTATCAAGCTGGACAGGAAAAGATATAGAATTACCATTTGATGAAGATTTATACCTAGAAGAATTAAACAAGAGAAGAGAAGCTGAAAAAGCTAACGCATAAATAAAAATAGGAGAAAGAAGGGAAAATATATGGCACTAAGAATAGGGATTATAGGTCTAGGAGATGTTTCTATGGTTCATCTTCATGCAATTAAATCAAATAAAAATGCAAAGCTAGTTGCAGTATGTGATATAGATGAAAATAAAAAAGATTTAGTAAAAGATGCTAAATTTTATACAGACTATAATGAGATGATTAAAAATGAAAACTTAGATTGTGTTCATATATGTTTACCACACTACCTTCACTATCCTGTAACTAAAGAAGTGGCTAATCTAGGAGTTAATATACTCCTAGAAAAACCACTTTGTTTAAACGCGAAAGAAGCTAATAAATTTAAAAAATTACATGACAATACAGATTCTAATATTTGTATATGTCTACAAAATAGATACAACAAAACAACAAAGCACTTATTAAATATAGTAAATTCTAAAGAATATGGAAAAGTAATTGGTATAAAGGGGATAGTTACTTGGAGTAGACCAAAAGAGTATTATGACATAAAGCCATGGAGAGGTAGTATGAAGTTAGCTGGTGGTGGAGTTATGATAAATCAGTCTATACATACATTAGATTTAATGCAATTATTAGGTGGAAAAATAGATTCTATAAAAGGTCAGGTTAGTAACTTATTAGATTATAATATAGAAGTTGAAGATACAGCTAGTGCTAGTATAAATTTCTCAAATGGGGCTAAAGGGTTATTCTTTTCAACAATAGCATATTGTGACAGCTCTAGTGTTGAGATACAGGTAATACTTGAAAAGGGTAAATTTACTATAAAAGATAGTAAATTATATAAATCAGTAGGTGGAGAAAAAGTTTTAATAGTAGAAGATGATAAACTTAGTGGAAGTAAGCATTATTATGGAGCTAGCCATAAAGAAATTATAAATGATTATTATAATTGCTTAATAAATAACACTAAAGATTATATAACTATAAATGACGCCATACCTTCTATAAAAATTATAGATAGTATAAGAACTTCATCTAAGGATAATAAACAAATATTATGGGGGTAAATAATATGACAAAACCAACAATAGGCGTTCAAATGATGATGCTTAGAGAAAAAGTACAAGAAATGGGTATAACTGAAACTTTCAAAAGAGTTAAAGAAATAGGATTTTCAACAGTAGAATTATCTCAAATACCTATGACTGAAGAAAATGTATCTGAAATAAAAAAATGTTTAGATGAGCTAGATATGAAAGTATGCGCAACTAGTGCAGCTATAAAGTCTTTAATGCCTTCTATTAAAATGGAAAACTTAAGAGATGACTTTGACAAAATAGTATCAGATACTAAAGCGTTAAATTGTAAATATATAAGAGTAGGAATGATATCATTTGATTGTTTAGGATCAAAAGAAAAGATAATTGAGTATACTAAAGAATTAAATGAATTTGGTAAAAGATTAAAAGAAGAAGGTCTAGAACTTTATTATCATAATCACCATGTTGAATTTGCTAAATATGATGGTGAGTATATAATGGATATAATGGCTAAAGAAAGTGACCCAGAGTATTTAGGATTTGAGCTTGATGTTCATTGGTTACAAAGGGGAGGAGTAAATCCATTAGAGTGGA
Organism: Romboutsia sp. BSD2780061687b_171204_C1; assembly: GCF_015560225.1. NCBI lineage: Bacteria > Bacillati > Bacillota > Clostridia > Peptostreptococcales > Peptostreptococcaceae > Romboutsia > Romboutsia sp. BSD2780061687b_171204_C1. The sequence continues at coordinate 238,068 of NZ_JADMRK010000004.1, read as the reverse complement.
TAAAGAAACTAGAAGGAAGAATAAAGATAATACATATAAAAGATTATAGAATAGCTCAAACTATAGACTTATCAGGTGGAATGGAACAAATAATGACAAATATGGCATTAATGGTTCAATTTGCTGAAATAGGAGAAGGAAACTTAGACATAAAAGCTATAATAGATTTAGCTGGAGAAACAGGGGTTGAACATATATTTATAGAGCAAGATGATACATATGGAAAAGATCCATTTGAAAGCTTAGAAATAAGTGCAAGAAATTTAAAAGCATTAGGATACGAAGATAGATTTTAATTAGTAATTTTTTTTAAAGACTGGGAAAACAATTTCAAAGATTTAATAATCGAAAGGGGAATAAAAAGTGTCTAACGTATCAAAACAACAATATAATAGTGCTAAATTATGGCAAATAGGACTTTTCGCTTTAAATAATACTGCCACAAATGTAATAATGTCTATAATGACTTACTTGGCAATATTTAGTCAAAATATACTAGGTATAGCTGCGGTAACTATAGGGGTAGTTATAACATCTATGAGAATATTTGACGGTATAACAGATCCAATAATAGGATATATGATAGACAAGACTGAAACTAAGTTTGGTAAATATAGACCATTTATGCTAGTTGGAAATATTATATTATTAATAACTGTGTATTTAATATTCGGAGTAGTACCAAACCTTAGTAAATCAATGAGATTTCCGGTACTTTTAGGAATATATGTAATATACATAATAGGATACACATTCCAAACAGCTTGTACAAAAGCAGCACAAGCGTCATTAACTAATGACCCTAAGCAAAGACCATTATTTACAATATTTGATTCAATATATAATAGTATATTATTTTCAGTATCAGCATTAGTAATAACTTCTATATTACCTCCAATGTTTGCTGATGGATATGAAAATGGTTTATTAAATCCTGAAATGTGGAAGATGGCAGCAATAATATTTGGTGGAACTTCATTTGTAATGACAATACTTGCAATTATAGGTATATCAGGGAGAGATAAAAAAGAATTTTACGGTGTCGGAAGTGCAGCAAATCAAGTTAAGTTTAAAGATTACTGGCCAATAATAAAGTCAAATAGAGCTATACAAATGCTAGTTATAGCAGCTTCAACTGATAAGTTAGCAAGCACTCTTGCTAATGCAACTAAGATGTATTTATTTGGTAACGTATTGATGAATATTAGTTTACAAGGTGAGATGAGTGTTATAACAACTCCAGTAACAATAATTATAACAATAATTGGAGTTAGATATGCATCAAAACTTGGGCAAAAGAAAGCTTTTGTTGCAGGTACTTGGTTAAGTATGGCAATGTTATTTGCAATGATTATAATACAACCATTTGATAATGTATCTATGACTAATATAAATTTAAATACTATACTATTCTTATCTATAACAATACTTCAAGGTGCATTTGCAGGGATATCAGGAAATATAGTTATACCAATGATAGCAGACTGTGCAGACTATGAAACATATAGAACTGGAAAGTTTGTTCCAGGTATGATGGGGACATTATTCTCATTTATAGATAAGTTAATATCATCATTTAGTTCAACATTACTTGGAGTAGGGCTTGCTATAATAGGTATGGCAAATGCAGTAATAGTTCCAAATACTCCAGCAGATACTAAGTTTTTCTGGTTAATAATGACGTGTATGTACATAGTACCAATATTTGGACATATAGCATCTATAATAGCTATGAAATTCTATCCATTAGATGCAGCTAAAATGGCTGAAGTTCAAAGTGGATTAAACAGTATAAAAGAGAAACAAGGTGCTTAAGGTTAAATTTTATTTGAGTGTTTTGTAAACATATTAATTTAAGTTTAAAGTAACGTATTTTAATCATAAAGAATCTCATGTAGTGATATATGAGATTCTTTGTGATTTTATTTATAATAAAAAAGAAGGTTTAGTAATAGAATTTGAAAAGTCGTTAAGTTAACCTGTAAAATAAAATTAATACTAGTATACCAATAAACCAAAATATATGATATACTAGTATTAATCTTAGGAAAATGTTTTACAAAGGGGAGATATTATGAGAAATATTATTAACATCAATGACAATTGGAAATTTGTAAAAGAAGATATTAAAGAAGCTTATATAAAAGACATTAATTTAAGCACTTGGGAAAATATAAGCATCCCCCATACTTGGAATGCTATAGATGGAATAGATGGAGGCAATGATTTTTATAAGGGAGCTTGCTGGTATAGAAAAGAGATATTTATAAATAAAGAATATGAAAATAAGAAAATATATATAGAATTAAATGGATCAAACAGTATAACAAATGTATACTTAAATGAAAAACATTTAGGAGAGCATAAAGGAGGATATTCTACTTTTAGATTTGATATAAGTGATGTAGTAGAATATGGAAAAGTCAATACAATAGCAATTAAAGTAGATAACTCTATAGTTGATGATGTATATCCTATATGGGCAGATTTTACATTCTATGGTGGTATATACAGAGATGTTAATCTAGTTGTTACAGATAAAACTCATTTTGAATTAATGAATGAAGGTTCTTTAGGAGTATATGTGTCACAAGATAATATAACTAAAGAAAGTGCAAGCATAACTGTAAAATCAATAATAAAAAATGATTGTGAAAAAGAAGAAGCTATAAAATTATGGATAGATGTATTAGATAAAGAAGGAAATATTGTAAAATACAATGCAAAAGATATATTATTAAACCCAAATGAATCTAGGGAAATATCACTACCAATAAATATAGAAAAACCTATACTATGGCATGGGGTAAAAAATCCATATTTATATAATGTAAAAGCATACATAATGAAAGATAATGATGTATTAGATGAATTAATAATACCAACAGGGTTTAGATACTATAGATTTGATGCTAAAGAAGGATTCTTCTTAAATGGAGAACATATGAAGTTAAATGGTGTTTCTAGACATCAAGATAGAAAAGATAAAGGTTGGGCACTAAGCAAAAAGGATCATGAAGAAGACATGAAACTTATAAAAGAAGTAGGTGCTAACTCAATACGTTTGGCTCATTATCAACACGATCAATACTTCTATGATTTATGTGATAGAGAAGGTATGATAATATGGGCGGAAATACCATTTATATCAGTTATGTCAAAGACTGATTTAAAAGGTGAAAATGCTAAGAGCCAATTAGTTGAATTAATACGTCAAAACTATAACCATTCAAGTATAGTTATGTGGGGAGTACAAAATGAAATACAAATAGGTGGTATAACTGACGAGCTTAGAACTCTAGTTAAAGAACTTCACCAACTAGCTAAAAAAGAAGATAGTACTCGTTTAACTACTCAAGCACAAGTTATGATGGTTGAAAATGAAGATGAGTTTCATAATTATACAGACATAATGGCTTATAACAAATATTATGGATGGTATCAAGGTGAAGTTGAAGAATTTGCTCAATGGTTAGATGATTTTAATAAGGTAAATCCAGATACTTGTATAGGTATATCAGAATATGGTGCAGAAGGAATAATTAAGTATCATACAGATAATCCACAAGTAAAGGATTATACAGAAGAGTACCATGCACTATATCATGAAAAAGTAATGAAGATATTTAATGAAAGAAAATTTGTATGGGGTACATACGTATGGAATTTCTTTGACTTTGGTTCTGATTTTAGAGATGAAGGTGGAGTTAAAGGAAGAAATAATAAAGGTTTAATAACATTTGATAGAAAAGTTAAAAAAGACGCATTTTATATGTACAAATCACTTTGGTCAGATGAAAAATTTATTCATATAAATAGTAAAAGATATATTGATAGAGAAAATAAATTTATAAATGTCAAAGTATACTCTAACTTAAATGAATTAACTTTATTTGTAAATAACGAAGAAGTAGCTACATTAAATTCAAATCATATATTTAACTTTGAAAATATAGAGTTAGTAGATGGACAAAATGAAGTAAAAGTAGTGGCAAAGAGTGAAGGCAAAGTTTACACGGATTTTGCTATATTTAATAAAGTAGATGAAAGAAATTCTATTTATGACTGTCCAGAAGATAAAGGTGGAGTAGTTACAAATTGGTTTAATGATGATAAAAACAAGTTTGATGATGTTGAAATTAAAGAACTTAATATTACAGATGATGTATATTCAACAAAATGTAAATTTAAAGAATTAATGGCCAATGAAGAAACTAAATCTATAATTGAAAAATATTTTGGACAAATTCTAGAGGGCCCAACTGCAGGTATGTTAGAAGGTATGACAATTGATCAATTAGCAGAATTAGCAGGTGGTCAGATAAGTGATAAATTTATATACGTATTAAATTCAGAATTAGTTAATATTAAAAAATAGTAATCAAATAAGGTATATAAATTTTATATACCTTATGATTATAAATCTAAAAAGACATTTATCAAAAGGGGGATTAAAATGAAAATAGATTTAAAAGCAAAACCATTTTACTTAGAAGATGAGGATATCAAGTGGGTAGAAGATACATTAGCGGGATTATCTTTAGATGAAAAGATAGGACAAGTATTTGTAGATATGCTTTGGAATAACAATGAAGAAGAGATAAAAGAGCGTATTAATAAATATGGCATGGGAGGATTTAGATATTCTAATATGTCAGCTGATAAGTTATATGAACAAAATATGACTATACAAAATACTAGTAAAATACCAGCACTAATAGCAGCTAATATAGAAGCTGGAGGAGATGGTGGTATTGGTGGTGGAACACATATAGGATACCATGTAACAATAGGGGCTACACAAGATAAAGAAAATGCATACAAATTAGGATATTATGGATGTAAGGAAGCAGCTGCTATAGGATGCAACTGGACTTATGCACCTATAGTTGATATAAATAAAAACTGGAGAAACTGTGTTGTATCTAGCCGTTGTTTCTCAAGTGATGCAGATGTTGTACTTGAAATGTCAAAAGAATATTTAAGAGGTGCAAATGATGCAGGTCTTGCTTGTTGTATGAAACATTTCCCAGGAGATGGATTAGATGAGCGTGATCAACACATAGTTACAACTAATAATATGATGAGTTGTGAAGAGTGGGATAATGAATTTGGTAAAGTATATAAGGGAATGATAGATGCAGGTGTTGAATCTGTAATGATAGGACATATAAGACTTCCAGAATACTCAAGAAAGTTAAAGCCAGGCATAAAAGATAATGAGATAATGCCAGCTACTATAGCACCTGAATTATTACAAGGATTACTTCGTGAACAATTAGGATTTAACGGATTAATACTTACTGATGCAACTCATATGGTAGGACTTACTTCTATGATAAGAAGAGAAGATATGATACCTACAACAATAGCATCAGGATGCGATATGATACTTTATTATAGAGATAAAGATGAAGATGTTGAAGCTATGAAAAAAGGACTTGAAAATGGAATATTAACTCATGAGCGTTTAGATGAAGCTGTTACTCGTGTACTTGCATTTAAAGCTATGTTAAAATTACATAAGAAAAAAGAATCAAATACATTAATGCCACCAAAAGAAAATTTATCTGTTATAGGATGTGAAAAACACTTAGAAGTAGCAAAAGATGTAGCAGATAAAGCTATAACTTTAGTTAAAAACACTAAAAATCAACTACCAATAACGCCAGAAACTCACAAAAGAATAATGCTATATACTGTAGACTCAACAGGGTTTGCATCTAAAGTATCAATGGCAGGAACAGGTAGCTTACAAGATAAAGTGAAAAATGAGTTAGAAGCACAAGGATTTGAGGTAGAAGTATTCGATCCAAATACATCTTTAAATGGAAAGCAATTATTAGCTATGACTCCAATAAAAGATTTTGTTGATAAGTTTGATGCAGTAATGCTGTTTGTAAATGTACAAGGATTCTCTCAAAGTAATGTACGTCGTATAACATGGGCTATGCCAATGGGTCCAGATATTCCTTGGTATGTTACAGAACTACCTACAGTATGTGTATCTGTAAATAATCCATTCCACTTAATAGATGTACCAATGGTACCAACATATATAAATGCATATACAGATAATGAAAATACTATACATCAAGTAATACAAAAGATAATGGGAAAATCTGAATTTAAAGGCGTAAGCTCAGTTGATGCATTCTGTGATTCTTGGGATACTCGTTTATAATTTTAATATAAATACTAAAATAAGAAATAAGCTATTTAATTAGCATAAAATATAAAAAAGCTATAAACTATAGGAATTAAAAACCAGAGTTTATAGCTTTTTTATGTATGTATTTCTTATATATAAATTAAATTAATATAAATTATAATAGATTATAAAATACATGAATAAAGTATATATAGGAAGATTTTAAAATTTTAAATATATATATAAAATCAGTTGATATAAACATCTATTATTGTTATTATAAATAACATAAAATGTAATATATTGACTAAATGAGTAAAAAGTTATAAAATATTCGATAATGATATTTATTATCAATTAAAAATGGTATAGATTAAATAAATAATATTTTGGATATAATTATAAAGATTTACATATGGAAGGAGAAATATATGAAAAAAATATTACTAGCATTATTATCAGTAATAACAATGATAAGTGCTGTAGCTTGTTCTAGTGGTAATAATACAGCTAAAGACAATGGGAAAATAAATGTTTACACAACAGTATTTCCTATATACGATTTTACAAGAAATATAGGAAAAGATAAGATAAATATAAATTATGTAGTTCCACCAGGAGTAGAACCTCATGACTATGAAATAACGCCAAAGCTTATGAAAGATATTCAAAATGCTGATTTACTTATAAAAAATGGATTAGGATTAGATAGCTTTGCAGATAAAATAAAAAGTGAAAATAAACTACAGATAGTAGATGCAAGTGAAGGTATAAAACCACTTACTTATGATGAAGAACAAAATCACGAAAAAGAGAATCATGAATCTCATAATCACGGGCAGTATGATCCTCATGTATGGTTAAATGTAGATTTAGCTATGAAAGAATGTGAAAACATAAAAAATGCTTTAATCAAAGCAGACGAAAAAAACAAAGACTATTATGAAAAAAATTATAATGAATATATAGAAAAGTTAAAAAAACTAAAAAGCGACTATGATGAAAATTTAAAAGACAAAAAAAATAAGAGTATAATAGTATCTCATGGCGCTTATGGATATTTATGTGATGAATATAAAATAAATCAAATATCTATAACAGGAATTAGTCCAAATCAAGAACCATCTCTTAGCAAAATAAGTGAAATAGCTAACTATGCAAAAAAGAATAATATAAAATACATACTATTTGATGGTCTTGTAAATCCAAATGTAGCAAAAACTATAGCAGATGAGGCTAATATAAAAACAACAGTGCTATATTCAATAGACAATATAAGTAAAAAGGATTTTGACAATAATAAAGATTACATATCTTTAATGAATAAAAACTTAGAAACACTAAATTTAGTTTTAAAGTAGGGATAAATATGGATAAAGTAATTAAATTTAACGATGTAAGCTTTGGATATGAAGATAAAGTTATATTAGATAATATAAACTTAAATATAAATAAAGGTGATTACATAGGTATTATAGGGCAAAATGGTGTTGGTAAAAGTACTTTGCTTAAGCTTATGATAAATAAATTAAAACCAGTTAAAGGAAGTATTGACTTACTTAATAAAAATATAAATAACTTTGATGAATGGAATAAAATCGGTTATGTAGACCAAAAATCAAATTCATTTTCTAGTTCATTTCCTATAACAGTAGAAGAAGTAGTATCATTAAGTGTAGTATCTAAGGTAGGTTTGTTTAAAAGAGTAAGTAAAAAATACAAAAAAGAAGTTGATGAAGTTTTAAAATTAGTAGGAATGTATGAGTATAAAGATAGACTAATAGGAAGTTTATCCGGAGGTCAACAACAAAAAGTATTTATAGCTAGAGAACTTGTAAAATCACCTGAAATACTATTTTTAGATGAACCAACAGTTGGAATAGATGTAAACGGACAAAAAGAATTTTATAAAATACTAAAAGAGTTAAATAAAAAATTAAATTTAACTATAATAATAGTATCTCATGATTTATTTATAGTTAAAGAAGAAGTTAAAAAATTAGCATTAATAAAAAATAAAAAAATAGAATTAATAGAAAATAGCAAAAAAGATATAGATGAATCTATAATGCTTAATTTATTTAGTAGTTAAAGTGGGGAGGCAATATTTTGGAAATTTTTCAATATGATTTTATGGTAAGGGCACTTACAGCTTCCTTAATAGTTGGGCTTATATGTCCATTAATGGGAATGTTTATAGTATTTAAAAAATTATCGTTAATAGGAGATAGTCTGTCACATATAGCACTATCAGGTATAGCATCAGCTACTATAGTAGGTGTAAATCCTTTAATAGGATCTTTAGTAGCATCAAGTATAGCAGCTATAATAATAGATAGATTAAGAACTTACTTAAAGGAATATGCTGATTTGTCAATAGCTATAATAATGGCTTTAGGAGTTGGAATATCAGGTATACTTATAAGTATATCAAATACAAACTTTGATTTATTCTCATTTATGTATGGAAGTATAGCTACAGTAAGTAGTGAAGATATAAAAATAATCATTATGGTAGCAATTATAATTATTTTATTTGTAAGTTTATTATTTAAAGAATTATTATATATAACATTTGATGAGGAAAATGCAAAATTTTCTAAAATACCTGTAAAACTTATTAACACAATATTTATGATATTAGTTGCAGCAAGCATAACAATAACACTTAGAATAGTTGGGGTATTATTAGTATCATCCCTTATTTCAATACCAGTAGCTACAAGCTTAAAAGTAGCAAAAAGTTTTAAACAATCAATATTTTATTCAGTATTATTTGGTGAGATAGCTATAATAAGTGGGGTATTAATATCTTTTTATTTAGACATAGCACCAGGAGGAACTATTGTTATAATAAGTGTATTAGAGCTTTTAGGAGTAACTGTATTTTCAAAGTTAATAAATTCTAAACATAAAAAAATAGTATTAAACAAATAATAAAAGAGTAGGTTACTACTCTTTTTAATTTTTAAATTTAAAATGATTCTAAAAAAGTAGAAAAATCAACAGATATAGAGAAAAATAAAATATAATTTGAAAAAATATACAAAAAGTGTTGACGAAACAAAAAAAAACGAATATAATAATATTTGTGGTTGAGAGAAGTAAACAAAACAAATGACCCATTAGCTCAGTCGGTAGAGCACCTGACTTTTAATCAGGGTGTCCCGCGTTCGAGTCGCGGATGGGTCACCACTTTGGGATTATAGCTCAGCTGGGAGAGCACCTGCCTTACAAGCAGGGGGTCACAGGTTCGAGCCCTGTTAATCCCACCAAAACTTATAGTTATTTAGATAGTAGAGCAGATAACTTGCAATGAGTAAGTTGCTGTAAGCTTATGTTATTAAATTATATAAGACCCATTAGCTCAGTCGGTAGAGCACCTGACTTTTAATCAGGGTGTCCCGCGTTCGAGTCGCGGATGGGTCACCAGTTTTGAAACCTCATAGATATCTATGAGGTTTTTTTGTAAAAAAATTATATTATATATATAAAATATAATTTTTGGGGTAAGAATATCTTAAGGCTATAAAAAATAATAAAACATTGAAGGGTGAATCATATGGAGAATGAACAAGACTTTATAAAACAAAAATTTAGTTATATAGAAAGAAAATTAAATAGAGAGCTTATAGGGCAAAAAAAATTTATCAAGGAAATATGTGAGTATTTTGAAGAAAAATTTATAAACAAAGAAAAAGGAATATTATTTTTAATAGGGGATAAAGAAACTGCTAAAAAAACTAGTGTAAGAAGGATATTTGAATACCTAAATAATTCAGATTTTATAGATAATACACATATACAAGAAATAGATTTAGCATCATATAATTTTAATTTAGGATATAGCGCATTTTTAACAGATTTATATGAAAAACTAAGTAGTGATTCTTCTTGTATACTATTTAAAAATAGTGAAAAAGCTAGTGAAGATATGCTAAATGTATTATCAAATGTATATCCAAATACTTGCTTAAACTTAGACAATAATTACATAATAAAAAATAAATTTTTAATACAAGCAAATGATGAAGATGAGGATACTATAAATAATATAGTTTGTCATAATAAGTTCTTAGTATATACAACTAATGATGAGAAGTTTAATATAGAAGAACACTTTACTAAGTCATTTAGCAATAACATAGATAAAGTATTATATACTAAGCCTCTTAATAAGGAGGAAAGAAATAAAATAGTAAAAAGAGAAGTTCTAGAAACTATAAAAATAAAAGAAGAAAATCACAACGTAAAAATAGTATTAGATATTAAAGAAGATGATCAAAGCGATGAATACTTTGGAATTTGCAAATACTTACAAGAAACATATAAAAAAGATTCAAATTTTGGAATTAGTGAATATGTATCTTACAAGCTATGTAAACCTTTAACAAACTTGATTTTAAAAGAAAATATTAAAGAAAATAGTACAATATTAATATATGTAGATAATGACGAAATATATTGCAACATAAAAAATGAAATATTCTCACTTAGTGATTATTCAACACCTACATTAGAAGAAGTTGAATACAAATTAAATTCTATTATAGGAATGAAAGATTTAAAAGAATTTTTAACAAGCGTTAAAAACAACTACAAAGTACAAAAAATTAGGGAAAGACTTGGACTAAAAACATCTAATATATCATTAAATATGATATTTGCAGGTAATGCAGGAACAGGTAAAACTAATGCAGCTAGAGTAACTTTTGAATATTTAAATGCACTAAATATATTATCTAAAGGTATATATAGGGAAGTTAGCAAAGCTGATTTTGTAACAGAAAACCCAGCAGAAACAGCTAAAAGAACTATAGATATAATAAATTCTGCTATGGGAGGAGTATTATTTATAGATGAAGCATACTCACTATGTGAAAGTGATGATGATAAAGTAGGAAAAGAAATAATAGATGCATTATTAAAAGGTATAGAAGATAATAGAGATGATTTAGTTGTAATACTTGCAGGATATGAAAAAGATATGGATGAATTTTTAGCATTTAATCCAGGTCTTAAATCAAGATTTTTAAACACTATACATTTTGAAGATTATACTCCGTATGAAATGTATGAGATAGCTTTAAATATTGCAAAATCAAAAGGATATAGAATAGCAAAAAACGTTAAAAATGAATTAATAGACTTATTTGCGAAAAATCAAATAAGTGGTAAAAATGATTTAGGTAATGCTAGATTTGTAAGAAATATAGTTGAAAATGCTATATTAGATTCATCTAAAAAGTATATAAATGATAAAAGTAAGGAAATAGATTTGCTAGAAAGAGACAATTTCAACTTTAAAGCAAAAGCAAAATTTAATTTAGAAGAAAGACTAAGCCAAATAGTAGGTTTAAATGAAGTTAAAAGCTTACTTAGAAACCAATATAAGCTTATAGTTGCACAAGAGAAGAGAAAAGCAGCGGGAATAGATACTAAAATAGAGCAAAACTTAAATATGGTGTTTGTAGGTAATCCAGGAACAGGAAAAACTAGTATAGCAAGATTAGTATCAGAAATGCTAAATAGCATGGGTCTTTTAAAGGTAGGTCAGATGATAGAAACGGATAGATCAAGTTTTATATCAGAGGTACCAGGTGAAACTAGTAAAAAGACTGAAGAAAAGTTTAAAGAGGCTATAGGAGGAGTTTTATTTATAGATGAGGCCTATACATTAGCTAATGATTCATTAGGTAGAGAGGCTACAGAAACACTTCTTAAGCTTATAGAAGACTATTCTAAAGAGGTTGTAGTAATACTTGCAGGATATGAAGAAGAGATGGAAGATTTCTTTGATGTTAATATAGGATTAAAATCAAGATTCCCAATTTGGACAACTTTTGAAGATTACAACCCAAATGAACTATTAGAAATGGCTATTAATTTAATAGATTCAACAGGATTCAAATTATCTAAAAATGCATATGTATCTCTTAAAAAAAGCTTTGAAGATATATATGAAGAATCAGATTCTACATCAGGAAATGGTAGAATGGTTAGAAATTATGTAGAAAATCTAATAAGAAATCAAAGCATAAGAATAGCAGAAGAAAACATAAGCACTTATGAAATGAATCTAATTACAACTAAAGATATAGAAAAAATTAAAGTATCAGAGTATGAGTTTGATTTAGAAGAAAAACTTAAATCTCTTAAAGGAAATGAAAAAGCAAAAGAATTTTTAAGAAATGAATACAAACTTATTAAAATACAAGAAAAGAGAGTAAAACTAGGCAAAAAAAATAATAGAAATAAGTATAGTAACATAGTATTTACAGGAAATGTAGGAACAGGTAAAAAATCTATTTTAAACATATTAGCAGAAATGTATTACTCAAGGGATATGATAAAGTCTAAGAATATAGTAGAAATTGATATAAGAGAAATAATAGGTGAAATAAATAGTGGCTTAAAATTAGAAGATATACTAAATAAATCTTTAGGTAAAATAGTATTAATAGATAAGGCTCACTTATTATTAGATATTAATAATTACAAAGAAATAATTTCTATACTTTTAAAATTTATAGATAACAATAAAAATAAAATAAAAATAGTTTTATCTGGCCAAAAAGATAAAATGAAAGAATTAGTTTTATTAAATGAGTCTTTAAATTATAGATTCCCTATATGGTTAGACTTTGAGGACTATACAAATATTGAATTATATGAAATATGCCTAGACATATTAACTAATAAAGGATTTATATTAAGTAAAGAATCAAAAGACAGCTTAAAAGAAGTGATCTATAGTCTTTACGAGAATGATAATTTAAAGCTTAGAAATAGTCTTATGATAAAAAATTATATAGAAAAATTAGTAAGAGTTCAAAGTGTAAGGGTATATGACAACAATATATTACAAAGAGATATAAATAATATAGAAGTAGAAGACATAATAAGTAGCAAAGAAATATTTGTAAATGAAAATACATTTATAAGTAATAATGTAGAGCCAATTGCTGATAATAATTTAAAAGAGAATTATAAAATTAATAACTCTAATGAAAATTTATCCTATGATGTAGGAAATGAATTATTAAAGATAAAAAATTTATATGACTTAGGTGTAATAGATGAAGTAGAATTTAAAATACTTAAGGGAAAAATAATAAATAATATATAATGTATGCTAAAAATGAGTATTTACTAAATTTATTTAAAATACTCATTTTGGTATAAGTATACAGTAAAATTTAAAAAGGACATTTGATAAATGTCCCTTTTTTGTGTAAAATTTAAGTACTAAAAAGAAATAGGAGAATATTATGAGCCTTAAAGAATTTGAATTTATAGACGAGTCAATTGATTTATTAAACTCCTTAACACCTACATTAAATATGCTATCAAAAGAACTAGAGAACTATTTTGAAAATATACTTGAATCTAGTGACCAAGAATATTTAAATGTTAATTCAAGAGTAAAAACAGAATATAGTTTAAGAGAAAAAATAATAAGAAATAGATATTTAAAAAGATATGAGACACCACAAGAGCTTATACATAATCTATCAGACTTAATAGGTGTAAGACTAGAGTGTAGATTTATAGAAGAAGAGAAATTAATATATAAAGTATTAAAGTCTTATTTTGATACTACAGATGATAATATATATTTTTATAATAAAAGTAATGACAAGGTTAAGATAAGGCTAGATAAAGAGCAGCCACGAAAACAAAAAAATGGATTTGAAATATATAGAATAAATGGTTTATTTACATATGGAAAAAACAAAATAAATTTTGAAATACAGATAAAATCCATGGTAAATATATTTTGGAGTGATATAGAACATCAAGTTATATATAAAAATAATACTTATGTAATGGTAGATAAATTTTTAAGTGATGTTATGGCATCAATAAAAAATAATCTAGCAATGATAGACAACCAGCTTTTATCTGTTTATAAATCTTTTAATGAAAACACTTCAAAAGATAAAACATTAAAGCAAAAGTCTATGGAAAAGTTTTTAGCTAAAATTGCATATGATACTTTTGCTGAAAAAATGGAAAAAGATATAGGATTTATAGTAGATTTTAAAAAGCCTTGTGAAACTATTATAAACTATTCATTTAATAAGAATAAAGATGGCTTAGATATAAGTGAAGATACAACAATACAAGGTCTTATGAGGCTAAATGAGATAGCTAAGAAAGATATAGACTTTAACTCGAAAATAAAATTTGGTAAAAGCCCTGAATTTGAAGATGAATTTTGTGAAAAACTAGGTAGCTTTATAATGAGCAAGCTAAACTGTGAATTTATATGGAACTTATTCTTTAGGATACTATTTGAAGTAGAGCCTCTTAATAATAAAAAGGATTTCGAAAACTTTATATTATTTATAAAAGAAAAAATAGTCCCTATAAAACATCAAGGTAAACTAGAGCTTAATTTTAAATCAGATAGTAAATATATATTACATGATATATATATGGAGGTAGCAAGTACATTAATACAAATAGATTCTATAGAGATATTATATGAACAAAGTTTAGATAGTATAAATAATGTAGTTAGAAATGAAATAAATAGCATATGTAGAAATATAGACTCTTATAATGAATACAAAATAAAACGAGATAAGTATATGGATAACATAAATAGAAAAATTAAAGATGCTATAATTGGATAAAAATAAAGAGTTGCTTTATAAGGCAGCTCTTTATTTTTATAATATAAATTAGAAATTATGTAGAAAAAAGTAATATTGTATGATATTTTATATATGGAAAGGATGATTTAAGTGAAAGCTAAGAGTAAGGATAATGTAGTTATTTCATCTTTATTATTTTCTATATTAGCTCTAGTTGCATATAAATTGTTTTATGATGTAAATATGCCACTATTTTGGGTAGCTTTTGTATGTGAAAGACTTTATAGCTTAGGAGCTAAAGAAGATTTTGACAGATGCTTAGACGATTTAGACTATGATGAAGACAATAAAAAGATTTTAATAAAAATTATAGGATTAATAGTCATTATAATAGGTATATTTATTTATATAACTTTTACAGAACCAAAAATATTAATTTACATAGCAATAGGCGAAGTTGTAGATATAATTATACAAAAACCATATAAAAAATTAATTAATAAAGATAATTAACATATAGAAAAAGAGTAAGTTAATCCTTACTCTTTTTCTATAGTTATAGTATATAAACTATTAAATGACTCTAAAGGTTTAAGTTTATTTATATAAGCTTTGTTAGTATATATTTTATCCGAATTTACACTGTCAGCTAGTCCAAACCATGGTTCAATACATACAAATGGAGCAGTAGAGTTTGTATCTTTGTAGTAAGGAGTCCATATTCCAACTAGTGGAAAATCTTTAAAATTAATGTTTATGTAATCTTTAGATTTATTAGATTTTAAGTTAATACTATCTATATTAGTATATATTAATGCATCCTTTTCAAAAATCTTAGGTTCTAATCTTAAATTGTTTAAATTATAAACTTCTTTTACACTATTAAAATAAGGACCCTCTAAGCTTATTCTTTTTACTATATCTCTAGATTTAAACTCTAGGTAGTAATTGCACAAATCATCATATATATTAAATGCCGGGTGTGCTCCTATTGAAAAATACATATCTTTTGTATCTTTGTTTAAAACAATCCAATTAGTATTTATGCTATTATTAATAATAGTATATTTTATTAAAAGTTCAAAAGAATAAGGATATAGTTTTTTAGTTTCATCACTAGATATTAATCTATAAGTTATTGAGGTATTATCATTATAAATAATTTCAAAATCCATATCTCTAGCAAATCCATGTTGACTCATATTATAGAACTTATCTTCTATATAAGTTTTGTTGTCTTTTAATCTACCGACTATAGGAAATAATATAGGAGAGTGTCTTGACCAATGAGTGCTATCTCCATTCCATAGTATTTCCTTTTTTAGATCTTTAGAGTATATTCTAGTTAGTTCAGCACCACTATTTTTAGATTCTATTATAAGTTTATCATTTTCTAATATATTCATATTATCACCTCTTAGATAAGCATATTATATATAATATAATTTCGCAATATATGTAAAGGTTAAATAAACTTATATTAGAGAAAATAACTTTATAAATATTGTTATGCTGTATATTTAAATGATATAATTATGAATTAACAAATACTATGTAAGTATATAATATATAGTAGTTTAACTAGAAAGGAAGTTTAACATGGAAGAAATATACAGATTAATAGAAGAGAAAATAAAAAATTCTGGATACCAAAGAAGTGTAAGTGGTGAAGAAATATATGAAGAAATATGTGATGAAATAGAAGATAAAGATAATGGTAGCTACATATTTATGTCTAA
Source organism: Romboutsia sp. BSD2780061687b_171204_C1 (assembly GCF_015560225.1). Taxonomy (NCBI): domain Bacteria; kingdom Bacillati; phylum Bacillota; class Clostridia; order Peptostreptococcales; family Peptostreptococcaceae; genus Romboutsia; species Romboutsia sp. BSD2780061687b_171204_C1. The sequence continues at coordinate 221,575 of NZ_JADMRK010000004.1, read as the reverse complement.
GAAAGAAGATGATGTTTTATTTGAATATAAAATAGACGTAATGGATGAAAATTTTAATTTATCTTATTTAGATATAAATTCACCAGAAGGAAAGTTTCATATAGATTTTGATGCAGAGTAATAAAAAATGTAAGTTTTTATTAAATAGAGTAAAAGAAATAGGGGATAAATAGTGATATGGCTAATTATCCCCTATTTCTTTTCAATTATTAAAATTATTAAGGGTATAAAGCTTAATTTATATAAAAAACATTTAAAAAGTAACAAAAAAATTTCAAAACGGTAACAAAAAAATTTCAATATATTAAATTTCATATAATTTAGATGTAAAGTATGCTAATATAAAATAAGCTTAAAGACGACTATTTTCGACATATAAATAAAAATAGTAGGTGGTGTGAAAATGAAAGACAAAAAAGATAAAAAAATAATGGGGATAATAATAGTTGTGTTAGTAATATTTGGTGTACATACAGCATACTCTCAGTATAATAATGGCAATATTAAAAGATTTAAAGATCATGTGGTATTTTACCCACAACATCAAGATGATGAGGTTTTATGGGGAGGAACTGCTATAGTAGATGCTATTAAAGAATGTGGAACGGACAATGTATATGTAACTTTAGTATCAGATGGGTCGGGAGTTAATGTGTTTAAAAATAACCCAAAATTTAAGGGTATAGATAGAAAAGAAAAAGAAAGACTAAGAAACAATGAGTTTAAAGCATGTCTAAATAAACTAGGAGTAAAAAAAGATAATGTAATAATACTAGCAGATGAAGCTAAAAAACCAGGAACTCATTATGATCTAATGGAAAAGACTATACTAAACTTTGAAAAAAAGTTAGGAAGCGTTACACATATAGCACATCACTATAAATATGATGATCATATAATGCACAGAAAAAATGGTCAAGTATTAAAAAAGCTTAGTGATGAACATAAAGTAGATGATGCAAGATATTTTATGAAGCCTAACTATGTATCAAATATACCTAACGATAAAAGAGATATATACAAAGTTAATAATATGAAGGACTATAATACAGTAAAGAGTGCTTTAGAAGAATATAAAAATGTAGATAATAAAAATGAAAAGTATGGAATTGGATATACTTCAGCCCATAGTTACTTTGATTATTTATTAAATGATCCTAGTTTAACATCAATTTTAAGTATATATTAAGTAAAAAATAAGTGTAGGACACGTCCTACACTTATTTTTTACAAAAAGGGTAGCTTTTCTTTTTTTATAGTGATAAATTAGATTTACAAAAAATTAAACAAGGTGGATAAAATGAATATAAATATAGAAGAAATATTAAAAACATATACAGATAGAAGTAAATACAATTCTGGACATTACATATACAAAAATGGAGTAATTTTAAATAATTATGCTAAACAAAATGGCAGTAAATGTATATTTTATGGAACTGTGTTAGATGAACAAAGAAGAAGAGATTATACATCAATGATAAGTATAAATACTAAAACTAGAGAAATATCAAATGTAAGTTGTGATTGTTTTTCAGAGTCACAAAGTATAAAATCTAATAATTTATGCTCTCACATAGTAGCGATAGTACTAAAGGGTATAGAAGATTTAAATAATGATAAAGAATATGAAAGTAAAGAAGGCACAAAGTTAAATCCAAATATAACATTTAATATATTATCATCAAAAGATGGTTATATGAATGCAAGACTAGAAATAGATGGAATAAGTGAAGGTGAATATAAAAATATATATAATGCATATAAAGAAAACAATAAATTATATAGATTTAAAAGTGGAAATTACTTGGATTTAAGTGAGAAGAATTTAAAAGAATCATTAGAACTAATAGATACTTTGGGGATGTATGAAAATCTTACTTCTATGAAAATAGACAATAATAAATCACTATATCTAAAAAAATATATAGAAGATAATGATAGTTCTATTATAAAAGGAAGTCATCATATAGACAATATAGTCGAGAACTTTAAAAAAGTAGAAAATTTAAAAATTGATCAGCCTAATATAAATGCAAAACTTAGAGAGTATCAGATTAAAGGATATGAATTTTTAAAAACTTTGTCTAGATATGAGTTTGGAGGAATTTTAGCAGATGAGATGGGGTTAGGTAAAACAATACAAACAATAGCTTTTTTACAATCTAATGAAAATAAAAAAGCTATTGTATTAACACCAACATCACTTATTTATAATTGGCTTGAAGAATTTAAAAGATTTTCTCCTAATCTAAAAATAGGTCTAGCTTATAAGTCTAAAAGAGAGGATGTTATAAACCATATAGATAATTATGATGTAATACTTACAACTTATACAACCTACAAAAACGATACAGAAAAATATAAAAATATAAAATTTGATTACTGTATAATAGATGAAGCCCAGAATATAAAAAATCCAGATTCTATAATAGCTAAGTCTGTAAAAAAAATTAATGCAAAAGTTAAGTTTGCGCTAACTGGAACTCCAATAGAAAATAACTTAATAGAGTTATGGTCTATATTTGACTTTGTAATGCCAGGATATTTATATGATAAATCAAAGTTTAAAAAAATATTTTTAGACAAAGGTAATATAGACGATTTAAAAAAGCTTATAAAACCATTTTTATTAAGAAGAACAAAAAAAGAAGTTATAAATGAATTACCAGAAAAAATTGAGCAAAAGTATTATGTAGAGCTTAACAAAGAACATAAAAAGGCATACTTAGGTTTACTTAGTTTAGCTAAAAATAAAATTCAAATAAATGATAATATGTCTGTATTATCTTATTTAACTAAGCTTAGACAGTTAGCGATAGCCCCTGAATTAATGGTTAAAAACTATGAGATAAAAAACTCTAAATTAGAGGTGCTTGTAAAATTGTTAAAAGAAAATAAAGACAAAAAAATATTAGTATTTTCACAGTTTACAAAAGTATTAGAGAAAATAAAAGATAGATTAGACTATGAAAATATAAGCTATAGCTATTTAGATGGAAAAACTAACCCAAAAGATAGAGTTAATTTAGTTAAAGATTTCAATAAAAATAATGATAATGTGTTTTTAATATCGTTAAAAGCAGGAGGTACAGGTTTAAATTTAACTAGTGCATCTATAGTTATACACTTTGACCCATGGTTTAATCCTGCAGTAGAGAATCAAGCAAGTGATAGAGCTCATAGAATAGGGCAAAAAAATGTTGTTAATGTTATAAAACTAATATCTAAAGATACAGTAGAAGAAAAAATTATAAGATTACAAGAAATGAAAAAAGAATTAGTAAAAGAGCTTATAGATAGTAATACAGATAGTGGAAATTTTCTTAGTAAAATGTCAGTAGATGATATAATAGATATAATGTTTGACTAAAAAATTAGAATATAAAATCAAAAATACGAAAAACTACATATAGATGTGATTAATCATAAAAAGGCTAGGATTAAATCTTAGTCTTTTTTATATACATAAATAGTAAATAAGTACATGTATTAACTTTTAAATAATACAAAAGATATATATGTACTTGTGAAAGGAATGAATATAAGTGTATATGACAAAAGATAAATCGTTTTATAAAAGTATAATAGATATATCAATACCAATAGCTATACAAAATTTAATAACAGTATCTGTTAATATGGCAGACACTGTTATGTTAGGTAGACTAGGCGAAGTAGAGTTATCATCAGCAGCTATAGCTAATCATCTTTTTTTTATATTGATGATATTAATGTTTGGGATTTCTGGAGGCTCTAACGTTATGTGTTCTCAATACTATGGGAAAAAAGATATAAAATCAATACACAAGGTAATTACTATTACATACTGGCTAAGTATAGCACTATCAATATTATTTGTATTAGTGGCTATGGTTATGCCAGGTGCATTTATGAAGCTATTTACAGATGATATATCAGTTATATCAATGGGGGAGAAGTATATAAGGATAGTTAGTATAAGTTATGTATTCTATTCATTAACAGTTTCTACTGTCGGTGTACTTAGGTCCATTAAAACTGTTAAAATACCTATGATCATACATAGTATATCTTTATTTATAAATATATTTTTAAATTATATATTAATATTTGGAAGGTTTGGGATAAGTCCATTAGGAATTAAAGGAGCAGCTATTGCAACTGTTATATCTAGGATAATAGAATTTTTTATAATATTTGCATATATAATTTTTAAAGAAAGTAAAATAAAATATAGGTTAAATTATATTTTGAAAATAGATAAAATAATATTTAATGATTATGTAAAAGTAACATATCCCATATTTTTTAATGAACTATGTTGGTCAGTAGGATCGTCTATGATATCTATAATAGTTGGTAGGATGGGGACTAGTGTAGTTGCAGCAAATAGCATAAATAATGTAGTAAATCAATTTGCAACTTTATTTATACAAGGATTATCTAGTGCTTCATCAGTTATAATAGGTAATGCTATAGGCAAAGGAAACTATGAAAAAGTAAAAGAATATGCAAACACAATAAGCATACTAAGCATAATAGTTGGAGTTATATCAGCTTTAATGATTTATTTATGTAAAGATGCCATATTAGGATTTTATAATATATCACAAGAAACGAAATTAATATCAAAAGAAATAATGACAGCAACAGCTATAGTAGCATTGTTTAGGTCTTTATCTTCAAATCTTATGATGGGTGTTTTAAGAGGAGGAGGAGATAATAAGTATGTATTTAAATATGAAATGATATTTATGTGGGGATTATCTATACCACTTGGATTTATAGGTGCATTTATATTTAATTTACCAATATCTATTGTATTTTTTCTATTAAAAAGTGATGAAATATTAAAAGGTATAGTTGGATTTATAAGAGTTAAAAGTGGCAATTGGATAAATGATGTAACTCGAGATAAAAAAGATATGTAAATTATATATTATAAAACATTGTATCTATAAATACTTTTGTATTTCTAAAAATGTCTATGTAAAAAATAACATAGACATTTTTAATTGTTGCTATATTCAGAAAATTTATAATTATTAAAATTAATAAATAAAAAAGACTCAAATAAATTTGAGTCTTTAAAACGTATCTATATGATTATAATATAGTTATGTTTTCAGCTTGAGGACCTCTAGCACCTTCAACTATATTAAAGCTTACTTTTTGACCTTCTTCTAAAGTTTTGAATCCATCAACTTGTATAGCTGAGAAATGAGCGAATACATCATCTCCACCTTCTACAGATATAAATCCAAATCCTTTTTCACTATTGAACCATTTTACTATTCCTTGAATCATTTTCAATTCTCCTATAAACCTACATCAAGATTGTTTCTTGATTTACTGTAATTTAAGTGTAACACTTATTTAAGCAAATGTACACACTTTTTTTATTTATTTAAATAATTACCTTAAATACTAATAAATATACCTAAATTTTCTAAAAAATATAAAAAAAATGATTGTACAAAAACTAACAATATTATGGTATATTCTTATAAGAGGAGGAATATTATGTCTAAATTTTATATAAAATACTTATGTATGTTTATAGGATTGGGGTCATTTATGACTTATTTACCTGTATACTTAGAAAAAACATTAAACTTTAGTCCATCGCAAATAGGGATTATAGTATCAATACCATCTATAATTGGTATAGCACTTGTACCTATATGGGGGATTATAAGTGATATTATAAAAAAACAAAAGCTTATATTATGGATAAATGTATTAGTAGCATTTTTACTGGGATATTTATATTCAAAAACAACGTCTTTTATACCGATATTTATAGTAGCGATATTTTTTGAAATGTTTAGAAATTCATTATTGCCACTTGCAGATACTATAACAACTTCATATTGTAAAGAACAAAATAAAAATTATGGAAAAGTAAGGGTATTAGGTTCTATAGGATATGCACTATCTGCTTTTATTTGTGGTCATATAATGAATTTAACAGGAAATGATTTGGCATTTTTCTACATGTTTATGTTTAGTATGCTACTATGTTTATTTATAACTCCATATTTAAATACACCTAAAGAAATGGAGTCTAAAGAAAAGTTAAATTTAAAAGTAGATATAAAAAAATTATTTACTAATAAACAATATGTGTTAATACTTTTAGCAAGTATAAGTATTGTTGCCTTAAGTGATGGGGTAAGCGCCTACCAAGGTATACATTTATTAAACTTAGGAGCAGGCAAGGAACTTGTAGGAATGTTGACTGTGTTTATGGTAGCTCCAGAACTTTATTTTATGGTTAAGACCAAAGATCTTTTAAAAAAATATGGAAATACAAAAATGATTACTGTAAGTGCAATTGCACTTTTTATTAGATGGATAATATATACATTTACAAATAATATAGCATTATTTATATTAGCATCAGCTTCTCATGGTGTAGCAATAGCTATAATGACTATAACTGTTTTTGACTTTATAGGAAACGTAGTAGAAAAAAAATTATACACTACAGCCATGACTATATACACTTTTTGTATAGGAATTGGGTCATCAGTTATAAAACTTATATATGGAAATATAATAGACTTATATGGAATGAAAGCCATATTTATATGCTCAATAATAATTTCTATCATAAGTTTTGGAATTATATTTGCAATAAATAAATTAGAATATAAGAATATAAATAATACAAATATAATAAGCGAATAAAAAGGAAGAACATAATTATGTTCTTCCTTTTTTAGATTACCTAACTATAGTATATATCATATATACTATATATAAAGCTATTAATATAAAACCTTGTTTTTTTACAAGACAATTATCTTTTTTCATAAAGATATAAAGTAAAACTGTTATAAATGTCATAAATATTATATCTATAAGAGCAAATGTACTTATAGATATCGGACTTATAGTTGTAGCTAAACCTAAAACTAAAAGTATATTAAATACGTTTGAGCCTATTACATTACCTATAGCTATTTCAGTTTCACCCTTTTTTATAGCCATAATAGAAGTAACAAATTCAGGAAGTGAAGTACCAACTGCAACTATTGTAAGTCCAACTAAGTTTGCACTCATACCAAATGATGTTGCAATAGTCGTGGCAGAATCAACAACCATATCTCCACCAACAATAATTCCTGCTATACCAATTAAACTTAATATAATTGTTTTAAACATGGGAACATCTTCACTTACTTCAGCTTCTATAGCTATAGCACTTTCACCACCAGATAAGTCTTCTTCATTATTAGAGTTTTTAGCACTTTTTACAGTATTTATTAAGAAGTAGGCAAATACTAATAAGAAAAAAATACCTTCAAATCTATTTATATGTAAATCAAGTGAAAATAGTAACAACATAAAGCTTATACCTATTAAAAATGGAGTATCTTTTTTTATAGTATCTTTTTGAACTGGTAACTTTGCAATTATTGCAGATACACCTAACACTACAAGTATGTTAAAAAAGTTAGAGCCTACGATGTTAGCAACACTCATATCATTTTGTCCTGCTAATGAAGATGTAATACTTACTGCGGCTTCAGGTGCAGATGTACCCATAGCTACTATAGTAAGACCTATAACCATAGCTGGAACATTAAATTTTCTAGCAATTGAAGCAGCACCATCGACAAATATGTCAGCACCCTTTATAAGGAAAATAAAACCTAATATTAATATTATAAATGCCATTAATATTCCTCCAAAAATATATATTTATAAAGGACAGTATACCACTTTATGTATTCTTTTGTAAATCATTAAAATATGATGAAACTTAGTTATGCAAAGAATATAATAGATATTTATAATATTAAATTAAGTATGTAACTAATTATCTGCTCTTAATAAATTTAAGTCTTTACCACTCATTATTTTATTCATATTTCTCATAGAACACATCTTACCGCACATTGTACAGCTATCATCATGTTTAGGAGTTGACTCTTTTCTATATCTTCTAGCTTTTTGTGGGTCAATAGCAAGTTCAAACATTTTTTCCCAATCAAGTTCTTGTCTAGCTTTACTCATTTGATTATCTATATCTCTAGATTTAGGAATTTTCTTTGCGATATCTGCAGCATGAGCAGCTATTTTAGTAGCTATAATACCTTCTTTAACATCATCTAAGTTAGGTAGTCTTAAATGTTCTGCTGGGGTTACATAACATAAAAAGTCAGCTCCATAACTAGCAGCTAAGGCACCTCCAATAGCACTTGTTATATGATCATATCCAGGGGCTATATCTGTAACTATAGGACCTAGCACATAAAATGGTGCACCATGACAAAGTTTCTTTTCAAGTAACATATTAGACTCAATTTCATCTAATGACATATGTCCAGGACCTTCTATTATTACTTGAACATTTCGTTTCCACGCTCTTAGAGTAAGTTCACCTAATATCATTAATTCTTTTATTTGACAAGCATCTGAAGAGTCATTTATAGACCCAGGTCTTAGAGCATCTCCAAGGCTTAATGTTAAGTCATATTCTTCGCATATATCAAGTAATTCATCAAAGTATTCATAAAAAGGGTTCTCACGTTGGTTAAGCTCCATCCAAGCATACATTAAAGAACCGCCTCTAGATACTATATTAGTAAGTCTTTTGTTTCTTTTAAAAACAGATGCAGTTTCTTTGTTTATACCAGCATGTACAGTAACGAAGTCTACACCATCATTTGCATGATTTCTTACTACATCTAAAAATTCTTTAGCAGTTATATCTTTTAATTCTTTATCGTAAAAACCAACAGCATCGTATATAGGAACAGTTCCTATCATAGCATTAGAAGATGATATAAGTTTTTTTCTAAATTCTTTGGTTTTACCAAAAGAACTTAAATCCATTATAGCTTCGGCTTTCATATCTAATGCCAAATTAACCTTTTTCATCTCTTCATCAATATCACAACAATCTTTTGATATACCTAAATTTACATTTATTTTGGTTCTTAGATTTTCGCCTACACCTTCAGGATTTAAAGATTTATGATTTTTATTAGCAGGTATTGCTACTTTACCTTTAGATATTAGCTCTCTCAAAATATTAACATCCATATTTTCTTTTTTTGCTACTATTTCCATTTCTTTAGTAATTATCCCCTTTTTAGCAGCATCCATTTGAGTAGTATACATCATATTAAAATCCCCCTTATTATATTTTAATAAATAAAAAAAGCCTTACCATAAGGCAAAGCTTCTCAAAATATGTATTAATAAATAGACTATATTTGTTTTATAGCTATTAATAAACACAAAAGTAACTTTCCTACGGTAGTATAAACTACATCAGGTTCGAAGGGTTAATGAATTTATCATTTCTCAGCCTAAAAGGCACCCCTAGTTAGATATCTTTTCAAAAACATTGTAGTTCTTTATTTATGTATTGTAAAGAAATTTTTTGTACTTATAAAAACGGAAAGGCACCTATCAAAAGATAAGTGCCTTTATTTGGGCTAGCGTAATACTTATATAAAATATAAGTTCCCACTTAACTTAAGAATATCATAATGAATATTATTTGTAAATAAAAAAAGCAATTATAAAAAATTATCAATGCCTTATGTGTTGAAAAAACTATATATTAAAAAGAATAAAAAAAATAAAATATAATAATAGATTAAGAATACTTTTATTGGTGTATATACAATATATAGTATTTGGTTTAAATATTATATCTATAAGTGGTAGATAATGATTAGTAAAACATTAAATAAAAGGTGGGAAAAATGAACTGGATAGAACTAAATAATCAAGTCATAATAAAAAATAAAGAAGGAAAATATCAATTAGAAAAAGATAAAGAAGCATTATACAGTTATATAAATGAATATATAAAACCTAGAACAAAGGTATTTAATAGTCTTGAAGAAAGGCTATCATATTTAATAGATAATAATTACTATTCTAAAGAAGTAATAGAAAGATATGATATAGACTTTATAAAAGAAATAGAAAGAATCATAAAAAATTATGGATTTAAATTTAATTCATATATGAGTGCAAATAAGTTTTATCAAAACTATGCACTTAAGACTAATGACAATAAAGAAATATTAGAAAGCTATAATGATAAAGTTCTTATAGTATCTTTAGCACTTGGAAATGGTGATAAAAATTTAGTAAGAAAATTAGCAGAGAAACTAGTAAAACAAGAATTTCAACCAGCAACACCTACATTTTTAAATGCAGGTAGAGCTAGAGCAGGAGAAATGGTATCGTGCTTTTTGATATCTATAGAAGATAGTACAGAAGGTATATCATATGCAATTTCATCAGCAAATCATTTGTCTAAAATAGGTGGTGGGGTAGCACTTAATCTATCAAGGTTAAGAGCTTCAGGAGACCCTATTAAAGACATAGAAGGAGCAGCAGGCGGTGTGGTAGGAGTTGCTAAAATGCTAGAACAGTCATTTACCTACTTTAACCAAATGGGTGCAAGACAAGGTGCCGGGGCTGTATATTTAAGTGTATTTCATCCAGATTTTGAATTACTTATGGATACCAAAAAGATAAATGCAGATGAAAAAATAAGATTAGCATCATTATCTTTAGGGGCATTAATACCAGATAAATTTATGGAATTGGCAGAGAAAAATGAGGTGGCTTATGCATTTTATCCTCATTCTGTTTATAAAAAATATAATATAAATCTTGATGAGATGGATATGGAAAAATGGTATGATATTTTAAAAAATGATGAAGATATACGAAAAAAAGAAATAAATCCTAGAAAAATGCTAACAAAGATAGCACAGATGCAACAAGAAAGTGGATACCCATATGTTGTATTTTTAGATACTGCAAATAGAGAACATATACTAAAAGACGTTGGTAAAATCAAAATGTCTAATTTATGTTGTGAAATATTTCAATATCAAACACCATCAAATATAAAAGGATATGCTGGAGAAAATATATGGGGACAAGATATAAGTTGCAATTTAGGTTCTTTAAACATTGCTAATGTAATGGATAATAAAGATATAGAAAATTCAATTGATACTGCAATAAGAGCATTAACTTTTGTTTCTGATAACACTAGTATAAATGAAGTGCCAACAATCAAAAATGGAAATGATTCGTCACATGCAGTAGGTCTTGGTGCTATGAATTTACATGGATACTTAGTGAGAGAAAATATACTTTATACATCAGAAGAAGCAATAGACTTTTGTAATGTATTTTTTGCAATGGTTAGACATTTTGCTATAAAGTCATCTATGAATATAGCTAAAGAGAGAAATAAAACATTTGTTGGGTTTGAAAAATCAGAATATGCAAAAGGAAAAGATAGTAATGTATTAAAAAAATATTATAAAAATTCATACTTACCTAAGACAGATAAAGTAAAAAAATTGTTTGAAGGTATACATATACCTACAACTAAAGAATGGGAAGCTTTATTAGATGAAGTAAAAGTACATGGATTATATAATGCATACTTAACAGCAATAGCACCAACTCAAAGTATTAGTTATGTTCAAAATGCAACATCAAGTATAATGCCAATTACAGAGCCGGTTGAAGTTAGAACATATGGTGATTCTACAACTATATATCCTATGCCCTTTTTAACTAATGAAAACATGCTTTATTACCAATCTGCATATAGAATGGATATGAGAAAAGTTATAGATATAGTTTCAACAGTCCAAAATCATGTTGACCAAGGTATATCAACAACATTATTTGTAACAGATGATAAAACAACTAGAGATATAGCTAGATTATATATATATGCTTACAAAAAAGGACTAAAAAGTCTTTACTACACAAGAACTAAAATGACTAGAGACAACAATGAGTGTCTTATGTGTTCAGTATAAGGGGGAGTACTATGACATTTAAATTAGAAAAAATACACAAAGCAGTAAACTGGAATAAAGAAGATGATGGATTTACTCAAGCCTTTTGGGAACAAAATGTAAAACAATTTTGGTTACCAGAGGAAATATCAGTTTCAAAAGATTTAAAAGTATTTAATGAATTAAATGAAAAAGAAAAAGAATTATATAAAAAAGTATTAGGTGGACTTACATTACTAGACACTAAGCAAGGAAATGATGGGGTACCATCTATGATGAGCCTTACAGATAACCTTCAAAGAAAAGCAGTATTATCATTTATGGGAACTATGGAAGAAATACATGCTAAAAGTTACTCATCTATATTTATGACACTGCTTTCTAATGATGAAATTGAAGAATTATTTAAATGGATAGAAAGTGAAGAAACACTTCAGAAAAAGGCGGACTTAGTACTAGCCCAATATAAAAATACAAAAGATGAAGAAAGTTTATATTTATCTATGGTAACAAGTGTATTCTTAGAAAGCTTTTTATTCTACTCAGGTTTTTTCTATCCACTATATCTAGCAGGCCAAGGTAAAATGGTTGCAAGTGGAGAAATAATATCTCTTATACTTAGAGATGAATCACTACATGGAAAGTATATAGGACTTCTTTCTCAAGAAATATATGAAAAGTTTGAAGAAGCTAAAAAAGAAGAATTAAAAGATAGAATGTACAAAATACTTGAAGATTTAATGGAAAATGAAATAAACTATACAAACACTATATACAAAGATAGCGGTCTTGAAAGTGAAGTTATAAATTTCTTAAAATACAATGCTAATAGGGCATTAGAGAATTTAGGGTTTAATGAATACTATAAAGTAAGTGAAATAAACCCAATAGTACTAAATGGACTAAGTACAGAAACCAAAAATCACGACTTTTTCTCGACTAAAGGTAATGGATATCAAAAAGGTGTATATGAAGAATTAAAAGATGAAGATTTCTTAATATAAAAAAATCACTTGGATAAAACCAAGTGATTTTTTAGTTTAATGTTTTATATTAGGTAAAAGCATTTTAATAATCTTATAAATCAAAAATACATAATAATATCATTTAAATTTGATAAAAATATATAAGAAAGTTTAAGGAGGTATTAAAATGTCTAAAAAACCAGCAATAAGTAATGCTAAACAAGCTCTAAATCAAATGAAACTAGAAATAGCAAATGAACTAGGAATATCAAATAGTCATATAGATGGATCTAATGATACATCATATAAAAATTGACATATAGGTGGAAACTTAGGTGGTGTGATGAGTAGAAGATTAGTAGAAATGGGTGAAGAACAGCTACTAAGAGAATATAATAAAAAAAATAAATAATTAACAGGCATTGAGTTGAAAGTCAGTAAACAACTCAATGCTTTTTTTAGTAATTAAAACCATTTTAGTGTAAAAAGTTGACGAATTAAGTAGATGAAATTATAATGAAAGTACAAAGTATAACCACGATTAATAGGTAGGCTATATAAAGGAGATTAAGGATGAGTTCAGAGTTAGCAAGACTAAAAGAATTGTATGAAATATTTTTAGATATGGAAAAATATTCAGTATTATTACCAACAGAAAAGAGGCTTTCAGATTTCGTAAAGGTTACGTTAGACAAAGAACATGAAGTAGTGTATTTAAAAGAAGAAAAACAAGAAAGAAAGTTAAATTCAGATGGGTTTAAGATAAATTTAATTTGTATATTAGAAAGTGTAGAAGATTTTTTAGATAATTCTAATATTATTGATAGATTTAGTGAAGTTGAAGAAGGAAAACTTAGTGAAGAAGAATATATAAAGTATGCAGGTGGTATTTGCTTGGCTAGAGGTAAATATGATAAGATAATTTCAAAACTTTATGTTATATAAATATATATTATGCCTTTAAGTAGATGCTTAAGGGCTATTATTAAAAAAGACAGAATTTATTTCTGTCTTTTTTTAATAATAAACTGAAAAATAAAGCTATATAAAATTAATGACTAAGGAGCATGATTAAAGGGATAGTAATATTATTACTAAAAAAATATATTATATACATTTATGTTAAATAAGTAGTTAAATATTACAAATTTATAATAACTCTTGAAAAAATAATGACGTGTGAGTTAAGATGATTTTAAGAAAATAAAAAATAAGATTATAGATGCGGGTATAATGATTAGATTTAACTAAGGTTATAGGGATTTTGACATATAAAGATATTTATAAATAATAAATGAACAGAAGGAGCATATCATATGAGAAAATTATTTACAGAGTGGGCGATGGATATAGCCGAAGATAGTAAAGTTAGAAGTACGTGTGTTTCAAGACAAGTAGGAGCTGTAATTATAAAAGGAAAGCAAATTATAGCTACAGGTTATAATGGAAGTCCTGCTGGAACTATTCATTGTTCAGATATTGGCTATTGCGAGAGAAAAAAAAGAGGTATACCTTCAGGACAAGGCTTAGAACTATGTCGAGCTGGGCATGCTGAAGCAAATGCTATAATACAATGTGCTAAACATGGAATAAGCTGTGAAGGAGCTACATTGTATGCTACTACTCAACCTTGTGTATTTTGCTCAATATCTATTATTCAAGCAGGAATAAAAAAAGTAATATTTAAAGGAGAGTATCCTACAGGCTTAGGGCAGCAGCTATTTGAAGAAGCTGGAATAGAATACATTAAATATGAAGATGCATTAAAACAAGAGCAAGAAGAACAAGAAGCTAAACGTGAGAAAGAGAAGAAACGTGTTCAAGAATTCTTAAGTAAGCCAAGGAGCTATTAAAAGGCTAGGCTAAACAATTTAGCTTTTATAGAAAAATATATAATAATTCATTGTTTATTTATATTCAACAATGATTACTGTAAAAAGATATATTAAATATAAACAAAGCTACTTAACATATGTTAAGTAGCTTTGTTTATATTTAATAGTGTTGAGTTTAATATAATATTTTACCTTAAATACTTTCTATAGTAATATACAATCATAAAAAAAGCACCACATGAAGCATCTATTAAATCTATCATGGTATCTTTTAAACCGCCAGATTGCGTATTCATCTTAAATAAGACATCTAGTAAATATTCACATATTTCACAAATTGCTGATATGCCCATTGCAAAGAAGAAAAGAATCATACATATTAAAAGTTTATTATTTTTACTACTAATATTTTTTAGTATATTAAATCCAATTTTAACAGATATAAATCCAGACCAAAAATGAAGAAAATCATCATAAAATGGGATTATATCGTAAAGTCCATAACATGAACCTAGTAAAAAAGAAGATAATATAAAAATGTTTCCAATTATGTACAATGGGCAGTCAAGTATAGCTAAGTTTTTTAAATAAGCTTTAGTAAGCACAAAAGTAATTATAAGCGAAATTAAGCTAATTACGCTTTTTCCAAATTCTTTGTTAAATAGAAAAAATATTATAGATAAAATATAAATAATGTAAAGTAATATACTAAATTTCTTAATATCTTTATGTTTCATAGCAATTCCTACCTTCCATAATTATTATATTATTATGTGCATACGTATAAATAAAATGTAAGTTTAATTTATATAATTTAATTTAGCTGAAATATAAAAAAATAAATAGAAAAATAAATTATTTTGTTTTAAAACTTACTAATTTGGGTATATATGTATTAGAAATATTAGAAAAATAGTAAAAAATGGTATAATACAAATTAACAATAGGAGTGATGAGCATGAGTTTAGCAAAAAAAATAGAACAAAAGAAAAAAGCTAAAAAAGCAAAAGAAAGAAATAAAAAGATAAAAATAGCTACACTAGGTGTTGCAACAGGTGCTATAACAGGAATACTAGGTGGGGTTTTATTAGCTCCTAAGTCAGGAAAAGAAACTAGAGAAGATATAAAAAATACAGCTAAAGATATAAACACAAATGTAAGTGAAAAGGCTGCCAAAACAAAAGAAAAATTAACTACAAATGTAAATGAATCTAAGAGAAGAATAAAAGAGTATTTAGATAGTAAAAAGAAAGAAAATGAAGACGTAGTAGATACTAATGTTGTAGAATTATTACAAGCTCCACAAGAAGCTAAGGATAAAGAATAATTGCTATGGAGAATAACATTATGTACATAGATTTAAATGTAATATATATAATACTAGCATTATTAGGTATAGGTGCATTAATATTTTTAATAATAACTTTAAAAAATATTAATGAATTTATTAAAAATATCAATACAGTGGTATCAACAAATTCTGATGACATACATACAGTAGTAGGTAAATTACCTAATTTAGTTGATAATATCAGCGATATTAGTGAAAATGTAAAAGACGTTGCGGAAGTTGCAACAGATGTAACAGCAGATATAGTAGTGGCTAAAGAAAATGTAAAATCTAATGTTGAGATATTTACTGAAATATTAAATATATTAAAATCTGTATTTATTAATAAATAGTCATAAAAGTCATAATTAAATCATAATTTAATTATGACTTTTTTTATTTGCTAATATATCATAATAAATTAAGATGTATAAAAAATTAATATATATAATTTATAAGTAGATTTATTAGAATAATTAAAAAATAATATTGACAAAATTGTGAAAATTAACTATTATATAAATAATTAAATAATTCTTATCAAGAGTGGCGGAGGGACTGGCCCGACGAAGCCCAGCAACCAGTATTATTATACGGGTGCTAAATCCTGCAGCATAAGCTGAAAGATGAGAGTATAATTTTTGCTGTCAAAGCCTGAGTTATCTCAGGTTTTTTTTATTAAAAAATATCAGGTATATTTAAATAAATTAAAATTATACTCTTTAGAAGTTTTAATATAAAGGGAGGTATATTATGAAAGAAGAAGCAAAAAAAGGTAGTATATTAGGATTATTACCACTGGGTGTATTTTTAATAGTATTTTTAGGTAGCGGGGTAATAACTGGGGATTTTTATAAAATGCCAGCAATAGTAGCATTTATAATCGCAACTATAGTAGGATTTTCTCTTAATAGAAAAGTTAGTTTAGGAGAAAAGATAGAAGTATTTTGTAAAGGAGCAGGTAATATAGATATAATATCTATGATTATGATATTTATACTTGCAGGTTCTTTTTCAAGTGTAGCTAAGGCAATGGGAGGTGTTGACTCAACTGTTAATTTAAGTTTATCAATTCTTCCTCCTAATCTTTTAGTATCAGGGTTATTTGTAATAGGATGTTTTATATCTATATCTATGGGAACATCAATGGGAACAATAGCAGCACTTGGGCCAATAGGCATAGGAATTGCAGCTAAAACAGGAATACCAGCACCATTAGTAATAGGAGCTGTTGTAGGTGGAGCTATGTTTGGAGATAATTTATCTATGATATCAGACACTACAATAGCAGCAACCAAAACTCAAGGATGTGAATTAAAAGATAAATTTAGAGTAAATTTCTTAATAGTTTTACCAGCAGCTATTATAACTGCTATATTATTAGCTACTATAACATCAGGGTATAGTTTAGGTGGTAGCACAAGCTATAGATATGATTTTATAAAAGTTTTACCATATTTAGGCGTTTTAGTAGGGGCTTTATGTGGAGTAAATGTATTTGTTTTACTTAGTTTTGGAGTAGTATTTGCAGGTGCAATAGGATTATTTACAAATTCATTTGGGTTATTTGGATTTATAGAAGCTATATCAGGTGGTATATCAGGAATGTATGAATTATGTCTACTTGTTATAATAATCGGAGGACTTGTAGAACTTATAAAATTAAATGGTGGAATAGACTTTATACTTAATTTTATAAGTAGTAAAATAAAAACTAAAAAAGGTGCAGAGTTTGGTATAGCAGCATTAGTAAGTATAGTAGATTTATGTACAGCAAACAACACTATAGCAATAGTAACAGCAGGGCCACTTGCAAAAGATATAGCTACAAAATTTGATATAGATAATAGAAAAACTGCAAGTATATTAGATATATTCTCATCTTGTTGGCAAGGCATAGTTCCATATGGTGCACAAGTATTAACAGCTGCAGGGATGGTAGGAATATCTCCTGTTGAATTAATTAAATATCTACATTATCCTTGGTTAATGTTAGCTTGTGGAATAATAGCTATAACATTTGGTATTCCAAACTTAAATAAAGTTAATAAAAGGAAAAAAGAAGTAGCTTAATGTAACTATAAAATTTTAGTTTCATATAATATAAAAAAAGAAATACTGGAGGAGATTATGGCATTAGGTGACTATGATTTCTTAGTAGGAGTAGTATCGACT
This sequence comes from Romboutsia sp. BSD2780061687b_171204_C1, assembly GCF_015560225.1. NCBI lineage: Bacteria > Bacillati > Bacillota > Clostridia > Peptostreptococcales > Peptostreptococcaceae > Romboutsia > Romboutsia sp. BSD2780061687b_171204_C1. The sequence goes on along the minus strand of NZ_JADMRK010000004.1, from coordinate 203,481 downwards.
TTTATAATAACATCATCTTATGAAATATCAATATATACTATAAATCAAGCTCGATGTATAGTTAAATCATATAAGTATATGAAACATAATAATACTTAAAAAGTGAAGTTTTAAAACTTCACTTTTTTTACGCTTAAGGAAATTATGATATTTCAAAAATTAGTAGATAATTATTACAGTTAAGTAATACCAATCAGTTTAGCGAGTGTAAAAAATAAACTTAATATTTTACATTCGTACAATAATAGTTAAATTAACTGAAATATCACATAAAGTTTATAATTAGCATAATTATAATAAATATTATTATGAGAAGGTGAAATATTATTTATGAATAGATACTATAGACAGATAGATTACAGCAAATTTGATAAAAATATGGAAGAGTTTGTAAATGAGAATCATATAAAAAGTGATACAGGCTATATTATAATTACATCTACTAAAGATAAACTTACCTATATATTAAAAAAAGTAGATGATAGATTTAAGGTACTGCACGTTTGGAGTAGCACTGTAGGAAAAAGCTCAACTCCTACAATAAAGGGTATATTTAAGTCAGGTATAAAGTATCCTGCTATAGGGGGAGAAAAAAGTTCAGCAAAATATGCAATGAATATAGTAGATGATTACTATTACCACTCAATACTATATGATCCTAAGGGACTTTATGTAATAGATGATAGACTTGGAGTAGCTATAAGTATGGGATGTATAAGATTAGCTACAGAAAATGCTAGATGGATGTATGATAATATACCTATTAATACTACTATAATAATAAAATAGTTATATAAAAATATAAATATCAAATAATAGTTATAAGAAATAAAAAGGAGATAATTTTATGATTAGCTTTGACCCTATTGAATGGATTGGATATTCAGCATCCTTATTTATAGTTATATCATTAACGATGACATCTATAGTAAAGCTTAGAATTATAAATTCTATAGGATGTTTTTTATTTGTAGTTTACGGATTATATGTAAAAGCATATCCTGTTGCCATATCTAATGCGCTTATAATTATTATAAATATATATAATTTATATAATATTTATAAATATAAAGAAAAAAATTAAATTACAAAATATTATTTAATAGCGTAGATATTTTATCTATGCTATTTTTTGTTAAAAGTAAATATTTTCTATATTAATAGATTAGATAAACTAAAATATTAAAAAGGTATAATATTTTAAATAACAATAGTGAGATAAAATATGTTTATTAACTAAGTAAATTGATATATTATATATAATAATAAAAATTATAATTAAAATAGAAAAGAGGACTAAATGTGAATAAAACAATAAGAGAGATTGATAAGGATATAAATAGATGCAAAAACTTAATTGAAGAAAATAACTATTTAGAAATAGTTATAGGATTAGAAGAACTAATAGATAAATATAATTCATGTATAGAAAATATAAAAAAATATGATGGTAGAGTATGGAATTACTCAAAATCTGATTTAGAAAAATTAATGAAAGAATTAGTAGGATACAAAAAAGAATTAAGTATAAGAGAATATAAAAAGGAATTAACTAAATTAGTAGATTCTTCAATAGATTATATTAAAAATCATGATACACTAAATAAAAGTAAAAAAATAAATATTATAGAAGTAATAAGAGATCTTCATAATATAAGCAATGAAGATCTAGGTAAAGAAAAGCTTTGGGAAGAGTTAAGAATATATATAAGGTTAGCAAGTGATGAAGATATAGAAGTAGGGAGTAAGTTGATATCTATTATTAACTATGTATTAGATTTTGACAAAGCTAAAAACTTAGTTCAATAATTACAAATAAATTAAACTAAGATAATATATTAAAATAAATTTATACTTTAGAATTATCTGTATATGATACATTATACAAATCATTTCTACGATGCTTTAATAAAGGTAGTTGATTTCTTATTTTTTCAACATATGAAAAGTCGATATCTGCTATAAAGTAGCCCTCTTTTTCATCTAATCTATTTAATACTTCCCCAAATGGAGAAACTAAAATAGAGTTTCCATAAGATATATAAGAAGAATTATTGTTTCGGGAAGAAGAACATCCTATTGTATAAACTTGATTATCAACAGCTCTAGATTTAAATAGTAGCTCCCAATGAATAGGTCCTGTAGTCATGTTGAATGATGCAGGAACTATTATAGCCTTAGCGCCTTTATCAACCATTATTTTGCATATCTCAAAAAATCTAAAATCATAGCAAATACAAAGACCAATTTTTCCAAATTCAGTATCAAATACTGTAACATCATTTCCAGATGATAATGTATCAGATTCTAAAAATTTTTGGCCAGCATCTATAGAAATATCAAATAGATGTATTTTTCTATGTTTTGCTATCTTATTTCCACATCGATCAAAAACATAAGAAGTATTATATATTTTACTATTATCTTTTTCAGGAATGGATCCAGCTACCAAATATATATTATATTTTTTAGCTATATCAGATAAAATATTATAAAGATTTCCTCCTTCTACCTCACAATAAACAGGAAAATTCTTATTATCATAAGGGCAGCAAAACATTTCTGGAAGTATAACTAAATCTATTTTAGATTTATTAATGGCTAAATTTATATATCTCTCTATAGTGGATATATTCTTTAATTTATTAGAATTAACATCTATTTGTATAACTAAAGTTTTTATAAAAATCACCTCAATTTAATTAAATCTAGTATAAGATATTTATATTTTAATAGTAGTTTATCTATACAAACATTGCATTAAAAAAATGAAAATATATGAAATCAATTTATAAAGTAACAAATAAAATAATGGACACATATTATATAAAGAATGAACATTGTCATCAAGGGGGATTTAAAATGGATTGTTTACAAATAAAAGAAGGAAAATCTTTAGTTAGAGTATTTCAGGCCGCTCCACAAATCGGTAAAGTAGACATTTATATTGATGGGGCACTTGTATTTAGCGGATTAGATTTTATGGAATTTACAGAGTATGTAGAGTTAGAAGAAGGAGAACATACAGTAGGTATATACTTATCTGGAACTACTGAAAATCCAGTTATAAATCAAATGCTTGAAGTAGATGAAGGGCAAATGTATACCGTAGCAGTGACAGGGAATATAGGGGATTTATCTTTATTAGTTATAAAAGACTATTCAGAAAAACAACCATCAAGCGAATATTCTACATTTAGAGTTATACATTTATCACCAAATGCACCAGCAGTAGATATACTAGTAAATGGAGAGACATTCTTTGAAGATATCGGATTTAGAGAGGGAACTAGTTATGTAGATGTAAACCCAGGAACGTATAATGTAAAATTAGTAGTAAGTGAAAGTAAAGATGTAGTTTTTCCGTTAAGGGTTAAATTAAATCCAGATAGAATATATACTATATATGCAATTGGTCAATTAGGTAGTTTAGGTGTTATACAATCAGTTGATGGGAATACTTATTTATGTAAAGAAGCTTAATTTATATTAAATACTAAAATATAAGAGAAGCATACCTTTGAACATATTAACAGTTTAATGGTATGCTTAATTTATAATTGATAGAATAAATTTAGTAATAAAAAATATAATAAATAATATCAAAATAAAAATATAATCTACAAAAAAATAATAAATAACAATAAATTTTGACATCATATTGTAGTTAATGTAATATATTGAGAGATAATAATATAGATAAAAATTATTATGGAATAATATACAGGGGTGAAGTAAATGAAAATAATGACAGTATTTGGGACTAGGCCTGAAGCCATAAAAATGGCACCTTTAGTTAAAGAGTTGGAGTCTAGAGATAATATAGAGTCTATAGTTTGTGTAACAGCACAACATAGAGAAATGTTAGATCAAGTACTAGACGTATTTAACATAAAGGTTAATTATGATTTAAATATTATGAAGTCAAATCAATCTTTGTCTCAAATAAGCACGAATATAATGAATGGGTTAGATAAAGTTATAAAAGAAGTAAAGCCAGATATAATACTTGTACATGGAGATACAACTACAACGTTTATATCATCCTTAGTTGCTTTTTATAATCAAGTTAAAGTAGGTCATGTAGAGGCAGGTTTAAGAACCTATAATAAATATTCTCCTTTTCCAGAAGAGTTAAATAGACAGTTAACATCTGTTATAGCTGATATACACTTTGCACCAACAGAAAAATCAAAGGATAATTTGATAAAAGAAGGAAAAAATCCTGAAAAAATATATATAACTGGAAATACTGCAATAGATGCATTAAAAACCACTATAGATAAGGAATACAAAAGTGAAATAACTGACAAAATAGGAAAAAACAGAATGATACTTTTAACATGCCACAGAAGAGAAAATCTAGGTAGCAATATGAAGAATATATTTAAAGCAGTAAATAAAATATCTATGGAATTTGATGATGTAGAAATAGTGTATCCAATACATTTTAATCCTCAAATAAGAGATTTAGTTAAAGAAGAATTCAAAGGTAATAAAAAGGTACATGTAATAGAACCTTTAAGTGTAGTTGAATTTCATAATTTATTAAATAAGTCATATCTAATACTAACAGATAGTGGAGGCATACAAGAAGAAGCTCCATTTCTTGGAAAGCCAGTTCTTGTATTGAGAGAAACTACCGAAAGACCAGAAGGGATTAAGGCTAAAACTTTAAAATTAGTAGGTACAAATGAAGAGAACATATATAAATACACAAAGGAATTACTAACTAACAAAAAATTATATAATGAGATGTCAAAGGCTTCAAATCCTTATGGAGATGGGCTTGCAAGCAAATACATTGTCGATATTATTGAAAAAATATATCAAAATTAAATTAAATCAGAAGAATGAATAAAAGAAAGTAGTGAAAATATGAATAGAATTTCCAAGAAGATAGATGGATATTTTTTAGGACTAATATTAGAGTTATTTATAATCACCATGTTATTTGTATTTGATATTAAATTTCAAACACAAAATTTAAGTTTTATAATGTTTTGTATAACATTTTTTACTATAATTATGACTTACACAGGGGGAATAATTATAGGGCTTATAGCAACATCAGTTTCTATATTTATATATGCAGCATATATATTTTATATAAATCTAACGAAAAATGTAGAAATAACATATATGTCTTATATATGGATGATATTTATGCCAATAATATCTTATACAACAGGAAAGTTTACAAATAGTATAAATAATCTTCAACAATCAAATCTTAAGCTAGAAAATGAATATAAAAATTTGGTTACTATACATGAGGATACAGGATTATTTAATATAAAAGCATTTTATATGAATCTAGAAAGAGAGATGAGTAAGGCTAAAAGGCATGAAACTCAATTATCTTTAATGCTTATAAACTTACCATACTATAAAGAAATAAAGAACATACTTGGGGAAGTTAAAACTAACAAACTAATGAAAGATATAAGCAATATAGTTGTAAAGTCTACAAGAATAGAAGATGAAAGATACACAATAGAAAATGATACTATAGCTATAATAATGCCAAATACAGATGAATTTGGTGCTAATATAGTAAAAGAAAGAATAAAAACAGGTATAGATGAACTTAGTCTAAGCTTGAAAAATAATAAAAATTACATAAATATAGACACAAAAATAGCAGCAGTAGAGTATAAAAAAAATATAAAGTCTCCTATTGAATATAAAACATATGTACAAGAGGAATTACAATATGATGTTTAAAAAAAAATTTATAATAGAAATAACTATTATAATTAGTATAATTTTAGCAAGTTCAAGTGGAATTTATAGTGAAAATAATAGCAATAAAAAATCTCTTATAGTTTATGAAACTAAAACTAAATTTAAGTCTAATGTTAATACAGTAAATCACCTTAATGAGCTACTATACGTATTTAATAATAAAGTGGACAATATTAATATAAATGATTATAAAAAAAGATGTTTAAACAATTATGACTATGTCTTTGTTATAAATATAAACAATAATATAGAGAATAAAATATTTTTAGAAGATATTAATAATTACAATAAACGTATATACTGGATAGGGGATAAAATTGCAAATTTACTAGAGTATAATAATAAATATTCAATAAAGTACATATATAAAAATAATAATATAACAAGATTAAACTATAAAGGAGACGATATAGTATTAGAAAATGAAAGTGATTACAACATAATACAACCAAGTAGTAAAAGTAATATTATTGCTACTATGAGTGATGGATATAACACATACCCATATATATTGCAAGATAAAAATTTGTATTATATATCTGATTGGAACATGTATGAATCTTATATATTTGAAGATACGTTAAATGATTTCTTTGAACGAACTTCTTTTGAAGAAAGTAAAATATTTGTAAAAATAGAAGATGTAAATCCTCTTAGTGACACAAAAAAATTAGAGGATTTAGCTAATTATTTATATGAAGAAAATATACCATTCATAATATCTTTAACACCTACTTATCGAGATAAGAGTATTAAAGAATTAATCACTCTAGATGAAAATTTTATAAATACTATAAAATATATGCAAGATAAAGGTGGTAGTGTTATATTAAATGGATACTATCATAATAGAAAAGAAAAATCAGATGAAGATGAGTATGAATTTTTTAATAAAGAGATATTAAATAGTAAAAGTGAAGATATAAATATATATATTAAAAATAGGTTATTAAGTGGACTAAGATTATGTATAGAAAATGATATATACCCATTGGGATTTGAAGCACAAAAATATGCTATGATTCAAGATGGGTATAAAGAAATCAAAAAATACATATCTACATATATGGGGAGATACCAAAATAATAGTGAAATTTTTAATATGAGTACATTTCCATATATAATAAAAGATAGTAAAAATTTTAATACACTAATACCGGAAAATTTAGGATATATAGCTAAAGATGACAAATTAGCGGTAGATAAAATAAAATATAATTATTATAAACTATCTATGGTAAGAGGCCATACTGGAGGATTTTTTTTCCATACTGATGTAGACACAAACTATTTAAAAGAGTGTATAGAATATATTAAATCTAAAAATGTAAGCTTTTTAGATTTAAAAAAAGAAAACAACTATATAAATATAGATGATATAAAAATAGAATCAAATAACAAGAATATAATAACAAGTTATGATAAGTATAAATCTATAAGAAAACACAATGATTTAGTGTTTAATAAGTCTATAAATAAGTTAAATGATATAGTTGTAAAGTTTGTTGTTGTAGTATTGCTAATATTTATATTAATCTTTATAGTATTTAAGATTATAAATAGACGAAAGTTTACAAGGAGATAATTATGATAGGTTTAGTAGATTATATATTTTTAATTTCCTTATCATCTATATGGGCTATACTCTTAACAAATATAATACTAGCTATAAGTGGATATATATATTATTTAAAGAGTCTTAAATTTAAAGATGAAAAATTAAAAGAGTTCCCTTTTGTATCAATACTAGTACCAGCACATAATGAAGGCAAGGTAATTGGTAAAACTGTAGAATCTTTATTACTACTAGATTATCCTATAGATAAAATGGAACTTATCGTTATAAATGATAATTCTAGTGATAATTCCAAGGAAATATTAGAAAATATAAAAAATAGATATAGAAATTATAATTTTACCATCATAAATACGGATAATATAACAGGTGGTAAAGGAAAATCAAATGCACTAAATATAGGATATCAAATATCTAAGGGAGAATATATTGCAATATATGATGCTGACAATACACCAGAAAAAACTGCACTAAGATATTTGATACAGACCATAGTTAAAGATGAAAAACTAGGGGCTGTTATAGGAAAATTTAGAACTAGAAACAAGCATAAAAACATATTAACTAAGTTTATAAATATAGAAACTCTAAGTTTTCAATGGATAGCTCAAGCAGGTAGAAAACAATTATTAGGTCTTTGTACTATACCAGGCACTAATTTTGTACTTAGAAGAAGTACTATAGAAAAATTAGGAGGATGGGACACAAAGGCAATAGCAGAGGATACAGAAATAAGTTTTAGGATTTATAAAATGGGACAAAGAATAACATATGTCCCTCAATCAGTAACCTGGGAGCAAGAACCAGAAACTGTAAATGTATGGATAAAGCAACGAACAAGATGGGTAAAGGGAAATATATATGTATTAGTTAAGTATATTACTAATTTATTTAAGGGCAAACAAAATAGAGTGCTGTTTGATATACTATACTTCTTTTCAGTATATTTTCTATTTTTAACATCTGTTGTATTATCAGATATAATATTTATTTTAGGAATATTTAAAATAGTAACTATAAATATCCCATTTGATTTTTTTACTATATGGATACTATCATATATACTATTTGTAATACAGGTATCTATAACACTTAGTATGGAAAAGGGAGAGAGTAATTTAAGCAATATATTTTTAGTTGGGCTTATGTATTTTACATATTCTCAAATGTGGCTATTTGTTGCTATAAAAGGAATGGTTGGGTATTTTTCTGACGCCATACACAAAAGAGAAGTTAAGTGGTATAAAACCGAACGATTTTAGGAGAAAATAAAATGAGATTAATAGCAATAATGATATCATTAATTATTAGTTTTACAAGCTGTGATATAGTTTTTGCACAGCAAAATGTAAAAAATTACAAATTTAAAAATGACATAACTATGAATGGGGTTATAAGTAGTACTAATAAATATTTTGAAGTTCCTAAAAATGCTTTAGTTGAAAAAACTAAGATTAACTTAGTATTTACAAAAAGTGAACTATTAGATGTGAATTATTCTACAATAACAATAATTGTAAATGATGTGCCAATCCATTCAGAACGATTAGATGGAAATAAGGAATATAAAAAAGAAATAAATATAGATATACCAAAAGATTTAATAAAGACAGGTTATAATAAAGTAGAGATAAAAGCTTATAAAACTATTTCTGATAAGGTTTGTAGAGATGACTCAAATACAGCTAACTGGTTAGTAGTACATAAGGAATCAAATATAAGTGTATCCTATAATTATAAGCCAACATCTAATTTGATAAGCGAGTACAAAGATACTTATATAAATGAAAATGGAAGAAATGAATTAGAAACTAGTATATTAATACCAGATAATTATTCAAGTGAAGAATTAACTTCGGCTATGATACTTAGTAGTGGTTTTGGAGAAAAAATAATAAATGATAATGTTAATTTTGATATAAATCTATACTCTCAATTTAAAAACAAGGATAAAAATGTTATATATATAGGCAATAAAAGTAATACTTCAAGTGAAATACTTAATTTATTAACTGCAAAAGAAAAAGAAGATTTGGATAAAAATTGTATTATAAAAAATACAAATTCAATATTTGATAAAAATAAAAAAATGCTTATCATAATATCCAATAATGAAGAACTACTTAAAAAAGCTAGCAAACTTATAAATAGTAAAGATTTAATAAATGAATTAAACAAAGATAGCATAATTATAAATAAAGATACGGATGTAGATGACATATATAATTATAAAAATAAAGATAGATTGAATTTTAAAGATTTAGGTTATGATAATATTACATTGAAAGGACCATTTACACAAGAATCAATAATAGATATAAGTATACCTAAAAGTAAAGAAGTTAAAGAAGGTAGTAAAATAAATTTAAATATTAGATATGGTGAGAATTTAGATTTTGAAAGATCTTTAGTAACTATATATGTAAATAATATACCTATAGGAAGCAAGAAACTAACAAAGGAAAATGCCAATAATGATACCGTAGAGCTTAACCTTCCAAAAGAAACTTTAAATCAAAATTATTATCAAATCAAAATTGTATTTAATTTAGAACTATTAGATTTAGCTTGTGTAACTAGAGATACTGATAACCCATTTGCATATATATCAAATGAATCATATATAGAATTTGATTACAATGATACCAATAATTTAACTATGAAAAATTATCCGTATCCATTTGTTAAGGATGATAAAGTTAATGATACAGTAGTTGTAGTACCCGATAAATTAGACTCAACAGCATTAACGCAAATAGGTAGTATAATATCCTATATAGGTCATAGTATTAAATATAACAATGGAGATATAAGATTTATAAAATCAAGTGATTTAAAATCAGATGATAAAAAAAGTAATTTAATAATAATAGGAACTCCAACTAATAATTTAACTATAAAAGATGTTAATAAATATCTAAATTTAAAATTTAATAAAGATTATTTAGGATTTGAAAGCAACGAAAAGATAAAATTCATAGGAGATTATTCAAAACAACTATCATCTATACAACTTACAAAATCGCCATATAATAAAGATAAGGGTATGATGGTTATTGCATCAACAGAAATAAAGGATTTAGCATTAAGTACTAGATATTTAAATGATTTAGATCTCACAAAGTCATTAAAAGGCGATACTATAGTAATTGATAGAGAAGGAAATATAAAAGATTTAAATTATAAGTTAGATGATGTAGATGAAAATAAAGAGACTAAAGAAGTAAATAAACTAGATAATAAAAGTAAACAGTTTATAATAGTTGCATCAGTATTACTTTTAATGGTTATATCAGCAACAGTTTTATTAGCTTTAAAATATAAAAAATAATATATAAATATAAAATACTAAGCTTTATAACTAATGCTTAGTATTTTATATTTAAAAAAGATAGGAGAGCTATGAGAAAAAAAATATTAATAATAATTACTTCATTAGTAATACTAAGCGTTATTTTTGCTATTAAAAGTACTAACAAAAATAATACTATAACAGAAAAGATAAAATCTGTTAACTTATCAACTGATTATGAAATAGAACAAGCTTTAAAGGATATAGATGATTTGAAAGTGAATACCGTTAATGTACCTATAGTTATAGAAATACCAGATTTAGACTCAAATAATATGAAAATAAATTCTTATAGTAAAGAAAAAGCCATAAGATTAATAAAAATACTGAAATCAAAAGGTATAAATATTATATTAGAAGCATATCCGTGGATAGCTAATGGAAGTAAATATGAAACTGATTATAACCCCGTAAATAAGGAAAAATTCTTTGAAGATTGGAAAAATATATTAAATATTTTAATTAAGGATATAGCAAATAAGTACGATGTAGATATAATGATTATAGCATCAAATTTCTCAAAGTTAGAGATGTATGAAGATAACTGGTGTGATATAGTTAATTTTGTTAAAGGGCGATTTAAGGGAGAAGTAACATATAAGACTACATGGTGGTATACAGCTAGTTGGGATAGAAAGAGTAATGAGGATTATTACAAAAAATTAAATAATAAAATATTTTCTAAAGTAGATTTTATATCTATAGCAGCTTATTTTGAACTTAGTGATAAAAAAGAAAATACAGTAAAAGAATTAGTAAATGCTTTAAACTCTACTACTATATATAATAGAAATCAAAATGTGGTCGAAGAAATATATAGATTCTATGAAAAATATAATAAGCCTATCTACTTTGCTGAATTAGGATTTCCTAAAAAAGATAATGCAGCAACACATCCATGGAATAGTGAAGTGTCCAATGTAGAAAATACAAAAGAACAATCTAGATGTTTTAATGCTTATAAAATTGTATTTGAAGATAAAGACTATATAAAAGGATTTTCTGTATTTGCAGTAGGAAAAAAGGGAAAAGATAAAAATTTTTATCCATCAAAGGAAAGTATAGAAATTATATCTAAATGGTATTACTAATCTGAATAGAGTTTCAATAAAAAATATATTTAGATAGGAAATGAAATAAATGACAGAAAAAGAATATGAAAAATTATTAAATATAGATACTTTAGGAGAAGAATTATGGAGTGAAAAAGTAAGGCATTATCATCCATATCAAGCTACATCATATGAATGTTTAGACGAATTATTTAAAATATACAGCTTAAATGAAGATGATTTTATAGTTGATTTTGGATGTGGGAAAGGTAGGCTAAACTTTTATATAAATTATAGATTTAATTCTAATGTAGTTGGAATAGAAATGGAGGAAAAGTATTATAAAGAATGTATTAAAAATAAAGAAGCGTATGTAAGTGAACATAAGAAAGGTAAAGAAAAAATAGAATTTAAATGTTGCTATGCACAAGATTATGAAATAAAAAGTAAAGATAATAGATTTTATTTTTTTAATCCATTTTCAGTACAGATATTTAGGAAGATAGTAGAAAATATATTAGATTCAGTATATAAAAGTGAAAGGTATATTGAGTTAATATTGTATTATCCTAGTGATGATTATATATATTATATAGAAAATGAGACACCATTTATGCTAAAAGAAGAAATACAGTTAGAAAAGTTATATAAGAAAGATGTTAATGAAAGATTCTTAGTTTATAATATACCATATTATGCATAATATAATGAGATTAAAAGATACTATATAAAATAGAAATAAGTATTTGAAATGCTCATTTCTATTTTATATAGTTTTTGAAATAAAAGGAAAAAATATAAAAATTATTGAAAAATGTAAAAATTTATGATATATTAATAAATATAAGAGATAAAAATCATTGGAGAGGTGTCCGAGTGGTTTAAGGAGCTGGTCTTGAAAACCAGTGATGCTTAACGGCACCGTGGGTTCGAATCCCACCCTCTCCGCCAAATGCCCAGATAGCTCAGTCGGTAGAGCAGGGGACTGAAAATCCCCGTGTCGGTGGTTCGATTCCGCCTCTGGGCACCAGTAAGGCATCTAGAATATAGATGCTTTTTTTATAAATTTTAAATTAATTATAAATCTACTGATAGATACTTAAATTAAAAATAATGACTATGTACTTTAGATATTATATATGAAATTTTTATTGGAAATTAAAACGCATAAATCCATTAATTTGGATTTATGCGTTTTTTAATACATTTATTACTAAGCCACAATTGGTTTAAAGTATGCATTAAAAAAAACATAGGTGGAAATCTAATAAAAAGAAAAGAAAGGGATGTTTATATGAGAAAAGTAAATAACAGTAAAAGAATATTAGATGAAAATCCACAGTTAACTGATTTAGTTAATCATGCACAAACATATACAGATATAAGAAATGCTATAGAAAATGAAAATGAATCAGTTAGTAAGAAAATACATTATAAACAAAAGCCTAAAGCTTTGACATATGATGAAATGCAACCATATAATACAAAATATAAATAAAATTAAAATAAAAATAGAAAGGAGATATACTTAATAAAGTTAAGTATAAATTAGTATGGAAGAATTCGTAAAAATAATAAATGACGAAGAGTTTAACTCTAAAATAGAAAATGGATCAGGGATAGCTGTAGTAGATTTTTTTGCTACTTGGTGTGGCCCATGTAAGATGTTGGCACCAGTTTTTGAGGAAGCTGCAAAGGATGTAGGAAATAAAGCTAGCTTTAGTAAAGTAGATATAGACCAATGTTTAGAATTAGCTAGAAAATATGGTGTAAGTACTGTACCTACAGTTATGATATTTAAAGATGGAAAGCCAGTTGATAAGATGGTAGGTTTTATGCCAAAACAACAAATAATAGAAAAGATAAATTCTAATTTTTAATATTTAAATATATAAAGTAGAAGAAGTGAATAATATAGGGTTGTAACAATGTGCCAATATAAGTCATAAAATATATTAAGGGAATTCCCTTAATATATTTTATGGAGTTGAGAAGATTGGCAAATAAATTAGACAAGACTGTAAAGAAAGTAACAAAGCCAGTTGGAGATATAGGTAAAGAAGTTATAAATGGCGTAGGAAATGTTGCTAAAGAAGCTGTTGGCGGAACTTTAAATGTAGGAAAAGAAGCTATTAAAACAGGATATAATGTAGGAAAAGAAACATTAAATACTGGAAAGAATGTAGGTAAAGCATTAAAGGATAGTATAAAAAAATAGGTAGTATTTTATAATAATAAAATTTATAAATTACTAAATTAAAGTTTTAAAAATAAGTATGAATAAGAAAAGCTATAAAATATAGACTTAAATATATATTTTATAGCTTTTCTTATTATATTTAATTAAATAGTTATTATATAGTTTATGTAAAAATAAATATACAAATGATAAATGAAAATAAATATCAATAAGTATTGACTATCAATAACCAAAGTACTATTATTTAAGTATAGAAGTATGAGAGGTGAAATATTGTGAACTTAGTAATAGTTGGAGGTAATGAAAAGTTAAAAAAAGATTACATAAATTTAGCAAAAGAAAAAGGTCATAAAACTAAAGTTTACTTGAACATGTCAAGTAAGTTAAATAAATCAATAGGAAGTCCAGATGCTCTTGTAATATTCACATCAGTAGTATCTCATAAAATGATAGATGTAGTACAAAAGCATGCAAAAAAGAAAAATATACCGATAATTAGACATAAAAACAGTAGCAAATGTGCATTTTTAGAATGTTTAGAGATGGTGGATGAGTGTTTAGGAAACTGTAATGAATGTAAGTGTAATAAGCTACTAAAACAAAATAAAAGTTAGATAATTTTAATTATATATTATCAGTTAATAACTTTAAGTAATGAATAATATTAATTAAATGATAATAAATATTAAAATCAACAAAATGGGGAAAATTATGATTAGTGTGGCATTATTAGGAAATCCTAATGTTGGTAAGACTACTTTATTTAATGGATTAACAGGTCTTAAACAACGTGTAGGCAACTGGCCAGGTGTAACTATAGAAAAAAATAGGGGAATATAAATGATAATATAAAAATTGTTGACTTGCCTGGAATTTATGCAATGGATACTTTTTCTAATGAAGAGAAAATTTCAAAAGAATACTTAGAAAATGATAATGCAGGTGTAATAGTAAATATAGTACATGCATCAAATTTATCTAGAAATCTTTATTTAACAACTCAACTTATGAAATATAAAAAGCCTATAATATTAATAGTTAACATGATTGACATGGCTAAAAATATAGGAATAGAGATAGATTTATGAAAAATAGATAATATAAAGGTCGTATAAAGTATTTTATACGACCTTTTGCCGTAATAAAAGAAGCACTATAGTCTATACTAGATAATAGTATATAGTAAGGACAATAATCTATTATTGTGGTATAATACAGAAAAGTTAAAAAGTGGTTGAGGTGGAATGTATATTAAATTAGAAGATATAAAAGATGAAGTAACAATAGATGTACGATCAAAAGAAGAATTTGAAAAAATGCCATTGTTTAAATATAATGTGCCTGTTATAGATGAAAAAGATCATAAACTATTAAAAAAATATATTATGATAGCTTTTCCTATAATACTAATAGGGTTTATAAAAAATAGAAAAAATATTAAAAGAGATTTACTTAGGTTATCTAATAACAAAGAAAAAACAATAGTTTTAGGATGTTCACAGGGAAGACTTAGAAGTCCAATAGTAGCTTTTTATTCAAGGTGTTTAGGTATAGATACTAAGATATTAGAAGGGGGGATAAAACAATATTTTAAGCCAGTTAAAAAAGGAATAAAAAAATGGTTTAGCATATGATTGTATTTGACATTTATCAATTTAAATACTACTATTTAATTAAATATAAATTCTCCGATTTTGTTAACCTAAGGCTATGCTATGGTTAATAAAACGGTAGGGTATAAATAGAAATGTTTATGCCTCCTGTTGGAAAGGAGAAAAGTGTAGTAACCTTTCCTTTTTATGCGGATTTTTAGCCTATCTAAAAGTATGGTTACTTTTAGATAGGCTTTTTTGGTTACTAAAAATAGGAGGAGAAATTTATGTATGGATATAATGGAAAAGTATTAAGAGTAAATTTAAGTGAAAAGACTATTGAGGTAGAAAATTTAGATTTAAAATTAGCTAAAAAATATATAGGGGCTAGAGGTCTTGGTGTAAAAACTTTTATTGATGAAGTAGATCCTATGGTAGAACCATTAAGTTCTGAAAATAAGCTTATAATAGCTACAGGCCCATTAACAGCATCACCTATGCCTACAAGTGGAAGATATATGGTAGTAACAAAATCTCCACTTACAGGAACAATAGCTATATCAAACTCAGGTGGAAAGTGGGGAACTAAGCTTAAAAATGCAGGGTATGATATGTTAATAATAGAAGGTAAATCTGATGATAAAGTATATTTATATATAGAAGATGATAAAGTAGAGATAAAAGATGCTAGTGATTATTGGGGAATGGTATCTAGTGAAATAACTGAAAAATTATCTAAAAAGCATAATAAAGCTAATGTACTTTGCATAGGACCAGCAGGAGAAAATTTATCTCTTATATCAGCAATTATGAATGATGTAGATAGAGCTGCAGGTAGAGGTGGAGTAGGAGCTGTAATGGGTTTTAAAAATTTAAAAGCTATTGTTGTAAAAGGCAGCAAAAAGGTAAATGTAGCTAATGAAGAAATAGTTAAGAGGGTAAATGCTGAAAAGGTAAATATACTTAGAAATGATCCGGTTGCTGGAGGGGGGCTTCCAACTTATGGTACTGCAATTTTAGTTAATATAATAAATGAGAATGGAGTTCATCCAGTTAAAAACTTTCAAGAATCATACACTGATAAGGCGGATTTAATTAGTGGAGAGACAATGACTGAAAATACATTAGTTAAAAAACACGCTTGCTATAGATGTCCTATAGCTTGTGGTAGAGTAGTTAAACTTAAAAATGGTAAAGAGGTAGGAGGACCAGAGTATGAAACACTTTGGTCTTATGGGTCAGATTGTGATGTATATGATTTACATGCTATAAATGAAGCAAATATGCTTTGTAATGAATATGGATTAGATACTATATCAGCAGGAGCAACTATCGCAACGGCTATGGAGCTTTATCAAAGAGGATATATAAAAGACGAAGAAATCAAAGATGACAAACTATCCCTTAACTGGGGTGATGTTGAAGCTGTAGTTAAGTGGACTGAAAAAATGGCTAAAAGAGAAGGATTTGGAGATTTATTAGCAGATGGTGCATATAGATTGTGTGAAAAGTATGATGCAACTCAGTATTCTATGACTGTTAAAAAACAAGAATTACCAGCGTATGACCCAAGAGGAATACAAGGTCATGGTATAACTTATGCAGTTAATAATAGAGGGGGATGTCATATAAAAGGGTATATGATAAATCCAGAGATACTAGGAGTACCTGAAAAATTAGATAAACTAGAAGTAGAAGGTAAACCAGCTTATGCAAAGGTATTTCATGATTTGACTGCTGTTATAGACTCGCTAGGACTTTGTGTATTTACTACCTTTGGATTAGGACTTAATGATTATGTAGATATGTATAATGCAGTATGTGGAGAAATATATACACCTGAAACATTACTTCAAGCAGGCGATAGAATATGGACTTTAGAAAAAATATTTAATTTAAAAGCAGGAATAGATAGTAGTCAAGATACTTTACCAGATAGGCTAATATATGATCAAATTCCAAATGGACCAACTAAAGGTCATGTTCATAGGTTAGATGAACTACTTCCTGAATATTATGAAGTTAGGGGTTGGGATGAAAATGGGATACCATTAGATGAAACATTAAAAGCACTAGGTCTTGAAGAGTATATAGGAAATATATTTGCAAAAAATTAATATATAAATTTATTAAGGGGATAGCATGAAAATAGAGATAAGGTTATTTGCAACATTTAGAGAAGGAAGAGAGAAAAAACAAGTATTAGAAATTGCAGAGGATATGAATATAATTGATATACTAAAAATTTTAAATATAGACAAAGAAGAAGTATCCACACTTTTACTAAATGGTATGGATGGAGGATTTGATAGAAAACTTAAGGACGGGGATATTTTATCTATATTCCCGCCAGTTGGTGGTGGTTGATGAATAAAAGATATGAAAGAAATATAGGAACTTTAACTAAGGTTGAAAATGATAAATTAAAAAATTTTAAAATTTGTATAGTAGGATGCGGTGGCTTAGGTGGATATGTAATAGAAATGCTATCAAGGATAGGTATAGGTTATTTAAAATTAGTAGATGAAGATTCATTTGATATAAGCAATTTAAATAGGCAAATCTTGTGTAATGAAAATAATATTGGGAAAAATAAGGCTATAGAGGCTAAAGAAAGAATAAAATTAATTAATAATAATGTAAACATAGATATAGTTAGTGAGCATTTAGATAGTAATAACTGTGAAAAGATTATAAATAATTGTCATGTAGTTATAGATGCATTAGATAATATAAGCACTAGATTTATACTTCAAAGATATTGTGAAGCCTTAAATATACCACTAATTCATGGTGCTATAAGTGGGTGGTATGGTCAAGTTAGTACTATATATCCAGGAGATAATAATCTAGATTATATATATAAATATAAAAAAGAAACAGATAATAAATTAAGCAATCCTTCTTTTACCCCAGGTCTAGTGGCATCTATACAAGTTAGTGAAGCTATAAAGGTGTTACTTAATAAAGGTGAAATATTAAGAAACAAAGTACTTTTTATAGACTTATTATATGGAGAATATAATATTATAGAGATAGATAAAACATATTAGATTAAATATTTGTAAATATAAATATTAAAATTAAATAATGAAAAAGAAAATATCCTGTAAATTGAATTAAAAAATTTCATTTTATAGGATATTTTTATATAAAATATAAAAAAGTTTGACATAAAACTATTTTTTAGTATACAATTAGTTTGATGACAAACTATTTATAAATAATAAGCAATTATATTTAAATTAGTGATAATACTATAACATATGTATATAGTATAATTATATAAAACATCAAAAGGAGAAGTAAAATGGCAAATTTAGACCTTATATACAATCGTAAGAGTGTAAGAAAATTTAAAGATGAAGAAGTACCAAAAGAAGACATATTAAAAATGCTAGAAGCAGCAACAGAAGCCCCATCTCCAAAGCATCAACAAAACTGGCACTTTGTAGTACTTACTAACCGTGAAGTAATAAATGAAATGGCTGATATAGTAACTAAAAGCCATGAAAAAATAGGTGAATTAGCAAAAACTGAAAAAGATAGAAAAATACATATGAGTGTAATTAAATATTATACATGCTTTAAAAATGCTCCAGTAGTAATAATGGTATATGGATCAGAATATAAAATGATAGAATATAAAATATTAAAAGAAAATAACGCACCTCAAGAAGTGTTAGATGTTTTAGTATCTCCTCAATCAGCAGCTCAAGGAATAGGTGCAGCAGTTGAAAACTTCCTATTAGCAGCAACAGAAATGGGATATGGAACTTGCTATATGACAGGACCTACTCATGCAAAAACTGAAATAGAAAAGTTAATAGGATTTGATAAACCAGGATTTGAATTAATGTCTATGATATCTTTAGGTGTAGCTGAAGAAAATACACCTCCTAAGCCACCTCGTAAACCACTTGAAGAAGTAGTTACATTTATAGACTAATTAAAAAAGTGTCTCTTATAGAGGCACTTTTTATATATACTTATCATTTTCAATTTTAAAATTAGAACTAAGTTTTCTAAGTAATCTAAGAAATTCTTCTTTTTCTTCTTTTGTAAAGTCTTTATAAGCAGTTTCTTTAACTTGAGATGATATAAAGTTAAATTTATCTTCAATATTTTTTGCTTTTTGAGTCAAACTTATATAAGTAACGCGCTTATCCTTAGTACATTTTTCTTTTTTTACATATCCTAAATCTATAAGTTTATTTACTAAAGAAGTAACTGTTGACTTATCTTTACCAATTTTTTTTGAAATTTCTTTCATAGTGAGCTTTTTATCACTTTCATAAAGCGCAGTTAGTATATTGCCATGAGTTGGTATTAAGTCAGTTAAGTCATTTTCTTTTAATTTATTTTCTATGAATTTTATCATATTAGCTTTTGTTCTACTAATAAAATAAATGATGTATTTATCTTTCATTTTAATTCTCCAATCTAGAGGAAATTATACTAATCTCTATTTATATATAATATCATATTTACCCAAATTTTTTTATAAAACATAGAATTTAACAATAAATGGTCTAAAAAATGACAGAATATTTAATTTTAGAGTGATATAATTAACATTAGGGGGAGGGGGTAACTGATGAGAAAAATTCTATACATAAATTTAAAAAACAAAAAGGTGAAGTCAGTGCATCAGTATGACGAACACAAAATAAATTTAAATAATAATAATTTAGTATTTGAAGCTCCATCTTTAGCAGGTTATGGTGTAGTTGGACTTAACAAACTCAAGGTATATAATAAAAATTCTTTATCTCAAACAGGAGGTCATTTTGCACATTTTATGAAGTGTAATGGGTATGATTTTTTAGTGTTTGAAGGAGAAAGTGATACACCTATATATTTATATATAGATAAGGAAAGTGTAAAAATAAAAGAAGCAAGTCATTTATTAGATAAAGATTATGATAAAGTTGTTGAGTCTATAAAAGAAGAATTAAATACTAATGAATTAGAAATAGCATCAATAGGATTGGCATCAGTTAAAAAAATAGATTTCTCTAAAATAATATTTAGAAATGATAAATCCTGCGGAAAAAAGGGATTAGGAAAATTAATGGCAGATAAAAATATAAAAGCTATAGTGCTAAAGAAACAAGAAAATTTAATACCATATGATATATCAACCTTAAAAAAATATAATGATTCTATAGCTAAAAAAATAACTAATAAGTCAAATGCTAATTGGTATGATGAGAACAATACTTGCTACGGATGTTGCCTAAATTGTAAAAATACATCTTTGAGTAAAATAAAAAGGTACGGATTTAGTGAAAAAGAAGCAAGTGATATAAATAAAATATCAAACTTTTATGGATTAGACAGTGTAACATTAGCTAGAGGAATAGACACATATAAAAAGACTTTTGATACAGAGATAGTAGATTTAGAAAATTTTATTGAGGATATTATAAATAACTATTCATATTATAAGCCATTATTTATAAATGAAGGTAAATTTATTAAGAAAAATAAAACATTACAAGACTGTGAAAAGCTAGGTTTTTGCAAACTTTTAATGGAAAAAGATATTTTAAATGATAAAGATAAAAAAATACTAGCAAAATCAATACTTGGAGTTAGTATTGCTATTTAATGTTATTAAAAGGGGATAGTTATGAAATTATTTGATGTAACAACAGTAGATAAAGTATTAGAAATAATGAAAAATAAATTTAAAAAAGATATAATTTCTGAGAAAGTAAGTTTAATAGATGGCTTAAATAGATATATATCAGATGATATTAAATCAAATATAAATGTACCTCACTTTAGAAAATCATTAGTAGATGGATATTCAGTATTATTTAATGATGTATTTTTAGCTAGTGAATCAAATCCTGTATGCTTAAAAAAAATAGACGAAAGTTATATGGGAAAAATTTGTAATACTTTATTAGAAGAAGAAACTTGTGTGTATACTCCAACAGGTGCTATGGTACCAAAAAATTCACAGGGAGTTGTAATGATAGAATATTGTGAAGTGTTAAATGAAAAAGATATACTCATACAAAATTCTATATCATTTAATGAAAATATAGTAGAGGTCGGAGAAGACATAAAAGAAAATGAAGTATTATATGAAAAAGGACATCTTATAAATGAAAGAGATATTGGAGTATTAGCAGGAGCTAATATAAAAGAAGTAGATGTTTATGAAAAACTTACTGTTGGTATAATATCAACGGGAGATGAAATATTAGATATAAGTGAAGATATAAAAGAAGCTAAGATAAAAGATATAAATGCATACATACTATATGGTCAATTAAAAAACATAAATTTAAATCCTATCATATACCCATCAGCAAAAGATAATCTCAATGACATAATAAATTTAATCCAAAAAGCTCTCAATGAATGTGACATAATTTTAATATCGGGAGGAAGCTCTGTAGGTAAAAAAGACGAAACATTAAAAGCAATAGAAAGCTTTGAAAATAGTGAAGTCTTAGTAGAAGGTATAGCTATAAAACCAGGAAAGCCAACTATAATAGCAAGTATATGTAATAAATTGGTAATGGGACTTCCAGGTCATCCTTTATCTTGTGCCTTTGTAATAGAGGCAATATTTAAGAAATATATAAAAAGTTTATATAATATAGATAAGGAAGAATATACACTTTGTGAATTTACATACAACTATCATAAGGCTAAAGGACGAGAAGAATATTTAGGTGTAAATATAGAGAAAAAAGACAATAGGCTAGTATGTGTACCTATATTTTCAAAATCAAGTACTATAAAGCAGTTTGCAAAGTGTGATGGATATGTAAAAATCGATAGAGAATTAGAAGGTATAAAAAATGGAGATATAGTTAAAGTATATACTTTTTAAAGATTTAATCATAGTAAATATAGGGGGAAGGATATGAAGGGATATCTATCTAATATTTCATTAGAAGAAGGATTAAAAAAATATATTAATGAAATATTAAGTCTAAAAAAAATAGATACTAAATTTATAGATGTAGATAAATGTTTAAACAAAGTTACAAGTGATGCTGTTTTTGCAAAGTTATCATCTCCATTTTATAACTGTTCTGCAATGGATGGAGTAGCAGTAAAATCAAAACTTACATTTATGGCTAATGAACAAAATATAATAACTTTAAAAGAGGATAAAGAATATATAGAAGTAGATACAGGAGATCCTATACCTAAGGAATTTGATGCAGTTATAATGGTAGAGGATTTATTAGAGAAAAAGGATGGACAAATAAAAATTTATAAACCGGCAATTCCTTGGCAGCATATAAGATGCTTAGGGGAAGATATAGTTGAAACAGAGATGATAGTTCCAAGCTTTCATAAAATAAGACCTCAAGATATAGCATCTATGATAAGTGCAAAGGTAGATAAAGTAAAAGTATTTAAAGATTTTAAGGTAGGAATTATACCAACAGGAACAGAATTAATAGATAGATATAAAACACCTGAAATCGGAGATATTATAGAATTTAACTCTAAATTATTTGAAGGGCTTATACTAGAGTATGGAGCAACACCTGTTGTTTATCCAATAGTAGAAGATAATTATTATAAAATAAAGCAAAGTGTGCTATTAGCACTAAGTGAGTGCGATATGGTACTTATAAACGCAGGCTCATCACAAGGTAGAGAAGATTATACATATGACATAATAGAAGAATTAGGAAAAGTAGTGATACATGGAATAGCTATAAAACCTGGAAAACCTGCAATACTTGGATATGGTCAAAATAAACCTATAATAGGAATACCGGGATATCCTGTATCTGGATGGGTTGTAATGGAAAACATAGTAAAAGAAGTAATATCAAAACTTACACATAAAGAGATAGAAAAAAGGAATGTTATAAGGGCAAGACTTACAAAGAGAATAATGAGTTCATTAAAGTATAAAGAATTTGTAAGAGTTAAAGTAGGAAATATAAATAATGAATATGTCGCTACGCCTATAAAAAGAGGAGCGGGAACTGTAACTAGCTTAGTACATGCTGATGGAGTTATAACAATACCTCAAAATATAGAAGGAATAGAAGAAGGTAGCTATGTAGATGTACAACTATTGAATGATATAAGCAAAATAGAAAAAACAATAGTATCTATAGGAAGTCATGATATAGTTATGGATCTAATAAATAATGAGTTGACTAAAAAAACTGAAGGAAAATTTAAGCTTAGTTCAACTCATGTTGGTAGTTTTCAAGGAATATTGTCTATAAAAAAGGATGAATGCCATATAGCTCCGATACATTTATTTGATGTAGATAGTGAAACTTATAATAAATCTTATGTAAAGAAATATATAGATGAAGATGTATCTATAATAAAACTTGTAAATAGAACACAAGGTTTAATAGTTAAGAAAGGGAATCCGCTTAATATAAAAGGAATTAAAGATTTGGTTAATATACGATATATAAATAGACAAAAAGGTTCTGGAACTAGAGTGTTATTTGATTATTTACTAAAAAAAGAAAATATAAAAAAGAGTGATATAAAAGGATATGAAAGGGAAGAATTAACTCATATGTCACTAGCCAAAGCAATACAAAATGATGATTGTGATTGTGGATTAGGTGTATATTCAGCAGCTAAAGTATTTGATTTAGATTTTATACCTATATGTGAAGAAGAATATGACT
The DNA here is from genome assembly GCF_015560225.1 of Romboutsia sp. BSD2780061687b_171204_C1. NCBI lineage: Bacteria > Bacillati > Bacillota > Clostridia > Peptostreptococcales > Peptostreptococcaceae > Romboutsia > Romboutsia sp. BSD2780061687b_171204_C1. The sequence continues at coordinate 179,313 of NZ_JADMRK010000004.1, read as the reverse complement.
TACTTATTAAAACTGAATACCTAGAACTTGAGTTTATAAAAAATCTACTCGAAGTAATAAAAGACAATAAATTTTTAAAAAATGTTAAAAGCTTAGGTGGATATAATACTAATAATACAGGTGAAATAATAAGTTTATAAAAAATAGGTAAAAAGCAATTAATTGCTTTTTACCTATTTTTTATTTTAAAGATTATATATTTATATTTTACTTTACATATTCATCTCCATTTATAACAATCGATCTGGTATTGTTATTATCAAGTATTGCATCAAAAGGTTGGCTATCTTTGCCATTTATGTGTATATCACCTTGAACATACACTCTATTTCCATTTTTATGCATAGAATTAGGGGATATATTATATTTGCTATTTATAGATAATACACTAACTATATCTTTTTCTAGAATTTTAGAATAAGTGTTGAATTCTTTATCAGAAACAGCAATATTAGTTTGTTTATTAATTGATAAAGGTCTTCCAGTTGGACCGATTTTACCTTTTAAAAGAGTTGAGTCTATAAAAAATATCAAACCAAAGAATAATATTATAGAAAGTATAATGAAAAATATTTTATTATTCTTGATAAAATTAACACTTTTTTCTTTTTTCTTTTTAAACCTAGGATAAGGAATGACTTTACCACAAACATTAGGCTTATCACTAGATTTTACATCGTTGTTTTTATCGTTATCTCTTTGCTTAAATGGAATGGTCTTGTTAACTGTAGTTTTCACATTCATCCCCCTTTTTTTTAATATTCCCTCAATATAATAGTAGTACTTGGAGAAGAAATAAACAATAAAATAAAGGCAAGATAATATTACAAACATGAATAGTTTTCCTCAAATTGTAACAATGATAATCCTTAAAATTCAAATATTTTTAAAAAATACATAAAGATTAGACAAAATATAGTATTTAAATAAATTATAAAAAACAGAACAAAATATACATAAAAAAATAAAAAATAATATTAATATCAAAAAATGTATATTTGCTATTGCTAAGAACGGTTGTTTGGGATATAATCTAAAATGTAAGAAAAGTAAAGGAACGATTGTTTTAAAATTAAAATATATAAATAATTTAAAAAATAGTAATATTTAAAAAAGTTTAAAAATATAATGAGATATAAAGATTTTAAAAAGGAGTGTTACTAAGGATGATAACTACTAGAAATATAAAGGAGATAACATTATCTAATTTAAAAAATGGGGAAGTAAGTTTAAGTGAGTTAAATGAATTGTATAATAGAACAGGATTTATATTTATAGGTAGTAAGGGAAGGTTTACAAAAATTCAAAAGGAAATTAAGCATTAAAAAATAACCTAGCTTAGCTGATAACATGTCTAAGCTAGGTTTTAATATTTTATAAATAAGTGTAATTAAGGAGGCTTTGGTATGAAAATGGTAACATATAATATACATAAGGCTAGTGATTTAAATAATAAAAACACTTTAAATAAGATAACTAAATACTTAAAGAGCAAAGAATTTGATGTTATTTGCCTACAAGAAGTTTTGTATCCACAGTTTGCGAAGTTAAAACAAAACTTAAATATGGATGGAGTATTTTGTGCAAATATTATAAATCAAAATATGATGTATGGTATATGCACTTTTTCAAAATATGAAATAGACGTACACGAACACGTGTTGCTAACTAGTAAAAAAGAACAAAGAGGATTTTTATATACAAACGTATTTTCTAAAAATGGAAAGTTTAATATTATAAATACCCACTTAGGATTAGATAAAAACGAAAGGTATATTCAGATAAATGAGATATTAAATTACTCAAATAAACTACCGAATAAGATTATAATATGCGGAGATTTAAATGAGAAAAATTTAAGTATAAATACGTATAATGATGTAGCTATTTATACAGGAAATTTCCAAAAAGGAACATTTATAAAAAATGATGCTAGAATAGATTATATATTCTCAGACAAACTAATAACTATAGATGATTATTATATAGATAAGATAGACTATTCAGATCATTATCCAATAATCTGTAAATTCAGATAAAATGTAACAATAAAGTTACACATTTTATTCTAATCTTGTTTGAAAAAATTTAATCAAATATAATTTAATTACAATTTAAAATGAGGTGGAGTAATGAGTAAAGAAAAAAAGTCATCTAGGTCTTATAGACTTAAAGAGAATAAAAGAAAGACATCTATTATATCTAGTATAGGGTTAATATTTATACTTGGAATTATGATTAATTATTTTAATAAAAATTGTATTTATAATGATAAAATAGCAAAAAACATATATATAGAAAATGTAGATGTATCTAATATGACAAAAGAAGAAGCTATTAAAGTTGTAGATGAAAATATATCACCACGTGACATAAATCTTTTGTATGAAGATAAATCATATAAGATATCTCCAAATGATATAGATCTAACTTATGATACAAAAAATGTAATTGATAAAGCTTATAACTATACTAAAACTGATAGTTACATAGAAAACATAAAACGATATTTATCACTTAGAAAAGATAAAAAAGAGTTCAATATAAATTCTAATTACAATGAGGCTAAGCTTAGTGAAAAAATACAAAATATATCAAAAGATATAAATGTTGATATGATTAATGCGAAAGTTTATATATCAAATTATGGAGGAATTAGTACATCACCATCAACAATTGGTAAAGAATTAGACATAGCAAACACTAAAGATGTAATATTAAATAATATAAAGAATAAAAACTATAGTGATATAAATTTAAAGATAAATATAAAAAAACCTCATGTTAAAACTGAAGATGCTAAAAGTGTAAATACTTTATTAGGAGAATTTACAACTAAGTTTTCTACATCTTTAACTGGGAGAGTACAAAATATAAGAGTAGCGGGAAATAAAAGTAGTGATGTACTTTTAATGCCTGGTGAAGAATACTCATATAATGAATATACAGGGGTGAGAAATAAGGCTAATGGATATAAGGATGCACCTGTTATTATAAATGGAAAGCTAGAAGATGGATTAGGTGGAGGCGTATGTCAAGTTTCTACTACTTTATATAATGCAGTTTTAGAATCTGGGCTTAAGCTAATTTCAATAACTAATCATTCCTTATTATCAACTTATGTTCCAATAGGTAGAGATGCTATGGTAAATGACGGTGGAACTGATTTTAGATTTAAAAATCAATATAACCATCCTGTATATGTGAAAACCGTAGTAGGAAATGGTACTTTAACTTGTAGGATATATGGAAATGATAGTGATAAAAAAAATATAGAAATATATGTAGAGGCATTTAAACAAAATGGTTTAGATGCATCAAAAACTTATAGAAAATATAAAGATTCAAATGGAAATGTAATAGATACAGAGTACATTCATAAAAGTGTATATAAAAAACCTAATAAATAAAAAAAGCCTATGTATTTTCATAGGCTTTTTTTTCATAAGTTAATATAAAATATCATATTATAGAAGGAATAGAAGTATATATGGTTGAAAATATTAAAACAGTTAAATTTTAATAGGGGGTAATACTTTGGTAAATATAATTATAAATGATACTAAAGTTAGTGTTAAAAAAGGAACCACAATTTTTAATGCTTGTAAAAGTATAGGAATAGAATTGCCGAACTTTTGCAATGATGAAAGATTAAACCCAAGCGGACTATGTAGAATGTGTGTAGTAGAGATTAAAGGAAGCAAAAATTTAGAAGTAGCTTGTGGAAAAATAGTAAAAGAAGGAATGGAAATATTAACAAATAGCAAGAAAGTACAAAGCGCAAGAAAAGAAATATTAGAACTTATGATATCAGACCATCCATTAGAGTGCACAACATGTGCAAGATCAGGTTCATGTAAATTACAAGACTATTCAAGTATATATCTAAATAATTTCAAACCTAAATATGACAACCAGCCTAAGAAATTGCCTATTGATGACAGTAATCCATTTTTTTATTATGACCCAAATAAATGTATTCTTTGTAAAAAATGCGTAAGAGTATGTGAAGAATTACAAGAAGTGAGTGCTATAAGTTCAGTTGATAGAGGTTATGAAACTGAAATTACTCCATTCTTTAGAGAAAATTTAAATGAATCAAGTTGTGTATCTTGTGGTAATTGTGTATCAATTTGTCCAGTAGGAGCACTAGTTCCTAAAAATGCAGATTTTTACAACACTAAAAAAGTGAAGACTACTTGTTCTTATTGTGGAGTGGGATGTCAATTAGAGTTACAAGTTAAAGATGATAAGGTAGTAGGATCTCAACCAGTATTTGGTGAAGTAAATGATGGACTACTGTGTGTTAAAGGTAAATTTGGATACAAATTTATAAATCATGAAGATAGACTTAAAAATCCACTAATAAAAGTTGGTGAAAAATTTGAAGAAGTTACTTGGGAGAAAGCATATGACTACATATTAGAAAACTTTAATAAAACGAAGAAAGTTTATGGTAGTGATGCTTTTGCAGGGCTATCTTCAGCAAGATGTAGTAATGAAGAAAACTATTTATTCCAAAAAATGATAAGAGGAGTAATGGGAACTAATAATGTAGACCATTGTGCTCGACTCTGACATTCCTCAACAGTTGCAGGTCTTGCAACTACATTAGGTAGTGGTGCTATGACAAATAGCATTGAAGAGGTAAGCAATTTAGAATCTATATTTGTAATAGGCTCTAATACAACAGAAAATCATCCTGTTATAGGAGCGAAAATAAAACAAGCAGTAAGTAAAGGAGCGAAATTAATCGTAGCAGACCCAAGAAAAATAGAGCTAGCTAAAAGAGCTGATGTATTTTTACAGATAAATCCTGGAACAAATGTAGCCTTATTAAACACTATGATGAATGTTATAATATCTGAAAATTTACAAGATGATGAATATATAAAAGAAAGAACTGAAAACTATGAAGCTTTAAAAGAATTAGTTAAAGATTATACACCTGAGGAAGGTGCTAGAATATGTGGAGTAGATAAAGATGATATTATAAAAGCTGCTAGAATATATGCAACTAATGACAGTGCAACATTTTACTCTATGGGTATAACTCAACATTCAACAGGAACCCAAAATGTAATGAGTATATCAAATTTAGCACTTTTATGCGGTAATTTAGGAAAAGAATATACTGGAGTAAATCCACTTAGAGGCCAAAACAATGTGCAAGGTGCATGTGATATGGGAGCTTTACCGAATGTATTTACAGGATATCAAAGTGTATTAAATGAAGATATTGTTAAAAAATTTGAAAATGCATGGGGAGTAAAATTGCCTAATAAGGTAGGTTTAACAGTTCCAGAGATAACTAATGCTATAGGACATGGCGATATAAGGTTTTTATATATAATGGGTGAAAATCCTATGATATCAGACCCAGATACAAATCATATAAAAAAGGCTCTAGAAAAACTAGATTTCTTGGTTGTACAAGATATATTCTTAACTGAAACAGCAGAACTTGCAGATGTAGTTTTACCTGCTGCATCTTTTGCAGAGAAAGATGGAACATTTACAAATACGGATAGAAGAGTTCAAAGAATAAGGGAAGCTATAAAGCCTGTATATAATTCAAAACCTGATTGGGTTATATTGATGGAGATCATGAATAAATTAGGATATGATAAAACCTATGAATCTCCAAAAGAAATAATGAAAGAGATTAGTGAATTAACACCATCATACGCTGGAATAACTTATGAAAGAATAGAAATGAAAGGATTACAGTGGCCATGTACCAACATTAATCATGAGGGCACTAAAATATTACATACAGATAAATTTGCAAAAGGTAAAGCAACATTTGTTCCTTGTGATTATACATTAAGTTTTGAAGGTTTAAGTGAAGAGTATCCATATACATTAGTTAATGGAAGGATATTATATCATTATCATACCAGAACAATGACAGGTAAGGTAGAGGGTCTTAATGAAAAGGCACCACATTCATATATAGAAGTAAATCCAATAACAGCCAATAAGCTAGGATTTAAAGAAAATGAAAAAATAAAGGTATCTTCAAAGCGTGGAGAAATAGAAACTTATGTAAGAATAACTGATATAGTTGATGAAGATGTATTTTTTATGCCTTTCCACTTTGCTGATGGAGCTGCAAATTATCTTACTAATACTACATTAGATAAGGTGAGTAAAGTACCAGATTTAAAGGTATGTGCTATAAAAGTAGAAAAAATAAGAAATAAAGAATTAGCACATGCTTAAAATATAGTAAATAAGGATATAAATTAATTTATATCCTTATTTTTAAAACACTACTTTAATATAAAGGTGATTAATATGGATAATCTAAATACAGCTATAATACTAGCTGGCGGAAAAAGTAGTAGAATGGGGTTTGATAAGCAATTTTTAGTAATCAATGAAAAGAGATTAATATTAGATATTGCTAAAAAGCTTAAAAAACACTTTAAAGAAATAATAATAGTGACTAATAAAAAAGAGTATTATAAAGATTTAGGGTACAAAGTTGTAGAGGATGAAATAAAGGGTATGGGACCATTGGCTGGAATAAGTGTAGGGCTTAAAAATAGCAGTAGTTTATATGCTTACATAATAGCTTGTGATATGCCTGTTTTAGATGATAATTATATAAAATACATTAAAGCAATGGTCAATAAAGACATAAAAGATAAAAAGGAATCTCATATTTATATATCTATATTAAATGATAAAATACAGCTTTTTCATGGTGCTTATAAAAAAAAATTAGGATATGAAATGAAAGATTATATATTAAACTCAAATAGAAAATCTATAATAAGCTTTTTTGAAAGAAATAATAAAAATGTGTATTATGTTAAAGAAGATGAATTTAAAAATAATAAATTTAATGAAAATATGTTTATAAACTTAAATACAAGAGAAGAACTAGATTCTTATAAAAAGGAAATATATAGCTATGGATGTGGTTAAAAAATATAAAATAAAAAGATACATAAATGGGGAATTAATAGAAGTTGATGATGATATAGTGGTAGAGTATTTATTTACTATATATATAAACGAATATGAATATATAACACTAATATGTACTCCAAGTTCATTACTACATTTAGCAGTAGGATTTTTGTATTCAGATGAGATAATAACTTCATATAATGATATTAATAGCATTAATGTATTTGAAAAAGAAGGATATGTAGATATAAAAATAGTTAATAAAAACAATATAAATAATAAGTTAAATGAAAAAAGAGCTATAACTAGTGGTTGTGGTAAAGGGAGTATATATTATAAGTCTTTAAAAAAGTTAAAAATAAAACTTGATGATACTTTAAATATAGATAAGTTAGATTATAAAAATATAAATAAGCTTATAAATAAATTTAATGAAAAATCAGAAGTATTTAAAAATACTGGTGGGGTACATAGTGTAGCTCTTAGTAATTTTAAAGAGATATTATTTTTTAAAGAAGACATAGGAAGACATAATGCATTAGACAAGGTAATAGGGAAGTGTTTAGTAGATAATATAGATATAAATAATAAATTAATACTTACAAGTGGAAGAATAACATCTGAAATAATATTAAAATGCTTTAATTTAAATTTAAAATATATAGTATCAAGATCAGCTATAACTGATATGGCTATGAAATTATCAAAAGAATTAGGTATTAAAGTAATAGGCTTTGCAAGGGGAGAAAAAATGAATATATATAATGATTAGTAACATTATTATATATGCTTTATTAATACCGTTTTTTGAAAAAATAAGTATATTGATATAATAAAGGTATTAATAAGATTTTAAATTTATTGACTTAAAAAATATATATAAAAATTATAACATTATTATAACTACAGTATATGGTATAAAAATATAAAAGGTAAACTTAAAATATTTGCTGAAAATACTAGAATAAAATTTTCTAGTATTTTTTATATTTTTATAAAAAAGTTAAAACTTTTTACTAAAACCCAGAGTCTAATAAATGTAATCAGAAATGAAAGTAAGAAGGGAGTAAAAAAGTGGATGAAGTAATACTAGCCGAAAAGGCAATAAAAGGTGATAAAGAAGCTTTTGAGAAATTGATAAATATATACTCAAAAAGACTATACAAGGAAATATATATAAGGTGTAAATATGAGGAAGATGCAAAGGAAATATTTCAAGAAACAGTATATAAAGCATACAAGAATATACAAAAATTAAAAGAGCCTAAGTATTTTAAAACTTGGATAAGTAAAATACTTATAAACACAACAAATGATTATTTAAGAAAAAATGGGATGATAGATTTAGGACATAATGAAAATTCATATACAAAAGAAGTTTTAATAGATGATAAGATTGAAACAAAAATAGATTTATACAATGCTATAGATGAATTAGAAGATAAATATAAAGATGCAATTATACTTAGATATATAGAAGATTTAAAGGTAGAAGAAATATCAAATATACTAGACCGTCCTATTAATACTATAAAAACTCATCTAAGAAAAGCAATAAAAGATATGAAAAGTATATTAAAGGAGGGCTATGGGAATGAGTAAAAAAAATAAAGTTGAAGATAATTTAATTGATATAGATATAGATATAAAAGACATAGATAAAGAAATTAATGATTTTTACATAGATAAAGAAAAAATAGAGTCAATTGAAGTTCCAAGTGACTTAAATATTTTAATAAAAAATGCCATAAATAATGCAGAAAAAGATATTAAGATAGAAAAAAGCAAAAGGAAATTTATGTATATAGCAGCAAGCCTAGGGATTATATTATCTGTTGGTATATATAACCCTGTGCTTGCACACAAGTTACCACCAGTTAAAAATTTCTTCCAAACTATAAATGACACTTTACAAGTAGATGAAATAGCATCTTTTATAGGAGTAGATAAATATATACCAAAAGCTAAGTTAGATGAAAATGGTAGTATAAAGTTTGAAGTAGTAGAAACTACAGAGTACAAGGTAAATAAAACAGATGAAGACTTAAATAAAGAACTTAAAATTTCAGATAAAGAAAAAAATGAAGATATAAAAGAGGAAGATAACGTACAAGTAAATAATTTATATATGCCAAATAGTGAATATCAAAGCATACAGTTTATACATGAAATGGCAAATAGTATTATAAAAGCTATAGATGATAGAAAGTATGGGATGGTAGAGATAACACCTGAAAGTGTAGATATAGCCATAACTTCTTTAGGATATATAAAAGATAATGGTGTTAAGGAATATCTAAATAGACAATTATTAAATTGGAAAAAAGGTGATTTTGATAATGCAGTAGAAGTTCATAACTATGTATGGAATATACTAGGAGGAGAGGTTGGAAAAGCAATAGCTATAAAGCATGATGAGGTAAATAAAATAAAATCTAAATATTTTAAATAGGGGGGATTTTTATGGGGGGATTAAAAAAAATACTTATATTATTAGGGGTAATTATTATGATTACATTATTGTTTGTAGGATGTAGCAATGAAAGTGAAGTAAAACAAATTATAGATAGTTTTACTAAGGATTTAAACGATAGAAAGTTTGATAAATTATATGAAAATATATCTATTAAATCCAAGAAGGAGATATCCTATGAAGAATTTACAAATAGATATGAAAAAATTTATGGCTCAATAAACGCAAGAGATATAAATATAAAAATAAAAGAGATTGATAAAGATTTAAAAATATTAGCATCTATGAGTATAAACACTATCGTAGGCAAATTAGATTATGATAATTTAAATATAAATTTAGTTAAGGAAGATGATAGATATAAAATACTATGGGATGAAAGTTTAATACTACCTAATATGAAAAAAGGAGATTTAGTAAGAGTAGAAACCAAAAAGGCCACTAGGGGAAAAATATTAGATAGAAACGACGAAGAACTAGCAATTGACTCTAATGTAAATTCAGTTTATATACATCCAGAAGTATTTAATAAAAACAAAATAGAAAATATAGACAAGGTAGCAACAATACTAGATATAAGCAAAGAATATATAGAAGATACAATAAAAGATAAGCCAAGTAGCCAGTTAGTACATTTATTAAATGTATCACCGTACGAAAATGATAGAATAAATAATTTGAAATTAATAGAAGGCATTAGTATAAAAGAAGAAGTGTCTAGAGTATATAAAAATAGTGAAGCTTTGGGAAATTTAATTGGATATATAGGAAATATAACAAAAGAAGAATTAGAAAAAAGTAAAGGATATTCACAGACTAGTAAGATTGGAAAAGCAGGATTAGAACAAATATATGAAGATAGACTAAGAGCAATTGATGGAGTAGAGGCTTATCTAAAAAGAGGAAATGAGAAAATAGAAATAGGCAAAGTAAATCAAAGAAATGGAGAAGATATAAAGTTATCTATAGACTCTAAACTTCAAGATAGTATATACAATGAATTAAAAGGAGATAAAGGAGCTTCTATAGCAATTAATCCTCTAAATGGAGAAGTATTAGCTATGGTAAGTTCTCCATCTTATAATTCTAATACACTGGTTACATACAAGACTAAAGAAATAGCTAATAAGTGGGAAAATCAAAATAATATACAGTTTGAAAATCGAGCTAATGATTCATACTCTCCAGGGTCAACTATAAAACTAATTACATCTAGTATTGGATTAGAAAGTGGAGTTATAAATCCTAACGAATACATGGATATAAAGGGGGAGAGTTGGCAAAAGGATAGTAGTTGGGGGAATTATAGCGTAACAAGAGTAAAAGATACAAAAAGACCTGTTAATGTATACGATGCAGTAAAATATTCTGATAATATATACTTTGCAGATAAGGCTATAAAATTAGGAGAAGAAGATTATATAAAAGGTCTTAAAAAATTTGGAATAGGAGAAAAAATTACTTTTGAATATCCTATGCAAAACTCTCAAATATCTAATAATGGGAAATTAGACAATGAAATTCTTTTAGGAGATACAGGATATGGTCAAGGGGAAATTTTAATGACACCACTAGATGTTGTACTTTCTTATAGTGCTTTAGTTAATAATGGAAATATAATGATACCAAGACTTGTTATAAGTGAAAACAAAGAAAGTAAAGTATATAAAAATGCTATAGATAAGAAATATATAGAAGAATTAAAAAAATGCTTTAAAGGTGCTATAAACGATGAAGATTCAACTGGATATCTTGCTAAAATAGAAGGTAAAAATATAATGGGGAAAACTGGAACTGCTGAAATTAAAAATAGTAAAGATGATAATAGCGGTATTAATAATGGATGGTTTGTTGCAGTAAATGAAGATGACCCCAAAATAGCTATATCTATGATAGTAGAGAATATAAATAAATCTACTAGTGAATATGTAGTACCTAAGGTTAAGAATATACTAAATTATTACTTAAACTAAAAGTATATATAAAATTAATTAGTTTTTTATATTAATAATTTAAACTAGATTAAGGAAAGATATTAATAATCAAAATATAAAATATTAATATGAGGGATTAGCTAATGATAAATATAATAAAAAGAGATGGAACAAAAGAGAGCTTTGATAAAAGTAAGATATATAATGCTATTTATAAATCAACTATAAATAGCAAGTTTGATGAAGATAAAGAGTTAGCTATAGATATAGCTAACAAGATAGAAAAAAGTTTAATTAATACAAATAAACCTATAAACGTAGAAGAAATACAAGATATGGTAGAGTTATATCTTATGGAATCAAATAGAAAAGATGTAGCTAAAAAGTACATATTATATAGAGAAAAAAGAGCAAATATAAGATATTCTAAGTGGAAAATGGAAGAGCTTCAAAAGTCTATATGGTCAAACAAATATCAATATAATAATGAAAGCTTTGATGAGTGGCTAGTAAGAGTATCTGGAGGAAATAAAAAAATAGAAAAGCTTATAAGAGAAAAGAAGTTTTTATTTGCAGGAAGAATACTTGCAAATAGAGGTCTTAATAAGCATGGTATAAAAGTAACCTACTCTAATTGTTATGTATTATCTAGACCAAAAGACAATATAGAGTCTATATTCGATACTGCAAAATATTTAGCTAGAACATTTAGTTATGGAGGAGGAGTAGGAATTGATATATCAAATTTAAGACCAAGAGGATCAAGGGTATATAATGCAGCAAAGACTACTACAGGGGCTGTATCATTTATGGATCTTTACTCTATGACAACAGGTCTTATAGGCCAAAGGGGAAGAAGAGGAGCTCTTATGATATCAATGGATGTTAATCATCCTGATATAGAAGAGTTTATAGATATAAAAACAAATTTAGAAAAAATTACTAAAGCAAATATATCAGTTAGAATAAATGATGAGTTTATGAGAGCTGTAGAAAATAAAGAAAAGTTTATTTGTAAATTTTTAGTAAAGGAAACTGATGAAGTTATAAATAAAGAAGTAGATGCATATAGTTTATTTATGAAACTCATACAAAATAATTGGGATTATGCAGAGCCAGGTATCTTATTTTGGGATAATATTAATAAAAATCACTTACTAAGTGAAGATAAAAATTTTAGATATGAAGGTGTAAATCCCTGTGCAGAAGAGCCATTACCAGCTGGAGGAAGCTGTTTACTAGGTTCTATAAATTTAGCTGAGTTTGTAGTTGAGCCATTTACAAAAAAAGCAGTTTTTGATTTTAATAAATTTAAGTCAACTGTACGTGATTGTGTTGTAGGATTAAATGAAGTGTTAGAAGAAGGTCTTAATCTTCATCCTCTAGATATACAAAAAGAGAGTGTAAAAAATTATAGACAAATAGGTTTAGGTGTTATGGGAATAGCGGATATGCTTATAAAGTTAAATTTAGTATATGGAAGTGAAAATTCTATAAACTTATGTGAAAAGTTATCAAAGATTATGTTAAATGAGGCCTTAAAGCAATCAGCAATTCTTTCAAGGGATTATGGAAGTTATGAAAAATATGATGAAGAAGTAGTTTTTAGTTCTAATTTCTTCAAAGAAAATGTTGATGATGATGTTAAGAATTTAATTAGGAAATATGGGCTTAGAAACTCTCAATTATTGACAATACCACCTACAGGCTCTATATCAACTATGCTTGGTATAAGTGGTGGTATAGAGCCAATATTTAACTTATCATACATAAGAAAAACAGAAAGCTTGCATGATGAGGATGTATATTACAAGGTATATACTCCTATAGTAAAAGAGTATATGGATGAATATAATATAGTAAATGAAAAAGATTTACCAAACATATTTGTAACCGCTATGAAGTTAAATCCAGAGGATAGAATAAAAATGCAAAACGCATGGCAAAAACATATAGATGCATCTATATCATCTACAATAAATCTATTTCATGAAGCTACTGTAGATGATGTGTACAATATTTATATGAGTGCTTGGAAAAATAATTTGAAAGGGATAACTATATACAGAGATGGTTGTAAGAGAAGTGGGATATTGGTTAATGAAAAGCCAAAAGATGATAAAAAAGAAAATTTATATGCAGATACAATAGAAAATGAAAAATTTATATGTCCAGAGTGTAAAAGTGAATCTATAATACCATCAGGTGGATGCGGGGTATGTTTGCAATGTGGGTATAGTAAGTGTAACTAATAAAAAGAAATTTTAGCAAATATATATAATTATAAAATAAATAACGAGGAGATATAGGGGGAGATTCCATGTTAAAATTTATTAAAGAAATAGTAGATGGGTTTATGCGTGGGCAAATGTTGGGATATAGCAGATGAAATATAAAAAAAGAGCTATCTTTATATAAAGATAGCTCTTTTTTTGTTGTATATTTATGTATTTCTGGTTAACTATTTTAAAGAGATGAAAGTATATATTTTACACTTTGAGACTTTAACATATCTCTTAACTTTTCTCTATGGCTTAGAAATTTAGAGTACAAGTCTTCTGAAGGTTTAGGATCACCATATACTCTCCAATATTTAGTGTTATGAAACTTATAACTACCATAACCCATAAATCCTACTACATCTTTAAGTGGATATCCTAAAAATATACCTATTTCATCTGGGAAATCATCTCCCTCTAATTTGTTTATCAAGTGATTAAGGTATAAATCTGTATCTAAATTAGATGGATAACCTAAATATTTTAAAAAGTTATGGATTTTTTTATTATTTAATTGAGTAGATAAGGAGTCTTTATTTATAAATAATAGTTTAAGTCCCTTTTCTTTTTTATCTATTATTATATAATTAATTTTTTTACATAATTTAAAGTGATTTTTTATATCGTTTATTTTATTATCTTTATTTTTATCAAAACTAGGTATACTAAGTATTTCACAAGGCTTAGAACCCATAAGTACAGGACCTAGTATTTCTAATAACCATTTTATATATGATGAATTTATATTAGTTTTACATGAATAACAGTTCAAAACTATCAACTCCTAATGAAAATTATTATCAATTAATTATATTATAGAATAAATGATAATCAATTTCAATGATAAATTTTATTAATTAATAATTTTTAGTATTGAAAATATCACGTTTAGTATTAGGTATAAACATTTTATTATCGTTATATAACTTAAATTAAATGCAAATTTTATTACAATATTCTTACTAAAAGTTTGTTCAAAAATTATAAAAATGATACAGAAATATAGATTAATTTTTATGGCAACTATGGTAAAATAAGAAATTTAAAATGTTAAATTTTTTATAATAATATTTAAGATTTAGTAAATAATAGTAGAGTAAATAATTACATAAAGAAAAATTGGAGGTAAAATATGAAACTAAAAAAACTTATGACAATAGGACTTTCATTAATGTTATCACTTGGAGTAGTAGCATGTAATAACAATGGAAAAAATGCAAACGAAAATACAAAAGGTACAAAAGTAGAGACTCCAACAGGAGATAATACTTCTGTAAGAGATAATGATTATGTAACTCAGTACTCAAGATTTTATGGAGATTATATGAATGATTTAAATAATTATAAAGTTTACTTATCTCCACAAAGTGTATCTAAGTACTATGAAACAAATGAGTACCCAGGAAATGAAAAATATTTATCTAATGTAAAAGAAGCATATAAAGATGCAAGAGATAAAACTCAAGCTTTTGTAAATAATTTAAAAAATGATGTAAAAACAGATGATAAAGAATTAGATAAAATGAATAAAGATCTTATAAGAGAAGGCGAAAAAACTATAGCTAATATAGATACAAAATTAAAAAATTTAGATAAAATATCAAAAGAAGATTTAAGTAAGTCAAAAGAAGACTTTATGAGAGTTGTAGATGAAGCAACAAAAACAGATAAAGGTGAAAAAAACCAATTTGAAAAATTATTAGAAGATATGAATAGATCATTAGGAATAGATACTAGTAAATATAACAATACTAATAATAACAACAATAATAATAACAATAACAATATTAATAAAAATGATAATGTTAAAAAGTAATTTTAATAAAAACATCTATAAATTTTTATAGATGTTTTTTATTAATACATATAAATTTATATAATTAATTTTTCGGATAGAGTAAAAGAGTACTTCTTAGAAGTACTCTTTTTTATAAAAATCAGTATACAAAATATAGATTTAAGAGAAACTAAATCAGAAATACATTTGATAAGGAGTTTTTCATATGGTTTTTTATATATCCGTAGCAATAATTGGGTTATTTGTATTGTGGGGACTTATATCTCCAAATTCTTTAGCAAGTACAGCTACACTTGCGTTAGCTTTTACAACAGATAAATTTGGATGGATGTTTCTTATAATTACATTTTTAGTATTAGTATTTATGATTGCATTAGCTTTTAGTAAATACGGTAGACTAAGACTTGGGCATGAGGATGATAGACCTGAATTTAGCAATATAACTTGGTTTGGAATGCTATTTAGCGCAGGAATGGGTATAGGTCTTGTGTTTTGGGGAGTAGCAGAACCTTTAGATCATTATATTTATCCTTTATCAGGAATACCAAAACTTACACCTGAAGCTGCTAATGCTGCTATAACTTTTTCATTTTTTCATTGGGGACTTCATGCATGGGCTATATACTCTTTAGTAGGACTTGCTATAGCTTATTTTAGATTTAGAAAGGACAAAAAGTTACTTATAAGTCAGACTCTATCTCCAATTATAGGAGGTGATTTGAATTCTCCACAATCTAAGTTTATAGATATTCTTGCAATAATAGCAACGGCATTTGGAGTTGCTACATCTTTAGGTCTTGGAGCCATGCAAATAAACGGAGGACTTAACAATTTATTTGGAATAAATATAAATATATTTAATCAGATAATAATAATAATAATATCTACTATATTATTTTTAATATCTTCAACAACTGGACTTGAAAAAGGAATTAAAATACTTAGTAATATAAATGTAGGTATAGCTGTATTACTTTTAATATTTGTATTTATACTAGGACCAACAGCAAATATACTTGAGGTATTTACTAATAATTTAGGAAATTATCTTCAAAATATTATATCTATGAGTTTGAGATTAACACCATTTGAAGAATCAAATTGGATAGCCAATTGGACATTATTTTACTGGGCATGGTGGATAGCTTGGTCACCTTTTGTTGGTGTATTTATAGCAAGGGTATCTAAAGGAAGAACCATAAGAGAATTTATAATAGGAGTATTATTAGTACCATCTTTATTTAGTTGTATATGGTTTGCTGTATTTGGAGGAACTGCATTAAGCTTAGAGATAAATACCAATCTAGCACTACTTGAAGCATTAAAAGCAGATATGAGTTCAACTTTATTTGTAATGTTAGAGAGTTTGCCATTTGGATATATTATAAGCATAATAGCAACGATACTTATACTTACTTTTTTCGTATCATCGGCAGATTCAGCAACTTTTGTATTAGGTATGTTTAGTGCTAAAGGTTCTATGGAACCAACTAATAAGGTAAAATTAGTCTGGGGAATACTTCAGGCATTAGTTGCAGTAGCACTACTTCTTAGTGGAGGACTTCAAGGACTTCAAACAATGTCAATAGTTACGGCACTTCCATTTAGTATAATATTAGTACTTATGATGCTATCTTTTATAATGGAACTTAGGAAAGAAAAAATATATAAAATACCAAAGCACCCTAAAAAGCACTAGTATTAAAATATACAAATAAGAAAAAATATAAACGATATTACTTTTAAGGAGTGACATTATGAATAATAACAAAAAATGTGAAGGAAATAACCAATGGTCAGGTTCTAATGAATGTGTAACTAATAAAGCTAATAGAAATAAAAAAGACGCTACTAATAATGAGTGGACGTCAACTTTAAAAAATGTTTCTGATAGTAGTAAAATATATAATGATAAAAAATAGCAAAAAGTACCTAGATTAATCTAGGTACTTTTTTATTTAATCTTTATACAATCTTAATGTATATAGAATTATATTAACATTCATTTTATATAAAAAATAATAGAATAATCATATACAAAAATTAGGAGGAGAAAAAATGAGTAGCATTGTAATTCAAGTAATATTTTTTATAGCAATAGTTTTATTGCTAGCAAAACCTTTGGGAATTTATATATCTAAGGTATTTAAAGGTAAAAGAGTATTTCTAAGTAAAGTAATAAAACCTATAGAAAAATGGATATATAAAGTTCTTAAAATAAATGAAAATGAAGAAATGTCAGGTAAAGAATATATTTTAAGTTTAATGGCATTTAGTGTCATTAGTTTATTATTTGTTATGTTTTTACAAATGATTCAGTATATATTACCACTAAATCCTGAAAAATTAAGTAATGTAAATTGGGATTTAGCTTTTAATACAGCAGCAAGCTTTATAACTAATACAAATTGGCAAGCATATAGTGGAGAGACTACATTAAGCTATATGTCTCAAATGTTAGGTCTAACAGTTCAAAACTTTGTATCAGCAGCAGTTGGGATAAGTGTACTTATGGTTTTAATAAGAGGATTTAAGAGAACTAAATGTTCTAAACTAGGAAACTTCTGGGTAGATTTAATAAAATCGACTTTATATGTGCTGATACCTTTATCTATGGTACTTGCAATATTCTTAACAACTCAAGGAGTAGTGCAAAACTTTAAACCTTATCAAGAAGTAAGCTTAGTAGAAGAAATAGTTTTAGATGATAAAAGTACAGTAGATACTCAGATTATTCCAGGAGGTCCTGCAGCAAGCCAAATAGCAATAAAACAATTAGGAACAAATGGAGGAGGATTCTTTGGAACGAATTCAGCACATCCACTTGAAAACCCAACATTATTATCAAATATAGCTCAAGTAGTATCAATTATATTAATACCAGCAGCATTATGCTTTACATTTGGTGACATGGTAAAAGATAAAAAACAAGGAACCACACTTTTATCTGCAATGATAGTAATATTTGTAATAGCTATGGCAACAACTATGTATTATGAATACAAGTCAACTCCAGAATTAGTAAATAATCCATATATATACAGTGAGATAGATGATAATCAGTCTGGAGGAAATATGGAAGGAAAAGAGGTTAGATTCGGAGTTACGAATTCTGCTATATGGGGGGTAACAACAACATCAGCATCTAATGGTTCTGTAAATTCTATGCATGACTCTTTCACACCAATAGGAGGAATGATTTTAACACTACTTATGCAACTAGGTGAAGTAGTATTTGGAGGAGTTGGTTGTGGACTATATGGCATGTTAGCGTTTGTAATATTAACAGTATTTATATCAGGTCTTATGGTAGGTAGAACTCCTGAGTATCTAGGAAAGAAAATAGAACCTTTTGAAATGAAGATGGCATCTATTTTAATAATAACTACTCCAGTCTTGGTTTTAGTTGGAACTGCTATGGTTTGTATGTTACCAAATGCAAGTGATTTATTAAACAATAGTGGAGCTCATGGATTTTCAGAAATATTATATGCATTAAGCTCTACAGGAAACAATAATGGTAGTGCATTCGCAGGATTTGGTGCAAATAATATATTCGTAAATTTATTAACAGGTATAGTAATGTTACTTGCTCGCTTTATACCTATAATATTAATAATAAATATAGCAGAGTCTTTAGCTAGCAAAAAAATAGTTCCACAAAGTTCGGGTACATTAGCCACTAACAATACACTATTCGTATTTTTATTGGTAGGAGTAGTACTTATGATAGGTGCATTAAGTTTCTTACCATCTTTAGCACTTGGACCAATAGCAGAACACTTGAGCATGATATTTTAATATAAGGAGATAAGATTATGGGTGATTTAAATAAGACTTTCATAAATAAAGATATTTTAAAAGGGGCTACTAAAGATTCTATAAAAAAATTAGATTTCAAGAATCAACTAAAAAATCCGGTAATGTTTATAGTTTATGTAGGTTCCATAATAACTAGTATTATAAGTGTTTTATCTATTTTTAACATAACAAATGACAATACACCATTTACTATAACAATTAGTATATTTTTATGGTCAACAGTGTTATTTGCAAATTTTGCAGAAGCGATAGCAGAAGGTAGAGGAAAAGCACAAGCAAGTAGCTTAAGAGCTGCTAAAAAGGACGTTTTAGCTAAAAAGCTCAAAGAGTGTAATATAGATAGTGAATTTGAAATGATTCCATCTAATTTACTAAAAAAAGGAGATATAGTTTTAGTAGAAGCAAATAACCAAATACCAGCAGATGGAGATGTTATAGAAGGAGTGGCATCTGTTGATGAAAGTGCTATAACAGGTGAGAGTGCACCAGTTATAAGAGAATCTGGTGGAGATAGATGCGCAGTAACCGGTGGAACAACGGTGGTATCAGACTACTTAATAGTAAAAGTTACATCAAATGCAGGTGAAAGTTTCTTAGATAAAATGATTGCTATGGTTGAAGGGGCACAAAGAAAAAAAACTCCAAATGAAATAGCTCTTCAAACTTTACTAATAGCGTTAACAGCAATATTTTTAGTAGTTACAATTACACTATATCCATTTAGTAGATTTGCTGTAAATCAAAATGGAGTAGGAAGTGTAGTTTCTATAACATCTTTAGTAGCCTTATTAGTTTGTCTAGCACCTACTACAATAGGAGCACTACTTTCCTCAATCGGTATTGCAGGAATGAGTAGATTAAATAATAAAAATGTATTAGCAACATCAGGAAGAGCTATAGAGGCAGCAGGTGATGTAGACATTTTACTTCTAGATAAAACAGGTACTATAACTTATGGAAATAGACAGGCAAGTGAATTTATACCTCTTAAAAATGTAGATATGGAGGAGTTTGTTTATTATACTGAATTAAGTTCTACACTAGATGAAACTCCAGAAGGAAGAAGTATAGTAATACTTGCAAAAAAGAAGAAGGCAATAAATGGAAACTACTTAGATGTTAAAAATCCTGAATTTGTTCCATTTTCTGCAAAAACTAGAATGAGTGGTACTAATATAGGTCAAGACAAGATAAGAAAAGGGGCAGCAAGTGCTATTAAAGAATTTGTAGAAAATATGGGAGGTAATTATCCAAAGGAATGTGATGAGATAGTAGAGTCAATATCTAAAAAGGGAGGAACTCCTTTAGTAGTTTGTAAAAATGAAAAAGTATTAGGCGTAATATATCTAAAAGATATACTAAAAAAAGGTGTATCTGAAAAATTTAACGATTTAAGAAAAATGGGAATAAAGACTATTATGATAACGGGTGATAATCCATTAACAGCAGCAGCTATTGCAGCAGAAGCTGGAGTAGATGATTTTTTAGCAGAAGCAACTCCTAAAGCTAAGCTTGATTTAATACATGAATATCAAAGAAAAGGGCATTTAGTAGCAATGACAGGAGATGGAAGTAATGATGCTCCGGCACTTGCACAAGCAGATGTTGCAGTTGCAATGAATACAGGAACTCAAGCTGCTAAAGAGGCTGGTAATATGGTAGACTTAGACTCAAGTCCAACAAAGTTAATAGAGATTGTAAAAATAGGTAAACAGCTATTAATGACTAGAGGAGCTCTTACAACTTTTAGTATAGCAAATGACATAGCAAAATATTTTGCTATAATACCACCCCTATTTATAGGTATATATCCTCAACTTGATAAATTGAATATAATGAATCTATCTAGCCCAGAAAGTGCAATAATGAGTGCTGTTATATACAATGCACTTGTAATTATAGCGTTAGTTCCTCTTGCTTTAAAGGGAGTTAAATACATAGAGCTTCCTGCTAGTAAGTTATTATCAAAAAACTTAATGATATATGGTGTCGGAGGCATTATCACACCATTTATATTTATAAAATTAATAGATATGCTTATAAGCATGATTATGTTTATATAGTTAAATAAGGAGAGTTTAATATGGAATATATAAAAAAAGCATCTTTAATATTTATAATAATGACAGTAATAACAGGAATTTTGTATCCAGTTACAGTAACAGCTTTTGCACAAATATTTGTACCGTACAAGGCAAATGGTAGTATAATAAAAGAAGATGGTAAAAGCATAGGTTCAGAAATATTAGGACAAAACTTTACTAGCCCAGATTACTTTTGGTCAAGACCATCAGCAACTTCAGACTATCCATATAATGGATTAAGTTCTGCTGGAAGCAATATGTCCCCAACAGGAGAAGATTTTGAAAAAGTAATAGATGAAAGAGTAAAATTATATAAAAAGTATGAAGAAAATAGTGATAAGAAAATACCTGTTGATTTAGTTACAGCATCAGGAAGTGGATTAGACCCACATATATCATTAAAAGGAGCAATATATCAAGTAGATCGTGTAGCAAAATATAGTAAAGTTTCGAAAGAAAAATTATTAGAATTAATAGATAACAATACAGAAAAGAAATTTATGGGTATATTTGGAGAAGATAAAGTTAATGTATTAAATCTTAACTTAGATTTAGAAAAAATCAAATAGTTAATGGGGGAAATATGAATAGACCAGATCCAGAAAGTTTATTATCAAAATTAAATAGTGAAGAAGAAAAGTCAAAAAGAGGTAAATTGAAAATATTCTTTGGGTATGCAGCAGGAGTAGGTAAAACCTACTCCATGCTTGAATCTGCACATACTCTAAAAGAAAATGGAGTAGATGTAGTAGTAGGATATGTAGAACAACATTCAAGAAAAGAAACTCTAGCTTTAATAGATGGACTAGAGGTTTTAGACATAAAAGAAGTAAAGTATAAAAATATAGTTTTAAAGGAATTTAATTTAGATTTAGCTCTTAAAAGAAACCCAGAAATAATATTAGTAGATGAGTTGGCACATACAAATGCTAAAGGATGCAGGCATGCTAAAAGATGGCAAGATATAGAGGAACTTCTAATGGCAGGAATTGATGTATATACTACAGTAAATGTACAGCATTTAGAAAGTTTAAATGATATAATTGAAATTGTTACCAATGTATGTGTAAAAGAAACTATCCCAGATAAAATAATAGATTTATCATCACAACTTGAGTTAATAGATGTAGAACCGGATGTGTTGTTAGAGAGATTTAATCAAGGTAAAATATACAAAAAGGAACAAGCAATAAGAGCACAAGAAAATTTTTTTACTAAAGATAATTTAATAGCACTAAGAGAATTGGCACTTAGAAAAACAGCACAAAAGGTAAATAAAGAGGTTGAAATAACTAGACTATCAAAAGGAAAAGAAATAGTAATCCCAACTTCAGAAACAATACTTGCATGTGTTTCACCATCGCCATCATCTCAAAAAATACTTAGAACTGCATCTAGAATATCACAAGCATCGTTATCAAAATTAATAGCTATACATATAAAAAATCCAAGCCAGAAAGAAATGTCAAAAGAAGCAAAAAAACAGTTAGAAAATAACTTAGAACTTGCAAAAAAACTAGGTGCTGAGATTGTGCTTTTACATGGCGATAATATGGTGGAAGATATTTTAAGATTTGCAAAAATGAGAAATGTAACCAAAATTATAATAGGTAGAAATCATAGAACTCATAGTATATTTTCTAAATTTGTTAAAAAAGATATAGTAGATAAATTAATAGATGAAGCTGACTACATAGATATACATGTAATACCTTATAAAGGAAGAAGCAGTAATAGATATATAACTAAAAATGAAAGTAGTTTAATATCAAAGATTAAAGTAAGTAGTCTTGATATAATAAAATTATTATGCATAACAATAGTAGTTACGGTAATATCTTCTGTATTAAAATATATGGGATTTATACAAGAAAATATATATTTAATTTATATACTAGGTGTTGCTTTAGTATCTGTTGTTACAAAAGGATATACAGCGGGGATAATAAGCTCAGTTATAAATGTAATCCTTTTAAATTACTTATTTACAGAACCTTTTTATACTTTAGATATTGATGATCCAAATCATATAATAACACTAGTTGTATTTTGTATAGTAGGTATAATAACATCAACACTTACATCAATAATACAGCAGCAAGTTGAAATATATTCAAAAAGAGAACAAAATACTCATATGTTATATGAAATAAATAGAAGCTTCTTGAGATTATCGAATAAAGAAGAAATTATAAAAAAAGGATTAGAATTACTTTCGGTAGGTCTTGATAAAAATGTAGTATGTTATATAAAGGATAAGAAGCAAAAAGAATTAAAATTATATAAGAATATAAAAAATAAAGAAAATGAAGAGATTTTTATATCAGAGTCTGAAAAGGCAGTAGCTACATGGGTATTTAACAATAGTACTATTGCCGGAAATGGTACAGCTACATTACCAGGATCTAGAGGTTTTTATATGCCTATAATTGGTATGAATGAGACTTTAGGTGTTATAGGTATTTCTTCTTTAGGTAAAAAGATAGATAATGAGGATATATGCCTAATAGAAGCGGTAATAGCACAAATGGCTATATCTATAGACAGAGAGATATTAGCAGAAGTGCAAAAAGAAGCTAGCCTTGAAATTGAAAGTGAAAGATTAAGAAGTAGCCTATTAAGAGCAATATCCCACGATTTAAGAACACCACTTGCAGGAATAAGTGGTGCAGTTAGTACTATCATAAAAAATAAAGATGCAATAAATGAAAGTATAATAGATGAGTTGTTACATGGAGTATTTGAAGATACTCAATGGTTAATAAGGTTAGTTGAAAACCTACTTAGTATGACAAGGATAGATGAAGGAAAGCTTGAAGTTAAGAAAAATCCAGAAATGATAGAAGAAGTTATATCAGAGGCTTTATCCCATATAAAAAAGAGGATACAATATATAAAACTTAAGATAGACATACCAAATGAAATACTGTTTGTTCCTATGGATGCTAAACTTATAGAACAAGTATTAATAAATTTAATAGATAATGCTATAAAATATTCTAAAGAGGAGTGTGAAATAAATATAAAGGTTTATGAGGAGGGAGAATATATTGCTTTTGAGGTAAAAGACAATGGACCGGGTGTTTGTGAAAATGTTATAGATAATATTTTTGATAGATTTTTTACTGGTGAAATAAAATACAGCGATTCTAGAAAAGGAGTTGGGCTAGGTCTTTCCATATGTAAGTCTATAATAAATGCCCATAAAGGCGATATAAGTGTAAAAAATAATAAAGACAAAGGAGCAACATTTAAATTCATACTTCCAAAAGAAGACTAGACAGAGGGGAAATAAAATGAGTAAATATCTTATATTAATTATAGAAGATGACAGTACAATAAGAAAATTTATAAATGCATCACTAACAACACAAGACTATATGGTTAAAGAAGC
The DNA here is from genome assembly GCF_015560225.1 of Romboutsia sp. BSD2780061687b_171204_C1. Taxonomy (NCBI): domain Bacteria; kingdom Bacillati; phylum Bacillota; class Clostridia; order Peptostreptococcales; family Peptostreptococcaceae; genus Romboutsia; species Romboutsia sp. BSD2780061687b_171204_C1. The sequence continues at coordinate 154,608 of NZ_JADMRK010000004.1, read as the reverse complement.
AACAACTGGTAAAGAAGGTATATCTCTTTGTATGTCTTACTCTCCAGATGTCATATTACTAGATTTAGGTCTTGAAGATATAGATGGTATAGAGGTCATAAAAAATATAAGAAATTTGAGTGATGTACCTATAATAGTAGTATCAGCAAGAGAACAAGATAGAGAAAAAGTAGAAGCTTTTGATATGGGAGCAGATGATTATATAACAAAGCCATTTTCTGTAGCTGAACTATTAGCTAGGGTTAGAGTAGCTATTAGACATTCGCAAAAAAATAAGCCTAAGGCTATAATTAAAAATAATTTTGATTATAAAGATTTATATATAGATTTTGACAAAAGGAAGGTAACAATTAAAAATGAAGAAATACATCTAACTCCTATTGAATATGATATATTATCTTTACTTGTAAGATATCATGGTAAAGTTCTTACACACAAGTTTATTGCAAAAGAAATATGGGGAAGTACGCTTGGAGGTGAAATAAAATCATTAAGAGTATTTATGGCAACGATAAGAAGAAAAATTGAAAAAGAACCAGCAAATCCAGAATATATAATAACTGAAATAGGTATAGGATATAAGTTAAATGATGAATTATAAAAAGAATAATAAAAAAGAGTACTTAGTCTAAATAGAATAGTACTCTTTTTTTATAGTAAAATTAAATGTATCTAATATAGATATTAAATTTATTCAATTTGATACATACTAATCATATGACATTAAAATATATAAAAAACAAGGAGGTATAATATTTGAATAAAGATTTTTTTAATAAAGATGGTATAGAAGTGGCTAAAGGTATATTAGGTAAATATTTAATAAGAAAATACAACAATGAAACAATAGTAACAAAAATCGTAGAAACTGAAAGCTACATGGGAAAAGATGATAAAGCATCACATGTATATAATGATAAAAAAAGCAATAGAACAGCACCTCTTTATTTAGAAGGCGGTCATATATATGTATACTTAATATATGGTATGTACAATTGTTTAAATATATCTGCAAACAAGGAAAATATACCAGAATGTGTACTTATAAGAGCAGTAGAACCTATTAAAGAAATAGATGAGATATCTTTTAATAGATATAAAAAACATTATAAAGACTTAAATTCATATCAGAAAAAAAATATAACTAATGGACCAGGGAAGCTTTGTATGGCACTTAATATATGTAGAGATTTAAATAGTAAAAGTATACTAGGTGAAGAACTTTTTATAAGTGATTTTTATTATGAAGGAAATAAGAAAATATATAGTAGTAATGATTTTGAAATAATAAATAGTAAAAGAGTTAATATAGATTACGCTAAAGAAGCTAAAGATTATTTATGGAGATTTTATATAAAAGACAATAAATTCGTCTCTGTTAAATAAATGTGAGTTTATGGTACAATTATATAAATAACAAATTAATAAAGGGGATATTATGAGGAAAAATACAAAAATATTAGTGGTTGAAGATGATATAAGCATAAATAAGCTCTTATGTGATATGCTAAGGCAAAATGGATATGATATAATATCTGCCTTTTCAGGTACAGAGGCTATTATAAATATAAAGTATGAAAATATATCTATGGTACTTTTAGATATAATGCTACCAGGAAAAAATGGAGAAGATGTACTTTCTTATATAAGAAAAGAAATGGATATACCTACAATAGTTATATCTGCTAGAGAGGAGATAGATTTAAAGGTAAAAATACTAAAAATGGGAGCGGATGATTATATAACAAAGCCTTTTGATATAGATGAGGTGCTAGCTAGAATAGAAACGAATTTAAGACGATATAAAATAGGTAAAAATACTATAAATGAAGATGTAATAAGCTTTAAAGATATAAAAATGAATAATATACAAAGAGAAGTAACCGTTAATGATAAATTAATAGAATTTACTAATATAGAATATAAAATTTTAAATATATTTATAAAAAATCCAAATAAGGTATTTACAAAAGCTAATTTATTTGAAAGTGTTTGGGAAGATGAATTTTTAGGAGATGACAATACTATAACAGTACATATTAGTAATATTAGAAATAAACTATCTAAATATGGAATACATAAAGAATACATACAAACTGTATGGGGAATAGGATATAAGCTAATAGATAAAAATTAATACTTTCTTAATAATTTCTTTATGCTTTATTAGAACTTAAATCTTAATATATAGGTATAAAGGAAGGAGAAGGGGCCATGAAAGAATATATACTAAAAACTTACAATATAAGTAAGAAATATAAGAAAAACTTAGTCGTAGATAATGTAAGTATATCTGTAAAAAGAGGGGATATATATGGATTTATCGGTCAAAATGGAGCTGGTAAAACTACTATAATGAAAATGATAACGGGATTAGTCAATCCTAGCGAAGGATATATAGAAATATTTAAAGAAGTAGAGAAAAATAAAATAAATAAAGAAAGAAAAAGATTAGGAGCACTTATAGAAACACCAGCTTTATATTTAGATATGAGTGCTAGTGAAAATTTAGAAGTATTAAGAATACAAAAAGGAATACCAGGAAGTAGTTGTGTAAATGAAAAGTTAAAGATGGTAGGATTAGAAAATACAGGCAAAAAGAAAGTTAAGCAGTTTTCATTAGGAATGAAACAAAGACTAGGAATAGCTATGGCATTACTATCTGATCCTGAAATTTTAATACTTGATGAACCTGTAAATGGACTAGATCCTAAGGGAATAGTTGAAATAAGAGATTTATTAAAAAAATTAAATAAAGAAAAGAATATGACAATAATTATATCGAGTCATTTATTAAGCGAGTTAAATCAAGTAGCAACTTGCTATGGGATAATAAATAATGGAAAATTAATAGAAGAAATAAGCCAAAAGGAGTTATATGATAAATGTAAAAAGGCTCTTAGAATAAAGGTAGATGATATAAACAAAGCTGTAGTTTGTTTAGAATCTGTATTAAAAACTACTAATTTTAAAGTATTAAAAAATAATACTATAAAATTATATGATTATATAGATAACCAAATAGAAGTATCTAAAGCTCTTATTAGTTCTAATGTAATAACTGAAGAAATTGTATCTATTGGAGATGATTTAGAAGATTACTTTATGAACTTAATAGGAGGTAGATTATAATGGAAAATTTAATTAAGTCAGAACTGTACAAGCTAAGAAAAAGTAAAGTTTTTATAAAAATGCTACTAATAACTCTAATTCCATTATTATTAGGATTAGGTCTTCACATATTTAAGCCTCAAGGAGATGAAATTCTTAGCTTAATAGTAACTTTTATAAATAACAGAAAATATGGATTTACTATGAATGATTTTAGCAATATAAAAAATTTAAGTGCTCAAGATTTTTTATTCTCAGCAATAGGATTTACAGCTGTTACGTATATGATTTTAGTATATTTTGTAGGAAATATAGTTGTAGATGAATACGTAGATAAAACTATAATGCATAAGATAAACTATGGATATAGCAGAACGAGTATATATATCAAAGTTAATAGTTTCATTTATAGGGGTAAGTATTATAGCTTTATTTCCAATAATACTCAATACATTAATAGGCGGATTAATGTATGAATTTGGAAATTTTGATATTTTAAAAATATCAAAGTTTTTAACTTTATATATGCTACTATTATACGCATCTACAAGTTTTTATGTACTTTTAGCTAGTATAATGAAGATAAAATCAGAACTTATGGGATTTGGAGTATTAATCCTACTTTTACCAGCATTTTTGACAGAAAAAAATGTATTGTATTTAACTAAATATATTCCATATGGTGGATTACTTGATATTTGTGGAAAATATCCAAGTAATGAGGTTATGGTAAGTTTAGGATTAAATGCTATAATAGTTATAATAATAACATCTACACTTGGATGTATATTAATAAATAAACAAGATATTAAATAAATTTATGATAGAAAAGGAGAATGAGTAAATTATGATAGCAATATTCTTTGGAGTAATTATTATAATATTACTCATCTATTTATTTTCTATAAAAAAGGAAATAAGAAACATTACAAAACAGCTGAAATACTATAATGAAAATAAAACTAATAAAAAGATAGATATAAAGTTAATAGATAAAGATCTAGAAATGTTGGCTTATAATATCAATAATCAAATAGATATAATAGAAGCTACAAATATAAATAAAAAACTAAGAGAAGAAAATTTAAAGCAGTCAATAGCAAGTATATCTCATGATTTGAGAACACCTTTAACATCTATACTTGGGTATGTTCAAATGCTAAAGAGTGATAAAGTAAATGAGGAAAGTAAGAATGAATATATAAATACGATTCAAGAACGTTCAAAGCGACTTGAAATATTACTTGATGAGTTTTTTAAACTATCACTTATAGAACTGGATAGTTATAAATTGAATATAAAAAAGGATAATTTAAATAATATTATATATAATATAATAGCTAGTTTCTATGAAGATTTTACAAATAAAAATATAAAGCCAAATATATATGTAGAAGAAAAAGACATAATTGTAAGTATAGATAGTAATGCTTTTACTAGAGTTATAGAAAATGTAATATCTAATAGTCTTAAGTATTCTAAGTCAGATATAGATATAATAATAAAAAAAGAAAAAGAGTTTGCTATAGTTAAGTTTATAGAATATAATACTAATCTTAATCTTAATAGTGAAGATATAGATAACATGTTTAATAGATTTTACAAAAAAGATAAAACAAGAAATAATGATAGTACAGGTCTAGGACTTTATATAGCCAAAAGTTTAATGCAAAAAATGAATGGTGATATAAATGCTACTCTTAGAAATTATGATTTAGTAATAAGCTGTAAGTTAAATTTAAATACTAAAAAACATGATAAAGATTAAGCAAATATTAATTTAGAAGTATATCTTTAAAAATTTAAATATAACCTAACTTATTTAAAACAACGAAAAAGAGTACATTCATAGATTAAAATTAAAATCTATGAATGTACTCTTTTCATATAAAAACACATTAATTTAAGCAATTTTAAAATATTTTTTATTCATTAAATCTTCATATATGTGAAGGTCTTTTTTATTTATTCTAAGAGTCTTAGATATACTACCATAGTATAGTGTAAGATCTACATATTTAGAACCAGCCACTAAATAACCAAACTTATAACCAGTAAGTTCATCCCAAGAATGTAAAACTCCATCATTAAATATTATGCCTTCATCAAATACTTTATTTTTAGTATTATTATGTTCAAGTATAGACACAAATAAAAGTAGTAAAGATATTAATATAAAAGTTAACAAACTTAAAAATATAAATTGTTGCTTAAAAGAAACATTAAAAAAGTTATATAATGTACTAAATCTAAAATCATTTAATGCAGGTAGTATATAAAATATAAGTAAAAGTGCTAAAAAAGAATAATCTGTAATTTCTTTACAGTCAACATTTATTATATGAGTAACTTGTTTTTTAGAATGATTTCTATTAATAGGCACTTTTATAGAATAATATATAGCAAATAGATTAACACAAATTATTGGAATTATAAAAATAGTTATATTCTGTATCATTATAGATGATATGAAAAATATGAATAAGAATATAAATAATCGTCTAAATATTTTAGTCAAAATAGACACCTCCACAAAATTATCATAAGCATATTATACCACTAAAAATTATAAAAACATAATTTGAAAACTAATAAATAGGGATGTATAAAATTTTTAAAATAAATATAAGAAATTTTTTTGACTTTATTGTAAAGTAGGAGTATTATGTATAAGGATGAAATTTATTGGAGGGAAAAACAGAATATGTCGCCAAAGTTATTTACAATGTTTAAGCAAAATGAATTAAGTGGTGAGCAAGTGAGAAAAGATATAGTAGCAGGATTTATAGTAGCAATTATAGCATTACCATTATCAATAGCTCTTGCTATATCTTCAGGTGTATCACCAGAAAAAGGTCTTATTACTGCAATATTTGCAGGATTTATCATATCTTTCCTTGGAGGAAGTAAAGTTCAAATTGGAGGGCCAACAGGAGCCTTTGTTGTAATAGTCTATGGTATTGTGAAAATGTACGGTATGGATGGTCTTATAACAGCAACTATTATGGCAGGTATACTTCTTGTAATAATGGGTCTTTTAAAATTTGGAAATCTTATAGAATATGTTCCTCATACTGTTACAGTAGGATTTACTAGTGGTATAGCAGTAACTTTACTTATAACTCAAATCAAAGATTTACTAGGTCTTAAAATAAATGATGTTCCAGCAGAAGCTATAGGAAAAATAGAAAGCTACATACATAATATAAATACATTTGATATGATGACTTTCATAGTGGGTATAGCATGTATATTAATTATGATATACTGGCCAAAAATAAATAAAACTGTACCAGCATCTATAATAGCATTAATACTTTCAACAGTAGTTGTAAATGTTTTTAGCTTAAATGTAGACACTATAGGAAGTGTATATACTAACATATCAGCAAGCATACCAATGCCAAGTGTGCCAAGTTTTAGTATAGATAAAATAGTATCCTTAATACAACCAGCTATAACTATAGCAGTATTAGCTGGGATAGAATCACTTCTTTCTTGTGTAGTATCAGATAATATGATAAATGACAAACATGATTCTAATATGGAGCTTGTAGCACAAGGACTTGGAAACATAGCATCAGCACTATTTGGTGGGATACCAGCAACTGGAGCAATAGCAAGAACAGCAGCGAATGTAAAAAATGGTGGGAAAAGTCCTATATCAGGTATGGTACATGCAATAACTCTTCTTTTAATAATGGTAGTTTTAATGCCACTTGCAAAAATGATACCTATGACAGTTTTATCTGCGATATTAATAATAGTATCTTATAATATGGGTGAGTGGAAAGAAATGAAAGAAATGATGAGCTTACCTAAAAAAGATGTAGTAGTTCTTTTAGCTACATTTATATTAACTATAGTATTTGACTTAGTTATCGCTATAGCAGTTGGAATGACTATACATATAGTAGCTAACATAGTACTTAAGAATAAAGTTGATAGTGAGATAGAAGATGTAGCATAAATTATAAAAAATACTACATAATTAGGTAGTATTTTTGTTTACTAAGAGATTAAATATTTTTAAAATCGTGAGTTTAACTTAGTTTGTTAGATAGATATACCTATGTTATAATTAGATGTAAAACGTATTCAGGGAGGTAGAATATGAATGTTATAGAAATAAAAGACCTAAGGATGAATTACGGTCAAAAAGAAGTTTTAAAGGGGATCAATCTAAATATAGATAGGGGAAATATTATAGGGTATATAGGATCAAATGGAGCAGGTAAAAGTACTACTATAAAAATACTACTGGGATTAGTTAAGGGATATAGCGGTAGCGTATATATATTTGGGAATGATATAGAAGATATTAATAATAAATATAAAAATAAAATAGGTTATGTTCCTGAAGTAGCCAAAGTCTATGAAAGTTTAACAGCTAGAGAATACTTAACTTTTATTGGCCAAGTGTATGGGCTAAGTTATGAAAAGAGTGATAAAAAAGCTAGAAGGCTTATGGAAATACTTAAAATAGAACATGCTTATGAGTCTAGACTATCATCATTTTCAAAAGGAATGAAGCAAAAGGTAGTTATAATAAGTTCAATGCTTCACAATCCAGACATATTATTTTTAGATGAACCATTAAGTGGACTTGATGCTAATAGTGTACTTTTAATAAAAGAAATACTACACAAATTAAAGCAAGAAGGAAAGACTATATTTTACTCATCTCACATAATGGAAGTTGTTGAAAAAATAAGCGATAGAATAATACTTCTAGATAAAGGAAATATTGTAGCAGATGGTAACTTTGAACAAATAAAAAATACTAATTTTGAAGGTTCTTTAGAAGAGATATTTAACCAGCTAACAGGATTTGAGGAACATTCAAATTTGTCTGATGAATTTATAAAAGTATTAAAAGAGGTGTAGCATGAAAGACTCTTTTATTTTAAAAATACTAGATATATTTAAATATTTATATACTAAAGCTGGTGTAAATTATAGTTTAATGCGACTTATAGTTAAGCATAAACTTATAATGGATGGTAGACGTGGGCAACGCAATATAAGTAGCAATGAAGAAGGTAAAGATAAAAATAACTTTTATATAAGCTTAATAATATATGCAATTGTTGGGTTAGCATCAGCACCTATTATAACACTAGATATTAACCCTATTGTAAAAATGAGTTTATATTTTAGTTTTTTTATGGTTATGATCTTAAGTGTATTTGTATCAGATTTTTCAAGTGTAATACTTGATATAAATGATAAAGATATATTAGAAACTAAAGGCGTAGATGTAAAAACTCTAAATGCAGCTAAATTTACACATATATTCATATATATGACATTACTTAGCTTATCAATAAGTATAGCAGCTATACTTTGTAGTATTAGATATGGTATTAAGTTTATATTATTATTTATACTAAATATATTTTTAATAAATGTATTTATGATTATAGTTACTGCCATAATGTATTTTGTCATATTAAAGTTATTTAGCGGAGAAAGGCTAAAGGATGCCTTAAATGCTTTTCAAGCTTTATTTATATTGGTATTTATACTAGGATATCAAGTTGTGGCAAGAGCATTTACCTTTGTAGATTTACAATTTGTATATGAACCAAAGTTTTGGAATTTACTACTTCCTCCTATGTGGTTTGGTTCAAGCTTTAATCTTTTATATAATATAGATGTAAATAATTTAATTATAATCATGAGTGGATTAGCTATTGTAGTTCCTATAGTATCTATATTCGTATATGTAAAGCTAATACCAAGATTTGAATATAACCTTCAAAAATTAAATGATAATACTTATGTCAATAAAAAATTTAAAGAAAAATTAAGTATAAAAGTTAGCAAACTAATATGTAAAGATAAAGAAGAAAGAGCATTCTTTAACTTTGTATATGATGTTCTTAAAAAAGATAGAGAGTTTAAAACAAAAGTATATCCATCATTAGTTATGGGGGCATTTATGCCATTTTTAATGATGATTAGTAGCTTTAGGAGTGATAATAATTTTTTAACAGAACTTAGATCTGAGCCATCATATCTATTAATGTACTTTTTTGTGCTTATGAGCCAAAGTATATTAACAACTCTGAAATTTTCTAAAGAATATGAAGCTAGTTGGATATATGATATACTTCCGATAAATAATAAGAAAAATATATATACAGCAGCTTTTAAAGCTAGTATATATCTTTTAGTACTTCCTTTATTTATATTAATGAGTATAGGATTTATAATAATATTATCACCAAAAGTTATAGTAGATTTAGCAATAGGATTTGTAGCTACTGTATTATCATCAATGATTACTTTTAAATTAAATGAAAAGCATATGCCATTTACTTGTGAATATCAAAATACTAATACAGCATCAAACATAGGAACTATGATAAAATCCATGGTGTTTGTTGGTGTAATAGCATTAGGCCATTTCTTACTTAGTAGTAGCATATTTTTAAAAATAACTTATTTAATAGGCTTAGTAATTTTAGTTAGGTTAATATGGAATAAAGTATTTGAAGTATAAATAATTATATAAAAAGAGTAATCTTAATAAATTAAGATTACTCTTTTTGTTTTTAGGCTTTTTTATATTCATTAAAGTAGTTATCTAGTACTTTTTTAAGAGAGTGACCTATTTCAGAATAGGCATCATCAAATAGATTAGCAAGTGATATTCTTATAGACCACTTAGGTCCAGCAAATCCACCTCCACCTAGTAAAACTATTGATGATTCCTCTGCTAAATCAAATAATATATCCACAGGATTGTAATTAATCTCTAAGTAATAAGAAAAATCTTCTCCATAGTAGTCTTTAGCTAAATCTAATACATCAAATTGAGTATAGTATGATGCATCATTTTTATCAAATTCTAAATCCATACCAAGACTATCAAATAATAACTTTTTACGAGTTCTACATATGTCTATTGTAAGGTTTTTGTATGAATCGTCATTATCCATAAGAGATACTAATGATAAAAATGCCATTTGAACTTGTTGCGGAGTAGAAAGACCAGCAGTATGGTTTAGTGCAACTTGTCTACTATCTGCGACTAATCTATCTATAAATGGCACTTTTTCTGGATTAGTATTCATATCAGCATATCTTTTATTAGTTCTTTTTCTTATAGAGTATGGAAGTTCATTTATAAGTTTATCAAATACATTGTTGTGATGCAGTGCTAAAGTACCTAATCTCCAACCTGTTACACCAAAATATTTAGAATATGAATAAGCACCTATTGTATTGTATGGTAATTCCGACATTAAAGACTTAAATCCATGGACAAAAGTTCCATAAACATCATCAGATATAATCATTAAATCAGGATTATAATTTTTAACTATATTTACTATTTTACTAGTACTTTCAGGAGATATAGCCATTGATGGTGGATTACTAGGATTTACAACAAATAGAGCTTTTATATCTTTATCACAAAGCTTTTCAAGTTCTTTATCAGTGCATTGCCATGTATGTTTTCCATCAGGCGTTTTCTCATCTGCATTTATATATACAACATCAAATTCATATCTTGGTAGATGAGGTATTTCTAAATATGGAGTAAATACTGGTGTCATTATAGCTATTTTATCTCCTTTTAAAAGTAGATTATTAGCTATTAATGAGTCAAATACATAACACATTGCAGCAGTAGCACCCTCAACAGCAAAAATGTCAAAATCTCCACCTTTTAAAGTATCGTATTTAAGCTCTTTAGTTAAATAAGCCTTAACTATTTTTTCTATATGAATAAGCATTCTATCTGGAAATGGGTAGTTATCCCCAATTATTGCATCAGTTATTTCATGTAAAAAATCATCAGAATTAAATCCTAATTCGTATACGCAAAACTCAACCATTTTACGTAGAAAATCTACTTCTGGAAGATTAGGGTTATTATCTAGATATGTAAAAAATCTTTTAGATATATCTTTTTTTCTTGGCATACCAGATAAAGGTCCATTATTCCAAGTGTGTTTACTTTCTTCAATAGCAAAATGCCCAAAAGTGAAAAATGCGTTACGAGGAGCATGTGCTATCCAGTTAGGATTACCTCTTCCCGCATCAAGTAATGTACGTGTACTTTTCTTAGAAGGATTAGTTGCTAATTCTAAAAGTTTGTTTTTAAATTCAAATGGACTGATTTTTCCATAGATGTTTTCTAGTTCTTGTCTCTTAATATTAATCGGTTCCATGATAGTATCTCCTTAATTTAATTATATGACATTTATCTCTTTTTTATAGCACATTAGAAATTATAATCATTTTAAAGTTTAGATTAGATAAAATCTTTGTACATGCACTTTTAGAAAGTTTTCATTTATAAAATATAAAATTTTAAAAAAGGCTTTCTTATTTAAGATAATTATAATAAAATTGCTTTAAAAAGACAATATAATACATATAAACTGCTTAAAATATAAATAAAAAGTATGTATATACTAAAAATATTAAAGTTTATAAATGGTTTTATTAATATAATATCTTATTTAATTAATTAATATACTAAATAAATGAAATGCGAAAAATCTGAAAAGTCATAAAATTGTCTAAATTGTTGACTAAGTTAAATAAATAATTATAATAAGAAGTTAAGTGTTATAGGAGCTATAAGTTTAGCAAATATTATAAATACTATTATAACTAGTATTATATCTAGAAAAAGAGAAATAGGTATACTTTAAGCTATAGGCATGAGTGATAAATAATTACTTAAAATGCTAAAGTTAGAAGGGTCATTTTACACATTTATTACTCTAATTTTATCATTTAGTGTAGGGATTGTTATTGGATATATAGTATATAAAGTTATGAAAAATAGTGGGGTGTACTATGTAGTTTATAAATTCCTGTAATAGCAATGTTTTAGTTCATTTATAGGAAAATTTATAAATAAGTTATTTAACAAAGAGTCATTAATAGATAGAGTAAGATATAGTGAATAGAAGAATAAATTATAATACAAAAAAGGTATCAGATTCTAATCTGATACCTTTTAATTTATAGACATTTTTTAATTAATTTTACTGTGCAGGGGGTATCTCTGCGTTTGAACTATCATTTTGGTTTGTATTTTGTGATGGCATTTCAGTAGAGTTATTCTCACTATTTGTAGTATCTTGTGAATTATTATTTTCTTCATTTGATACTGGTATATCTTTACCTTCATTAGTAGTATTTTCTACATTTGAACTGCCATCATTTGTAGTTGTTGTATTATTTGGCGTTGATTCTTTAGTTGGAGCTTTTTCATCAGATGTAAATAATCCTGTAAGCCAGTTCCATACTTTAGCAAAGAATCCTTCAACTTCTTCACTAGATGGTAAATTAACAGCTTTATCATCTGTAGCATTTATAGTAGCATTTTCACCTAACATTTGGTCATTAGTATTTTCAAGTATACCTAGATCCTTATTTTGCTCTTTACTGAATAAATTACCAAACCAATCTCCAATACCTTCAAACCATCCTTTTATAGTATCAAGTATTCCAGAGTTTTGTATACTTTCACCAAGATCTTTTAAGTTATTTTCAACAACATTAGATACATTTTCTAAAGTATCTTTCATGTCATTGTAATTGTAGTCTTGGCTAGCTATCTTTGACATTAAAGATTCTATTTGTTTAAATTGCTCATCAGATAGATTAACATTATAGTTATTAGTTATATTGTTTATAGTATCAGCAATTTGAACTGTATCCTTAGTGTTATTTTTTATGATTTCTGTTTTTATATCATTTATAACACCAGTAGCTTTATCCTGACCTATTGAATCACCTAAATCACCAGTTGTAACTAACTCTTCTGTAGCTAATTCCTTTTTCTCTTCTGAAAGTGACTTACCTGTAGCATCCTCAAATGCCTTCATAACACCTGTTAATGCACCAGTACCAGATACAGGGAATGGAGCTGCTGCTATTACGTTAGCATTTTCTATTCCTGCAGTAGATAAAGTAGTAGCTATCATTGCACTAGTTACCCAAGTTAAGTTTGCAGTTTTAACATTTATTCCATTTCCTTTTTTAGTTGGCTCAACATAAGAACAAGACATAGTAACTTTACCTAATTGTTCTTCAGTTGCAACTCCTTGTAAGTATTCTCTTTCTTCTTTGTTGTTAACTTCTATTATAACTGCCTGATTTTCATTAACACCAAAGTATTTTAACATTTGTTCTCTTTGAGAAGGGTTTAAGTTAGCACCTAGTGTAACAACACGTGAACCATCAGCAAATGCTACTCCTAAGTTTGCTATTGTTAAGCAAAGTGCAAGAGACAAACCTATAGCCTTTTTCTTAAAATTCTTAAATCCTTTATTCATAAATTTCATTCCTTTCAACTTTTAAAGTTAACCATAATACATTTCCAATATAGTATACTATAAACTATTTTTAGTATAAAGTGGATTACAAGATTGTAATAAAATCTTAATAAATAGTATGATTTCTGTTTGATAAAAATTTAGCATAAAAATTAAGCAAAATAAAAAGATAGTCATTTTTTATGACTACCTTTTTATTTGATTTATTATTTTCCGATAAACATTTGTGTCCAGTAAAGTTGTCCATTACTAGCTTTGGCAATACCAACACCTATATGAGTAAAGTTAGGACCTAGTATATTTTTTCTGTGGCCATCTGAGTTCATCCATGAATTCATAACATCTTGTGGATCTTTTTGTCCCATAGCGATGTTTTCTCCAGCAGCTTTGTAGTTTATACCAAATTGCTTCATCATATCAAATGGAGAACCGTAAGTTGGTGAATTATGATCAAAATATCCTCTATTTATCATATCTTGTGATTTTTTAGTAGCAACATTTGATAATGAGCTATCAAGTGTAAGTGGAGCTAAACCTCTTTTACTTCTTTCAGCATTTACTATATTTACAATTTCTCTTTGATAAGATGAGAAATTACCACTTTGAGCAGTTGAGTTGTCAGGAGTAGAAGGTTTATTATCTACATTAGTGTTATTGCTAGGAGTAGAAGGTTTACTATCTACATTAGTATTATTATTAGGAGTAGAAGGTTTACTATCTACATTAGTGTTATTGTTAGGAGTAGAAGGTTTATTATCTACATTAGTATTATTATTAGGAGTAGAAGGTTTATTATCTACATTAGTGTTATTGTTAGGAGTAGAAGGTTTATTATCTACATTAGTACTATTATTAGAAGTAGAAGGTTTTTTACATGCTTCAGAATTTTTATCAGGATTTAAAGCTGTTACAGAGTTATTTTTTAAATCAAATGAAAATTTAGGTACATTTGCTTTTATAGGACATAGCACGTCTAGTGGAAGTTTAAAGTCAACTCCATTTATACATACATATATAGATTTTTTCTCACAATTAGATTTAATAGTATCTTTAGATAAAGCATTTACTGGTATCATTGAAGATGCGGTTGTAACACTTATTACACCTAAAGCTAATAAAGTTTTTATCTTTTTATTTAATTTCATAAAATAATACACCTCTTTAATTGAATATTTTTAAAATGTTACTGATTTGTAACCTTTGGATTAGGGGAGATCCCCTCGTGAATAATAATAACATACAAAATAACAAAAAATATACTGTAAAGATATGTAAATGGTTATCTAAAAATGTCGAAATATAGATAAAATCTTGAAGGAAAGGCATTATAAATTTATAATGTAAGTGAAATTTTAGCTATTAAAGATTGAAAAATAAACAAATGTGGTATACTATAAAAAGGTAAAGTTTTACTATAAAAGCTTTAATAAGAAAGGAGATATTAACATGTCAAAACAATTAGTAAAAGAAAGAGTTATAAAATATTTAATGGAAGATTTATTAGTTCCACATGATATGATAGATACAGATGTACCTTTAGCTGAATTTGAAGAAGGAGCAGAAGGAACATTAGATATAGTAGTTAACGTTAAAGATGAGGAAGATTACTATGCACCAGTTATGATAGTAACTTGTATGGATGAAGATATAGAACTAGAAGGTGAAGTAGTTCAAAAGCAAATAGATTTCTTAGAAGATGTTGACAATATGACTATGGCAGGAAGATTAGTATTAACTAATGGAGATTCTATGATGTATGCTGATTGGACTGGAGAAGAGTATGATACAGAAGCTTCACTTCCAACATATGAACAAATGGTTAAAGAATTCTTTGAAATGGAAGAAATAGCTAAAAAGCATGAAGAGGCTCATAATCACGAAGGATGCGGTTGTTCTCACGAAGAAGGTCATGAATGTGGCTGTGGAGATGATTGTGGTTGTAAACACTAATAAACATACATATATAAGTACAAAAAATCCTCTTACTTAAGAGGATTTTTTATTACAAATATATTAAACTAATAAAACTAAAAACTTATTAAATAAAACTCTTTAAGTAAGTAGAATTTATATTTGCTTGACTAGATTTTTTAATGGTGGTATTATTAAATAGTTGAAAAATAACTATAAAACCGCAAGTGTTGGGGCAAACGCTAAGGATTTATTAATAGGGGACTTATCAAAGTCGTTCGGGAAAAAAAGATTGCTATAAAGCAGTCTTTTTTTTCTTTTTGGAATAAATTTTATAATAATTATTCAACTTTGCTTTGAATAAGAACTAAAGCTTTATCTAATTTAAAATTATATATATTTATATATATTTTAAATAGCCTAAGGATTTATGTGATATATTCAAAAAAATTAAAAAAATATAAAAAAAAGAAGGAAATTTGGTAAGTAAGAGAGAATAGTAGAATAATAAATATATTGACTAAAAGATATAAACATGTCTTTTATCAAATATAATTAAAGGAGAACTCTTTTAAAGTACATAGATAAAAATTGTATATTAAATTCTTTAAAGAATTATAATTTTTTATGTGCTATAAAAGTATCTTAAAAGGAATTTTTTAATATTAGTAATCATATTATAAAATTAAGTAAAGGTAATTTAATATATTAATTACTGAACTATATGCAAAAGGGGTTAGATTATGGGGGCTAAAACTGAAAACACTTACGAAAATTATATTTATTCAGACTCATCAGGTGGATCAAATGCAATGAAAATGTACTTAAAGGAAATAGAGGAGTACAAAATGCTATCTGCAGGTGAAGAAGTAGAACTTGCTAAGGAAATAACTAACTCTTCATTAGAAGCGAAGGAAAAATTTATTAATGCAAATTACAGATTAGTTGTTAGTATAGCAAAAAAATATAGAAAAGAAAATGTAGATATGTTAGACCTAATTCAAGCCGGAAATATTGGTTTAATTAAAGCTGTTGAAAAATATGACTATACAAAGGGATATAAATTTAGTACTTATGCTACTTGGTGGATTAAGCAAAGTATAACAAGATACATAGATGATTGTGAAAATACTATTAGAATACCGGTACATCTTCATCAAAGAATAAATTTTGTAAAAAGGAAAAAGCAAGAACTTGCAAACATATTACAAAGAGATCCCAAAATTGAAGAATTGGCAGAAATATGTGAGTTAGAAGTAGAAAAAGTAATAGATATATTGAAAAGGGATAAGAATGTAGTATCACTAGATACACCTATAAAAGAAGATGAAGATAGTAGTTTAGTTGAATTTATACCATCGGATGCTAATTTTGGTGATGTAGTTATGCATGAGGTTGAAAAAAATAACCTAAGAGAAAAGATAGAAGAACTATTAACAGGTCTTACTGAACAAGAACAAAGGGTACTTAGAATGAGATTTGGTCTTGATGATGATATACCAAAAACCTTAGAAGAAATAGGTAAAGTTTTTGGTGTAACTAGAGAAAGAATTAGACAAATCGAAGCTAAGGCAATAAGAAAGTTAAGACACCCAAGTAGAATTAAACAACTTAAATATTTTTATTAGTATAAGTAGGAGATATCTCCTACTTATTTTTTTAGATAATATATAAATTAACTTTTATATATAACTTAAATAAACGACAAAGGTTTATATTTTGTTTTAGAATCGAAGTTAGTTTACTTACTTAAATCATAGCACAAAATAGTCAACAAAACATCTAAATATTGATAATATTTAGGAAAAAATGCAAATATAAATTAGTGATTTAAAGTATTACCACTATTTATTGCATTTCTTTCATTAATTAAATTGTCTATTAAAGTATTTAATGACCAGGAAATATTGTCCTCTGTAACTACAGCCATTAAAGGTCTATTTATTTTAAATTTTCTTAAGTTATCAGAAAATCCACTTATCTTAGTATGTGCTATATTATTAAATATAACAGCCCTTTGATTTATACCTTGGACACAAGTGTCATCTATATTACCTTTTATTATGTCATCTATTTTAGAGTTTGCATTATCTTTATTTAAAGTGCAAACATCTTTTATTCCTAATAATTTTAATATGTTTTTAATCATTAAAGTATCTTTTGCATTAAAGTTATAAACTATAACAAAACTTCTCTCATTATTTGTAGTGCATAAGCTGTTTATTCTTTTAAAACTCATAACATCCTCCTATATTTTAATTATAGTAATTATTATTACCCATTGTCATTAACATTTAAATATATTTTAAAAATAATTATCAAATAATAAAATTAACTTGCTATTTAGTATAAAATGTATTACCATTTTTAAAAAATAGGTTAGTTACTATATTAACTAACCATTTAGGTAAGGAGGTTGCATGAAGCTTACACTAAATGAAGAAGAACCAATATTTATTCAAATAGCAAAAGCTATAGAAGATGAAATACTAATAGATGAAATAAAAGAACATGAACAAATACCATCAACTACTGAAATATCAAAGCTTTATAAAATCAACCCAGCAACAGTATTAAAGGGGATAAATACGTTGGTAGATAAAGATGTAGTTTATAAAAAACGAGGAATTGGTATGTTTGTAAATGAGGGTGCTAAAGAAATTATAAGAAATTTTAGAAAAGAAAACTTTAAGAATATCTTTATAAGGGAATTATTGATAGAAGCTAAAAAACTTCAAATAGAAAAACAAGAATTAATAGATATGATTAAATGTTACAAAGAGGTGGAGTAAATGAATATAGGGGTTAAAGTAGAGAATTTAAGTTATAGTTTCAAAAATCAAAAAATATTAGACGATATAAATATAGATTTTCATGAAAATAAAATATATGGTCTTTTAGGTAAAAATGGGGCAGGGAAAACTACACTTTTAAATATAATAACTAATCAACTATTATCAAAAGAGGGTAAAATATATATAAAGGGGGTAGAGGCAAGAAAAAATCCAAGTATATTAGAAAATATATGTATAGTTAGAGAAAAAGAATATTTAAATGAAGATGCCAAGATAAAAGACATATTTGATATATATTTTTATTTTTACAAAAACTACGATAAAAAACTTCAACATAAGCTTTGTAAAAAATTTAATATAGATACAAAAAAGAGGTACAAAAATCTGTCAAGAGGATTAAAAACATTAGTATTTAATATAATCGGAATATGTTCTAATGCCGATATAGTAATATTTGATGAACCAACTATAGGCCTTGATGCATTAAATAGAGTAGAGTTTTATGATTTATTACTAGATAATTATATAAATTACCCTAAAACTATAATAATAGCAACACATTTAATAGATGAAGTTGAAAATCTATTGGAAGAGGTAGTAATAATAAATAATAAAAAAGTAGTTTTTAATGATAGTATAGAAAATTTAAAGGAGAACTCAGTATATATTAGTGGAAACAAAGAAGATCTAAATAAGTTAGACATAGTTAAAAATAAAAAGCCTATTAAAACCTTTAGAAATAATGAAACTTATGCATATTATGAAAAGTTAAGTAAAGAGGAATTAAACAAAATTAAAGAGTTAAGTTTAGATATAGAGGCAATGAGCCTTCAGGATATGTTTATAAGTATTTCTAAAGAGGAGATAAAATAATGAAAGAATTAAAACCATACTTAAAGATGTTAAATAAAAATACATATATATACATGTTTATTCTTTTACTATTAATTATTGGAATAGATGGAATGAATTTAATAGGTGCTATATACACTAAAAATTATACAATAGAAGATAATTTTCTAATATTTAGAAGTGAAACCTATTATATATTAGGACTTATGATGTTTATATGTTCAATTTGTATTTCACAAAAGGACTTTAGTATTGCGATAAGCATAAAAGGTGACAGGAAAAGTTATTTAAAAAGTATGATTTTATATATCATATGTATGTGTTTTGTATTTACTATAATTGGTGTTGGTGTAGAGTTTTTAGAAAGCACAATACTAAATGGATTTACTGGATATGATGCAGTAATAATTAGTAGATCTATCTTTTGGGAAATAAGTGAGGTATTAAATAAAATTCAAGAAGAAATAACAGGAGGTAGTTGGGCTACATCATTAATATATACAACTAGGGATGATACATTATTATATATACTAGATATGATTATAAATATATTTATAAACAATTTTATTTTTAGTGCTCTAGGTCTTTTTATAGGAGCATTAGTTTATAGGCTTAAAAAAGTAACTATTCTATTATTATTTGCAGGAATGCCAGTTTTATCTATAATTTATCTATTAATAGAATTTTTTAAAGGTAAGTATGGTTTTGTAGAAAAGTATATAGAGACTTACTGGTCAAATTTAGGTCATATAATATATGCTTGTCAAAATATATTAGTAAAAGCATTAATAGCAACAATATTTATAACTGGTGCTATATTATTACTAATAAAAGCACCGATAAAAGAATATGCTCATGATTTAATATAGAATTTTAACACCAATTTAAAGTTAATTAATATTATACAAATATATAAAGTCATATATATAAGTATATAGATATTAGTTTAAAGAGGTGAGTAAATGGAAAATTGTTTGTATATATCTAAAGTTAATATAAGCAGGGATAGTGAATTTTTCATATATGATATAAATTATCCTATTATAAAGCTTAAAAAAGAATATATTTGCCAAGAGAAATTTGACTTATATGTAATAAATGAAATAAATAATAAGATATATAAAGATGTATTAGATTTTAAAAATAACACAAAATTAGAAGCTAAGGAATATAAGAAGCTGTATGATACTAAGATAAGTAAAGAATGCAAGGAATGTGTAAAGTATAAATACGAAGTATATATTAACTACGAAGCAACTTATGATAGAAATAGGATAATAAGTATACCTATGACTAAGTATAAATTTAGTGGTGGAGCACATGGAATGACTTATTTAGAAAGCTACAATTATGATTTATTAACAGGTGAAATGTTAAAACTTAAGGATTTATTTAGAGAAGGTGTAAATTATAAAAAGCTTATAAATGATTTTATAAGAGAAGAAATTATGAAAGAGCCTGAAAAATATTTTAAAGATGATTATGGATTTAAAGGTATAAGTGAAGATCAAAGTTTTTATATAGATGAAGATGGCATAGTTATATATTTCCCACTTTATGAAATATCACCATATTATGTAGGTATACCAAAGTTTAAATTGAAGTTTAAAGATTATAAAAAATATTTAAAGTACAAATAAAAAATCTAGCCTAATTTAGGGCTAGATTTTTTATATTAATTTCTGCACTTTTTACATTCACATTTACAGTGACAATCATGATTATGATGATGATTTTCGTCATCTGAATTTCTTATACAATTTTCTCTAAAGCAGTCTACTGTATCATCAAACGCATCTTCTAAATCCTCTATTAAATCTGCTATATCATCTTGATTATCTAAAGCTTTTAAAACATTTCTTATACCTTGAGCTTGATTAGGTATAGCTTCATCATTAAACTCGTCTACAACATCTCCTAAATTATCTACTATATCCATTAAGCAATTAGTTAACTTATCAAGCTGACATTTTGCATTAGCTACATCATCTCTTAATGCTAATAAATTAACATTATCAAAATTATCTAAAGCATTTTCTAAGTTATTTATAGCATCTTCATTTTTATTATCTATTTTATCAATTAAGTTATTAGTTCTTCTTACCTCATTTTGGCAGATCCTAGGTCTAGAACTTTCTCCATTATTACATCCACAAGAATAATTTGGATTTATCCAATGATGATTGCAATTATTATTCATGCAATTACAATTGCATCTATTATTACATCTATTATTGCATCTATTATTACAGTTATTAAATTTTTTACAAATCATAATCAAAACACCAACCTTTTAAATTTAGTAAGAGTAAACCCCTTTAATCTTATATATGAAATAAAAGGAATTTTTGTGCTAAAAATTAAATTATTATGTAAAAAAATATACAAAAATAAAACATGCACTTTATGATAAATGTATATGCTATAATCATATTAATTATAGTGAGGAAAATATAAAATTAGGAGAAAATAAATATGAAGATATATGATTTAAGTCAAAAACTACATGATGATATGTTAGTATATTCTAAAGGGATATGTCCAAATATAAAAAAAGTAGCAGATATAGAGAAAGATGGATATGAAGAAACTTTAATAAGTATGTATTCTCATAATGGAACTCATATAGATGCACCTAAGCATATGAATAAGAATGGGAAAAGTTTAGATGAGATGGAAATCGATAATTTCCTAGGAAATGCTTTGCTTATAGATGTAAGTAATATGAAAAAAATAGAACTAGATTATATTAAAAATTTTGAAAAGGATATATTAGAAAGTGATTTTATAATATTTAAATCAGGATGGAGTAAATATTTTAATAAAGATTTATATTATAAAAGCTATCCCACACTAACTAAAGAGTGTGCAATTTATTTAGGAAATACATCTATAAAAGGTATAGGAATAGATATGCTATCAGTGGATACTTATGAGTCAAATGATTTTGAAATACATACTATATTATTTGAAAAAAGTAAAGTAATAATAGAGAATTTAACTAATTTAGAAAGTTTACCAGAAAAATTTCTATTTATAGCTGCACCTTTAAAATATGATAATGCAGATGGTTCACAGGTAAGAGCTATAGGCATAGTTAATTATCAATAAAAAAATATTATAACTATAAAATGAATGAAGAAAGTGAATAATCAAGTGAAAATTTAAAGGATGTGAAAAATTGAAAATCTTTAAGAAAAGAAGTATATTATTAGCATTATTAATAATCATAATACCAATATTACTATTAGTAGGGATAATAAATAAATCACAAAATAATAAAAAAATAACTATAAATCCACAAAATATAGAAGAAGATATTAAAAGTAATAAAAATATAAATATAGCATTATTTGGATTAGATAGAAGAAAAGATAATGAACCAGCTCGTTCTGATTCTATTATGATAGCAAGTATTGATTTAAAAACCAAAGAAATTAATTTAGTATCACTTTTAAGAGATACTTTAGTAGATATAAAAGGTCATAAAAAAGACAAATTAAATCACGCTTATGCCTATGGAGGTGCAGAACTTGCACTTGATACTATAAATACAAACTTTGATTTAGATATAGATAAATACTTGGCTGTGGATTTTTATAGCCTAGCTAAGGTTATAGATATTATAGGTGGAGTTGATATAGATTTAAAAGATTATGAAGTTGAAGAGATAAATAAAAATCTAGTAGAATTAAATAAAATAGAAGAACTAGATAAAAAAGCTGATTACATAAAAGGAAGTGGAATTAAGACTTTAAATGGTCGTCAAGCTGTAGCCTATTCTCGAATAAGAAAAAAAGGTAATGGAGATTATGAAAGAACTGAAAGACAAAGAAATGTGTTAAAAGGGCTTTTAAAAAAGTATGAAGAAAAAGAAAAGGATGAGCAATTTGAAATGGCTATGGCAATTATAGGAAAAGTTAGTACTAATATACCTATAAATGATATTAAAAAGCTTAAAAGTATTATTAATGAAAATATAAACTTCAAAGTAAGTCAGAATATGATTCCTTATGAGGGTAGCTTTAAGAGTACTACTTATAAAGGAATGTGGTGTATAGAAGCTAATATGGAGGATAATATAAGAGTTTTACATAAATATATTAAGTAAAATGACCCTACGTCTGAAAAATTGACGTAGGTTTTTTAATGAATATATATTATATACTTACAATGAGTATAAATCTTGGAATATAAATAAAAAATAGTATATCGGTTAACATATAAGAAGATTTAGGGGTTAGATAAAAATAGTTAGATTGTATAAAATATAAAAATAAGAAGTAAGATATATAACAAAGTGTATTCTTATTATATGTCTTACAATTTACAATAAAGGAAGAAAAACAAATGAAAAGATTTTTAAGTTTATGTGTTGCTGGAAGTTATAGCATCTTAATAGGAGCGTCTGTTGGAGCTATCACATGGTTATTTTTAACTTTAATATTTAGTGGAATAGACTTGATATGGTATGACTTTATATTTAAGATTAATAATAACTACTTAGTTTTATTTGTATGTATTTTAGGTGGCATTATGGTAGGATTATGTCAAAAATATTTTGGGAAATATCCAAAAACAATGCCAATTGTTTTAAAGGAGTTTAAAGAAACCAAAAGAGTTGAGTATAAATCGTTGCATAAGTCAATAATATCAGCATTGATTATTCTTTGGTTTGGAGCGAGTCTTGGGCCAGAGGCAGCATTAAGTGGAATTGTAGGAGGATTAGTTACTTTATCCGGTGATTTACTTAAATATGGATTTAAAAGAAAAGAAATTGAAAATGATCTAAATGAAATTTTAATTGAATCAAGTATAGAATCAACTATAGGTATCATATTTGCTGCTCCATTATATGGTTTTTATAGTTTAATAAGTAATAAAGATAAAATAAAAAAAGCTAAAACAATAGTATATGTATTAACTATATCCTCAGGTTTTTATGTATTTGATTTATTATCAAAACTTGATAATCGAGCATCATTTATAACAAGATTTTCAAAGGCTAATATAGGCAAAAGGGAACTATTATTTTTTATACCTCTTTTAATAGTAGGATTTCTTTTAACATTGTATTATAAAAAAATGGGAAGTGTATTAAATAAGATACTAAAACCTTTAGATGATTATAAAGTAATAAAAGCAGTTTTAGGAGGGGGATTATTAGCAATATTAGGTATAACAATACCTTATATATTTTTCTCTGGAGAACATGAGTTAAAAGATATAATATTAAATTGGAAAAGTCTAGGATTAGCATGGCTTCTTATAATATGCTTTTTCAAGCTTTTAGCAACAGAGTTATGTATTTCAACAGGATGGATTGGAGGGCATCTTTTCCCTATAATGTTTTCTGGAATTACTATGGGGTTTGCTATCTCGATTATATTTGGAGTAGACCCAGTATTCTCAGCATGCGTAGTTGCTACTACTTTTTTAAGTGCGATAATGGAAAATTATATTGTAGCAATATTTTTACTTGTGTTATTTTTCCCAATAAATCTTGCTATTTTTATAATAATATCGGCAATATTAGGTGTTGAACTTATAAAAAAGTACAATTCAACACAAAATAATTTATTGAACTAATGACATAATTATTAATGTAAATTAATATGTGTATAGTTTATTTTAATTAAATATTTTATATGTAATCTTATTTGTAAATATATAAAAAGGACAGAATAATTTTAAAAATTAAACTGTCCTTTTTATATATTTGTAATTTGAATATCTAAAATAGTTCAATTTAAAGTTTTAAAATATAATACACTTTGAATCGGATTTTTACTTATAAAAATGGTTCATTAAGAAGGCGAAAATAATTAAATAACTTAGTGTCTTAAAGTTTATATAAATTTTACACTCTTTTAAGATTTATTTATGTATCTTTTAGAGTTTAAAGGATAACTTACTACTTTTAGTTCATAATGATTTCTTTCTCTATTATCTTTTTTAAAGTGAATTTCAGAAATTTCCATACCATTATAATTTTCATCTAATGCAGATATAAATTTACCCAAAAAGTTAGCTAAAGAATTAGTATCATTAACTAGACTTTTATCAAATGATAGAGCATCTATATTAAAAACTGACATGTTAGAATGATGCACAAAATGTTTATTAAACATGCAGTTACTACAAGTAGAAAAATTATCACAATTTATAACAGATTTAAAAGAGCATAGTAGTTTATCCACAAGCATCCCTCCTATATATATATTTAGTTTATCATTTTAATTAAAACTCATACATAATAATATTTTTATACAAAAAAAAGCTAGTCAATTGACTAGCTTTTAGTAATTACTATAATTTAAAACCTAAGTATATCTCAAATATAGCAGATATTATAAAATAAATTCCTATTATAAATGGAGTATAAAGTAATATCTGTATAGGATTTATAAATATTAATAAACCTAATATTACAAGACATATATTGTATAAAGTATTTGCATTAAACCCAAAAGTTTTTCTTTTAAATGATATTATAAATAGGTAAAGTCCTCTTACAAGTGCCCATATACCATATACAAATATTAATGAACTTGTAGTAGATATAGGGAATAACCATAATATAAGACCAAATAATACGTTTATAATACCACTAAAAATATAGTGAGATTTGTCTGTTGACTTAAATGCTCTAATTAATGTAAATATACCTGATACAATTAACATTATCCCAGCAATAGTTGTGAAATTAAAGTATGATTGTATTGGATTAGTAAAAAATAATACACCAATTATTCCAAGTAATATACCTTCTATAATAAGAAGAGCTTCAAGTTTTTTCATAAAGTACACCATCCTCTTATAGTATGATTCTTTTATTAAATTATTATAAAATAATTACTGCTACTTAATAAAAAAACTATACTTATATTGTTTGGGCTTTATATATATGGATCCATAGTTATAATATAAAAGTCCTTTTTTGTATTATAACACAGAAATTTGTAAATATTTGTAAATTAAATATTCTAAATAGTACGAACTTCTACTAATACAAAAAGGTTTAGGTTTAAAATTAATATCATAGAATTGAAAAAAGCAAAGAATTGTACACTCTTTTTTATTTTAATCAAATTTAAATGGGTTAATCATTATAGCATTATTATATAAAAATGGATAAGATTTATTTAAATATTCAAGATAATAAATCCATTGAGCAGCAGTGTTTTTATAAACCCTTAAAATATCATTTTCTAAATGATGAATATCTATTTGGTTTTGATTACCGTTTTTATAAAAAGCAATTTCATCTCTTAAATGTACAACAGACATTAATAAATCAGTAAATACTTCATGTTGATGTACACTTTCATTACCAATTAAGTTTATAAATAGATTACTATTAGTTACTAATATATCTTCAATAGCATCTAAATCAATATATCGCATATCGACTTTATAATCATGATTTATTATACTATTTTTAACTTTTACTAAATCATCAAAACAGATTATGTAGTTTTTAGCCTCTACATCACCATTTATTATTAAACGCATTAGCTTAAAGCCCACCTCTGTGAAGAATATTCCAACTAACATATTTATTTTATCTAGCCTTTCCTTCTTAGCTCTATAATCTATTAATTTTTCAAGTATTATAGTTACAACTAAACTGTTTATAGGTATAAAACATAGATTCATAAGAGAATAATAGGCGGTATTTACAGCTTGGCCAAAAACTAAATAATGTACAAAAAACATCACAGCCGATAGAAAAATTAATATAAGTGATACTATAAAATAGTGTTTAAATTTTTTCATATTACCTCCTAATAAAAATTAGATATCTAATATTATACCATAGTATGCAAAGTAGTTATTTTAAAATGTATTATATTATTGCTAAGTAATACTTGGTATACAAGAGATAATAAATATAAAACACAAATCTATGATGATATATAATAGCTTATTATTTGTACTAGGGTTTGCTTTTGATTCAACACTATTTAAAGCCGTAGTTGATAGTTCTAGATTTAATGTAGTTTGGATATTAATCCTTGTTTGTATATTTGTAAGATATGGACTTCTTCTTAATCCTATAAAGTAAGTAAAAGAACAAAATAAGATTCATGAAGAGAAAGAGTTTGGTAAACTTATAAATGAGTAGACAATATACAACTTCTTAAAGATAGAGAATTTAAAATTATTTATGCTTTAGGAGGTTTTTTAGTGTAAAAAAACTATAATAATTAAAAAATAGTAAAATGAATTATAATCTCTATACATAAATATTTAAATTATATTATGGATTTTATCTTTAATTATATATATAATTAAAGATAAAATTAGGGAAAAGTTTTAAATAGGAGTAATATATGATGGAAATTAAAAATGGTTAGATTAATAATACATAAGGAGAAAATTATATGAAACAATTAAAACTATTAACAGAAATTCATTCTTTCGAAAATTTTAAAGAGTTTGTAGATGAATTCAAATTAGAAAAGAATGATTTAATATTAACTCGTAGTTCTATATATAATGGATTTATAAAGGATTTAAACTTAGATTGTAATTTGGTTTTACAAAATGAATATGGAAATGGAGAACCAAATGATGAAATGATAAATGGCATAATAAAAGATATAAAAGATTTAGATTATAAAAGAGTTATAGCTATAGGTGGTGGAACTGTTATAGATATAGCTAAATTGCTAATATTTAAAGATGTTGATGATTGTGTAGACTTATTTGAAAGAAAAGTAGAACTTGTAAAAGAAAAAGAACTTATAATAATACCAACAACTTGTGGAACTGGAAGTGAAGTTACAAATATATCTATAGCAGAAATAAAATCTAAAAACACTAAGCTAGGTTTAGCATGTGATGAATTAATTCCAGATTATGCAGTTTTAATACCAGAATTAATGAAGAACTTGCCTTTTAATGTATTTATGTCGAGTTCAGTAGATGCATTAATACATGCTATAGAATCTTTTGTTTCACCAAAATCAAATTCATTTACAGAGTTATTTGCTATAAAAGCAATTGAGATAATCATTAAAGGATACAAAGAAATTGTTGAAAATGGAAAAGAGTATAGAAAAAATTTATTAAAAGAATTTTTATTGGCTAGTAACTATGCAGGAATAGCATTTGGTAATACTGGAGTGGGAGCAGTTCATGCTATGAGTTACCCATTAGGTGGAGTTTATCATGTTCCTCATGGAGAGGCTAACTACCATATGTTTACAGAAGTATTTAAGCTTTATAATGAAAAAAATCCAAATGGAAAGATAAAAGAAGTAAATAAGGTATTAGCTCAAACCTTAGGATTAGATGATGAAAAAAATGTTTATTTTGAAATAGAAAAATTATTGAATAATTTATTAACTAAAAAACCACTTAGAGAATTTGGAATGAAGGAAGAAGAAATAAGTATATTTGCTCAAAGTGTTATAAATACACAACAAAGACTATTACAAAACAATTATGTAAAGATAAGTGAAGAAGAAATGAAAAACATATATATTAAATTATATTAATCAAAATATAATTAAAAGTCTCCTAAAAATAATTGGATTAATTTAATATTTGCAAAAAAGCTTATAGCAATTTATAATATTGAAGGTATACAATCAAATTAAGGAGACATAAATGGGTAAATTTTATTATTTTTTTAGGACATCTACAGAACAAAATAATTTTGTTAACTTTGGAATTATACACATAATATTATTATTGATAGCTTTTTTTGGTAGTTTACTTATTATAAAATCAAAAAAGGAAAGTAGATTATTTGAAGTTTTTACTGGTAGTATATTATTAGTTCAACAATTAACATTATATCTTTGGTACTTTGTTGGAAACTATAATTTTATCAGAGAAGGTCTACCATTATTTCATTGTAGGATAGCAATACTTATGTTGGCAATAGGATTGATTTTTAAGAAAGATTTCATTTGCAAAATGGGATCTTATTGGGGAATGTTTGGTTCAATATCAGCATTAATATTTTTAGGGCTAGATCCTTTTTCATTCCCTCATATAACTCAATTCTCATATTTTATAGGTCATATACTATTACTTTGGGGGTCTGTTTATTTACTATTTGTAAAGAAAATAGGTATGAGTAAAGATGATTTTAAGAAAATACTTATTACAACAAATTTATATCATATAGTAATATTTTTTGTTGATAGAACGATAAATGCTAACTATGCATATATGAAATCATCACCTATTGGTATAGGCAATAATTTAAACCCATTTTTATATGGATTTATAGTTATGATGATTTTTAATATAGTTTTAAGTATAGAATATATAATTATAAATAAAAAAGAAGATAGCTCTGTAGAAGAATTTTATGAGGTTGCATAAATATTTTAAACAAAAGTACTGGGAATTAAAAATTTCCAGTACTTTTTTATTAATAAAATAGTATTTGATTTAATTAAATAATGTTTTAATATAAAAACATTATAAATGATTATGATATATTGAAAGTACCCTATTTATATGAGATAATAAAATGTATTAAGGAAGGAGAGGATTTTTTTGAAAAAAAATAAATATTTTGAGAGTGTGTGTGAGCTTCTTGATAAATAAGGAGCAATAATAAAAGTCCTTATTTATCAAGAAGCCTTTTAAGAATAAAAGCTGATAAATAAAGGAGATAATAATGAACACACAAACATATGAAAAATTACAATTAAACGAAGTTAAAGAATTAGTTAAAATATATTGTGTAAACTCACTTGGAAAAGAACTTATAGATAAATTAATGCCAAGTAGTAGCTATAAAGTAGTTAAAAGAAGGCTAGATGAAAATAATGAAGCTAGAAAAATAATAGAAAATAGCAATCATATACCTTTAGAAGGACTTTTTAATATAATGCCAACTATAGAAAAAGTAGAAAAAGGTATGATACTAGAGCCTAGAGAACTTATACGTATTGAAGATTTTTTAAGAGGATGTAGAAAGATAAAATCTTTTATGATAGATAAAGAATTTTATTCTCCTACATTAAGTTCTTATGCACTTAATATAACAGAGTGTAAAGCTATAGAGGAAGAAATTAAATATTGTATAAAAGGAAATAAAGTAGATTCTAATGCTAGCAAAGAATTAAAAAAGATTAGAAGGCATATTGAAGTTACCGAAGAAAAAATAAAAGAAAGATTAAATAAATTTTTAACAGCATCAGGAAATAAAAAATATATACAAGAGTTTATAATAAGTAAAAGGGATGAAAGGTATGTAATACCGATTAAAGCATCTTATAAAAATGAAGTAGATGGAGTAGTGTTAGATACATCATCAAAAGGAAATACAGTTTTTGTAGAACCAAATAGTGTTTCAAAATTTAGTATAGAGCTTATAACCTTAAAATCAGAAGAATCTGTAGAAGAATACAAGGTACTTTCTTATTTAACAGACCTTATTTATGAAAAAATACAAAATATAAAAATAAATATAGAAATAATTGCAGAATATGATATGGTATTTGCAAAAGCTAAATATAGTGATTCTATAAAAGGAATAACACCTAAACTAAATAACTATGGATATATAAATATAATAAATGGAAAACATCCACTACTTAAAGGTGATGTGGTTCCTCTTAATTTTGCAATAGGTAAGTATTATAGAAGTTTAGTTATAACAGGACCTAATGCAGGAGGGAAAACTGTAGCTTTAAAAACAGTTGGAATTTTAACTCTTATGACTCAATGTGGATTTGATATATGTGCAGATAAAAATACTGAAATAAGCGTATTTGAGAAGATATTTGTTGACATAGGAGATAATCAAAGCATAGAGAATTCTTTAAGTACATTTTCATCTCACATACAAAATATAGCAAACATTATAAATGCATCAAATAAGTCAACATTAGTATTATTTGATGAAATTGGGTCAGGTACTGAACCTAATGAAGGTGCTGGTCTTGCAATATCAATACTTGAAGAGTTATATAAAATGGGGTCTATAATTGTAGCATCAACTCATTATGCAGAAATTAAACATTTTGCCACAATGCATCCAGAGTTTGAAAATGCAGGAATGATGTTTGATAAAAATACATTAGAACCATTATATAAACTTACTATAGGTAAATCAGAAGATAGTAATGCTTTATTTATATCAAAGAAAATGGGTATAAGAGATAAAGTACTAAGTAGAGCGAAAAGATATATAGAAAGTAAAAATTACAACTTTGACTTAGTAGATAGAAATAAAATTAATGAAACGGAAGAAGTATTAAAAGATATACCTAATTATGAAATGGGAGATAGAGTAAAATTACTAGATGAAGATGAATTTGCTATAGTATATGAAGGTGTAGATAAGTTCAACAACGTCAAGGTATTGTATAATGAAGAGATAATAGCTGTAAACATAAAAAGAATTAGCTTAAATCTAAAAGCTATTGATTTATACCCTAAAGATTATGATTTAAATTCTTTATTTGTAAGTTACAAGGAAAGAAAGTTAGAGAAAGATATAAAAAGAGGCTCTAAAAAAGCTTTAAAGAAGATAAAAAAAGATATAAAAAATAATAGGTTATAACAATAACTCCCTAGAAATAGGGAGTTTTTTATTATAAAAGTAACTATGAAGATAGTTTGATATATAAAGAATAATTAAATAAAAATGTAAAACATGACAAAATTTAAAAATATGATAAAATATAAACTGTAAGAAGTTTAGGAATATCTATACAAAAAAGAAAGGATATATTTTGGGGGGAGTAAAAATAAGAAAAATAATATATATAATCATAGCTATTGCTACATGTATATCATTATCATATGGGGCACATAAACAAAATATAAAAAATGAGATTATGCAAATAGAAAGTAAAATAAAAAAAAATACATATGATAAACAATATAATAAAGCAATAGATATCTTTAAAAATGAATTTTCAAAAATAAAGCCTAAAGATTACAACATAGTATGTGAATATATAATTCAAATGACTGATTATATTAGAAATACAGAAAGAGGATTAAAAGAAGTTATAAACATACTAACTACAATGGAACAAAGTAAGTACTTATCAATAAATTCTAAATTTATAGTATCCAGTAAACTTCAAAGTGCGTATTTACTAGAACAAAACTATGCAAAAGCATCTAGGTATATATTAAACACACTAATATTATCTAAAAAAAGGGATGACAAATTTAATGAAGCTAAATGCTTAGTAGATCTAGGTGTATTGTTTTCGGAGATAGAAGGTGAAAGTACCGGAATAAAGAGTATAAAAGATGGACTTGCCGTTAAAATTAATGATGAATATAAAAATAAATTTATACAAGTGTATGGAAATTTAAACATAGCTGAAATATATTTAAAAAACAATGAGTATAGTAATGCAAAAAAATACGTAGAAGAGGTAGAAAAATATAGTAATTATATAGATGTAAATGAATATTACGATTTAAATATATTGATATATACTATAAAATCTTCAATCTATTTATCAGAAAATAATTCAAAACAAGCAAAGATATATTTAGATAAATCTAAAGAACTGTTAAATAATGAAAAGTTAATGGTAGGAAATAGAAAAACTATATATCAACTTGCTACGGGTAAATATTATGAGGCTATTGGAGATATTGATAAGGCAGTATATACATATAAAGAAGTACTTAAAGAAGATGAATATGAAAAAAATAGAGAACAGGACATAAGGTATGCCTTAACAAGATTAATAAAATTATTAGAAGAACAAAAAAAATATAATGAAGCAAATTTATATACAGATAAGTTACTTGAGGTAATAAAAGAATCTGAAGACAATAGATATAAAGATTATTCATATTATATAATAGAGCAAGCTAGTAAAGAGTACAAGTTAGAGAAGGAAAATAATATGATAAAGTTTCTATTTATAATAATACTATTTGGAAGTATTATATTTGTCGTAATACATATGTATAATAAAAATAGATTAATAAGTATGAAACATTTAACATTACAAGATAAACTGACAAATACACACAATAGAGCTTATTTTGATAGTAAATATGAGGAATTATTGGATAAAAATATAAAATTCTCTATAGTAATGATAGATATAGATAATTTTAAATATATAAATGATACTTATGGGCATCAATTTGGAGATGAAGTTTTAAAAGTTATAACTAATACCATAAAAAAATTATTGCAAGAACACACTTATTTATGTAGGTATGGTGGAGAAGAATTTGTAATAATATCCTGTTATAAAATAAAAGAAGAAGTATTACTTTTAGCTGAAATGATTAGGTCTTCAGTAGAAGGTATAAGTTGGAGCAAGGATATAAAAACAACTGTAAGTATAGGAGTGGCTTTTTCAAATATACATTATGAAAATACCTTAAAAAAATCAGATGAAAATATGTATAAAGCTAAAAATACAGGAAAAAATAAAGTTGTTGTGGATAACGATAAGAAATAATAATTTAAATTAAAAAGCATGTTAGTTGATATTACCTAACATGCTTTTTAATTTATTCGCTTAAAGTACTAACTTCATTTTCATCATAACTTATCCAGTCACTAAAACTTCCAGGATATACTTTATGGCATATACCAACTTCACTAAGAGCTAAACTATTAGGACAAGCTGTTATACCAGAACCACAATAAACTATAATTTCCTTATAATCATTTAACTTTTCAAAGTGTCTTTTTAAATCATCTAAACATTTTAAGTTTATAAACTCATTGTCCTTATTTAATACATCCATCCAAAAATAGTTCTTGGCACTAGGTATATGTCCAGCTTTTTTATCTACTGGCTCAAATTCACCTAAGTATCTTTTATATTCTCTGGAATCTATGATAGCAATATCCTTATTATATAATCTCTCTTTTACATAATTCATATCAACTCTCATATTATTGTTTACAGTAGCTTTAAAGTTACCTATTTTAGTTTTTGGTATTTCATTAGTAATTTCTCCACCAATGCTTTTAAATTCATTTATACCTCCGTTTAAAACATAAACTTTATCATGACCTAGATACTTTAATATCCACCATAATCTAGAAGGCCCTGCTAAATCACCCTCATCATATGCTACAACTATAGAATTATTATCTATCCCTATACTTTTAAAGGTATTTACTAGGTCATCTACACTAGGAAGAGGATGTCTACCACCATGGATTTTAACCTCACTAGATAGCTGATTTTCTATATCAACTCTTACTGCATTTTTTATATGGCTCTCATTGTAGCTTTTTTTACCGTATTCTTTGTCTATTAAGTCAAACCTACAATCTACTATAACTAAGTCTTTATTATCCATATTTTCTTTTAACCAATTAGGGCTAACTAAATTTGTCATAAATATTCCTCCTAGTACTAATATAAAATTATTAAGTTAAATACTACACTTACATTTATAAATATATACATATAGACAATAAAATTCAATATATTACTAAATTTACTTAATATATTGAAAATAATTACTTTTGGGTAAATATGTAAAAACATTAAAAAAAAATTATATTTATGTTAGAATATAGATGAAACGTTAAATTAGATATCAAAAATAAAATAACTGACAATGAATCATTAGGAGGCAAACGTTATGAATATTTCTTCAAGAATAAAATCAGTACCAGCTTCTACTATAATGGAATTATTAACTTATTCAGCAGAAGCCAAGAAAAAAGGAAAAAAGGTTTATCATCTTAATATAGGTCAACCCGATATAATAACACCTAAAAGTTTCTTTGAAGCTATTTCAAGTAACAAAGAAGATGTATTAGAGTATGCTTTATCAGA
Organism: Romboutsia sp. BSD2780061687b_171204_C1; assembly: GCF_015560225.1. Classification (NCBI taxonomy): domain Bacteria; kingdom Bacillati; phylum Bacillota; class Clostridia; order Peptostreptococcales; family Peptostreptococcaceae; genus Romboutsia; species Romboutsia sp. BSD2780061687b_171204_C1. The sequence continues at coordinate 119,865 of NZ_JADMRK010000004.1, read as the reverse complement.
AGGGTTAGACGAACTTAGAGAAGCTATAAAAAGATACTATAATGAATATAATATAGATTTTGAAAAGGAAGATATACTTATATTAAATGGTGGTAGTGAAGCATTATTTTTCTGCATGATAGCTTTATGTAATGAAGGAGACAATATATTAATACCAGAACCATTTTACTCAAACTACAATAGTTTTGCAAATTCAGTAGGTGTTGAGATCAAGCCAATAACTACACTTGCAGAAAATGGTTTCCACTTACCTAAAAAGGAAGAAATAGTAGAAAAGATAGACTCAAAAACTCGTGCTATATTATTCTCAAACCCAGGCAATCCAACAGGAGTAGTTTACTCTAAGGAAGAAATAAAAATGATTAGTGATATAGCTAAAGAACATGATTTATGGATAATAGCAGACGAAGTTTATAGAGAGTTTGTATATGATGGAGAATATACTAGTTTAGGAAGTGTTAAAGAAGTAGAAGATAGAGTTATAATAGTTGACAGTGTATCTAAAAGATATAGTGCTTGTGGAGCTAGAATAGGATCACTAGCATCTAAAAATAAAGAATTTATGGCACAAATATTAAAATTATGTCAAGCTAGGCTATCAGTACCTACTTTAGAGCAAATAGGAGCTGTAGAACTTTATAAAACTGATAAATCTTATCTACAAGATGTGAATAAAGAATATAAGGAAAGAAGAGACGTATTATATAATGAACTTGTAAAAGTACCTGGAGTTATATGTAAAAAACCAACTGGTGCATTTTATATAGTTGCTAAATTACCAGTTAAAAGTGCTGATGATTTTGTAAAATGGTTATTGAAAGATTTTGATATAGATGGAGAAACAGTTATGCCTTGTCCTGCTGAAGGATTTTATGCAACAGAAGGTCTTGGAAAAGATGAGATAAGACTTGCATATATATTAAATAAAGAAGATTTAGCTAAGGCATCTAAAATTTTAAAAGAAGGATTAGAAGCATATTTAGAACTTGATAAATAAATAAATAAAAAGGGTTTATATAGATTAATATATAAGCTCTTTTTTATTTAAAATAAAGTTATACATTTAAATTTAGGTAAGTAGCTTGTATATAAACAATAGTAATATTTTATTTTAAGTTAATGATAAATAATATTAATTTAAAATTGATATCTAATGATATAATATAAAGGGAAGTATTAAAATGTAAAAATCATATATGAACTAGGAGACATTTTATGAGGAGAAAGAGTGATATAAAAATAATAGATTTTATATTAATACAAGTAATATCATTTTTAATAGTACTAACCTTTAATTATAAGTATATAGGTATTCTTATGAATCTATCTATATATGATGATAGAAATAAGGTATTTATTATTTGTACTCAGGTAATATCTATAATAATTTTATTATTATATTTAGGGATATCAATAGATGATATAAAAAAATCTTACATAGATTTCAAAGAAAAATTAGACATAAAAGAAATAATAGGACGATATATAAACTCCATTATGTTAAGCTTAGGAGTTACATTGCTATTAATATCTATAGCTATGTTAACTTATAAACCATATGAAAATAGCTTATTAACATCATCAGGTGATCCAATATATACAGGAAATATTATTATAATGATAGTAAGTGTAGCAATAATAGGACCAATATTAGAAGAAATAATATTTAGGAAAGTATTATTTATCAGTATATCTAAAAAATATAATTATAAAATTGGTATATTAATATCATCTATTTTATTCGGAATAGGTCATAGCATAGATAAATCTATACTTGCAAGTTTGTTTGGAGGGGTGCTTTGTATATTATATATAAAATATGAAAATATCTTAATTCCAATTTTTTTACATATTATAAATAACTCAATGTCTATAGTTTTAAAGTTACCACAAGAATCTAAGATAAATAAAAATATAGATATGACTACATCAACAATACATATGTACTTGATTTTAGGATTGGTCATAACGACACTTTCTGTATACTACTACATAAGATTTATAAATCTAAATAAAAAATATATTAAATAATAATAGTGCTAATATATATGAAGATTATAAAATATCTTTAGAAAAAGACTATATAAAAAGGAGATTATCTAATGTAGAAAAAGGGAATAAATAACGTATACATTTTATAAGGAGTGATAAGTTTGATAAAAAAGGCAACTTTTGCAGGTGGATGTTTTTGGTGTATGGTAAAACCTTTTGATAAATATGATGGAGTACTTAAAGTTGTATCAGGATATACTGGAGGACACACGAAAAATCCTACATATGAAGAAGTTTGTAGTGATAAAACAGGCCACATAGAGGCTATAGAAGTTACTTATGATGATGAAGTAATAAGTTATGATGAACTTTTAGATATATATTGGAAACAAATAGACCCAACAGATAGTTATGGTCAATTTAATGATAGAGGAGAAAAATATAAAACTGTAATATTTTATCATGATAAAGAGCAAAAAGAGATTGCTACTAGATCAAAGAAAAAACTAGAAAATAGTAAGGTATTTGATTCTGAAATAGTTACAGAGATAAGAGAAGCTACTAAATTTTACGAAGCGGAAGACTATCATCAAGATTATTATAAGAAAAATCCAAATCATTACTATATGTATTATGTAGGATCAGGTAGATATAAGTTTATAAAGGAAAATTGGGATAAAAATAATTTTAATAGAGAAGAACTAAAAAAGAAACTAACTCCAATTCAATTTGAAGTAACACAAAATGATAAGACTGAACCTGCATTTAAAAATAAGTATTTTGATAATAAAGAAGAAGGTATATATGTAGATATAGTAAGTGGTGAAGTTTTATTTTCATCAAAAGATAAATTTGATTCAGGATGTGGATGGCCAAGTTTTACAAATCCAGTAAATAAAAATTCTATAATGGAAAAAAGTGATTTTTCTCATGGTATGTTCAGAACAGAAGTTAGAAGTAGCAAGGCCAATTCTCACTTAGGTCATGTATTTGATGATGGCCCTAAAGAAAAAGGTGGTCTTAGATACTGCATAAATTCAGCATCCTTAAACTTTATACCTAAAGAGAAAATGAAAGAAGAAGGATATGAAGACTATTTAAGTTTGTTTGAATAAGAGTCTTAGGTAATAAGGATTTTAAATTACAACAAAATTAAATATTAACTAAACTTTTTATAAACAAGAAATTTTATAAAGACATAAGACTAATATAAAAAATACCCTAGTAAGCTAGGGTATTTTTTACCATTTTTTAGACCAATCGCAGTAATGGTATTCATCTTTCCATATAAAATCAGTTGTTATTTTAAAATTACCATAATATTCAAATGAATTATAATAGATGTTAACAACGCTAAATTTAGTAGATAAATCCTTATCAATTATTACATTATACCCATCTACTTTAAATATATTATCATTTTCTTTTGCCTCATCCAGAGCCAAGTCAAATATAGGTCCATGTCATGCAATTTCTTTTAAATAAAGTCTTATATTTTTTAAATCAACATTATACTCTATAAATAAATTATCTAACGCATTTTTTGCTAAATCGGTTATATTTATAATCATAAGCCCTCCTAAAATTAATTTATTATGAATTATTATATCTTAGTTAATATAATATTATTGTTTTTATCGTCATATTTTATAGTATAATGACTTAATATTATAAGTATTTGATGTAAACCTACACTAGAAATTATACCCATAGAATTTAAGAATGAAACGTTTCCTATTTCAGATATTATTGGTGCAAAACCTATAAATCCTAAAAATGCCGAATCATCTATATTATTTTCTAGGGTATATTTGCATCTATTTCGTTGTGCATGCGTTATATTAATATTGTTAAGCAACTTTAAAGAATTTACAATTTTAAAATTACTAACTACAATTTTATTTTCGCTATCGTTAAGGGCTATATCTAGATCTTTTTTTGATGAAACTATTTTCATAAAGCACAATCCTTTCTAAAAGTTTATAATTATTATATAATGTTGTATAAGTGATATACAATAAATTTACAAAATATATGGCAAGGAGTAAAGGGTATGATAAAATTAATCGGTTCAGATATGGATGGGACACTACTTGACTCAAATAAATGTGTTGATAAAGAATTTTATGAAGTTTTAGAACAACTTAATTCTAATAACATACTATTTGCAGCAGTAAGTGGTAGGGAAATACAGTCTTTAACTAATATATTTAAGAAAGAAATAATAGATAATATAATACTTGCACCTAACAATGGAAATTTAGTTGTCTATAAGGGCGAAGTTTTATATGAAAATTATATAGATAAGAAAAAATTAAAAAGTATATCAAACATTATAAGAAAATATGCTAATCATAATACTATATTTTGTGGAAAAGAAAAAACATATAGTGAAAGTTTAAAGGTTAAGATAGCTTGTAAAGCATGGAATACAGATGTTGAGGTTGTAGAAGATATAACCAAGATAAATGATAGTATAATGAAGGTTAGTGTTTTTGCAGATGAAAATATAATAAAAGACGTGTTAACAAATATTAAAGATTATAAGAAAGATTTAAGTATATCTATGTCTGGGCCTAATAGTCTAGATATATGTGAATCTAATGGAAATAAAAAGCAAGCTATAAAAGTAATACAAAAAAAATTTAATATATCATATGAAGAAACTATGGTATTTGGAGATCATATGAATGATTTAGAGATGATGGAATCGGCTTACTATAGTTTTGCAATGGGAAACGCAGAGGATAAAATAAAAGAAAAAGCAAGGTTTGTAACAAAAACCAATGATGAAAATGGAGTTATAGAAGCTATAAAAGAATTAGCTATAGGAAATGAAGCTTTTGCTTAATATTTAAATTTAAAGGTCATTCTAAAAAATATTTAGAATGACTTTTTTTATTAAAAATAGTAAATATATTTTAAGTTAAATAAAATCGAACTTACTTTTTAAATGGAAAATAAACGTTAGTATATATAACGAATTTTATTGTCTAGAATGGCTAAAATATGGTATAATTAATCAAAACTAATACAAATTGGGGAGGAAATATGTTTACACTTACAGACATTGTTCAACCGACAACAATAGAAGAAGCATATGCCATATTAATGAAAAGAAAAAATAATCAGATAATAGGTGGAAGTGCTTTTTTAAGGATGGGTAAAAAAAGAATAGGCACAGGAATAGAGTTATCTAATTTAAATCTAGATTATATAAAAGAAGATGAAGATTATGTTGAAATAGGTGCTATGACAACATTTAGAGAATTAGAAACTAGTGATATAATAAAAAATAACTTTGGTGATATTTTAAACCACAGTGTAAGAGATATAATAGGAGTTCAATTTAGAAGTGTTGTAACTGTAGGTGCTACAGTATTTTCTAAGTATGGATTTTCTGATTTAATAATAGCTCTACTTTGTTTAGATACTGAAATAGAGACTTTTAGTAAAGGAAGAATGACTTTAGATAAATTTTTAGATAAAGGTTATGAAAAAGATTTATTAACTAAGATATACATAAAAAAGAATAATAAAAAAGCATCATATAAATCTTTAAGAAATGCTAAAAGTGACTATCCAATAGTAAATGTAGCAGTATCAAAATTAGATAATACATTTAAAATATGTATAGGAGCTAGACCTCAAGTTGCAAAAGAAGCAAAAAATGCAAGTGAGTTTTTATCGAACAATAATATAACTGATGAAAATATAGATAAGGCTGTACAAATAGCAGTTGATGAATTATCTTTTGGAACTAATATGAAAGCATCTAAAGAATATAGATATGCTATGGCTAGGGTACTTATAAAAAGAGCTATAATGGAGGTTATATAATGTTAGTAGAACTTAAAGTAAATGGTAAAAAAAGAAAAGTTGACATAGAATGTGAAGAGTATTTAGTAGACACTTTAAGAAAATTAGGGAACTTAAGTGTAAAAAGAGGCTGTGATACAGGATGCTGTGGCTTATGTTCTATATGGATAGATAAAAAGCCAGTACTATCTTGTGCAACTTTAACAGTTAGAGCTATAAATAAAGAGATAACAACAATAGAAGGATTAGAAAAGGAAGCTAGTGACTTTGCTAAGATATTAGTTAGTGAAGGTTCTGAACAATGTGGATTTTGTTCACCAGGATTTATAATGACAGTAATAGCAATGAAAGAAGAATTAAACAATCCTACAGAAGAGGATATAATACACTACTTAACTGGAAATCTATGTAGATGTACAGGGTATATGGGACAGCTAAGAGCAGTTAAAACTTATCTGGGGGTAAATTAAATGAAGATAATAGGTAAAAGTATAGGTAAAATAGACGGAATGGCAATAGCTACAGGAAAACCAGTATATACAGACGATTTAGCATCAAAAGATGCTTTAGTTGTAAAAATACTAAGAAGCCCGTATGCATATGCGAAAATAAAAAATATAGACACTAAAAGAGCTTTATTAGTAGATGGAGTGGAATGTGTACTTACATATAAAGATGTACCAGATACTAGGTTTACACTAGCAGGTCAATCTTACCCAGAGCCATCGCCATATGATAGATTAATACTTGAAGATACTGTTAGATATGTAGGAGATGAAGTTGCAATAGTTGCTGCTAAGGATGAAAAAACAGCAGTTAAAGCTATGAATATGATAAAAGTAGAATATGAAGTACTAGAACCAGTACTTGATTTTGAAAAGGCAACTGAAACTAATATATTAGTTCATGATGAAGAGAGACATTGCAACTTTGATATAGGTATGATTAGAGAGAAAAATATAGTATCAACTCATAATTATACTAAAGGAGATGTAGAAAAAACTTTAAATGAATGTGACGTAGTTATAGAAGAAACATATTATACTCAATCACAACTTCATTCTATGATGGAAACTTATAGATCTTATAATTACCTAGATCATATGGGAAGATTGGTAGTAGTAAGTTCTACACAAATACCATTTCATGTTAGGCGACATCTATCGAGAGCTTTAAACATATCATCTAGTAAGATAAGAGTTATAAAACCAAGAATAGGTGGTGGTTTTGGAGGTAAGCAAACTGCTTGTGTTGAAATATTTAGTGCAATAGTTACACTTAAAACTGGAAAACCAGCCAAAATACTTTATGACAGAAAAGAAACTCAAAATTGTTCAACTAGTAGACATGCTATGAAATTAAATGTTAAAATAGGTGCCACTAAAGATGGAATAATAAAAGTTATAGATATAGATGCATTATCTGATACTGGTGCTTATGGAGAACATGCATCAACTACATTTGGATTAGTAGGTGAAAAAACTATGCCAATGTACAATAAATTAGAAGCATCTAGATTTAAAGGGCATGTAGTATATACTAATAAAATGCCAGCAGGAGCATTTAGAGGATATGGTGCTACTCAAGGATGTTTTGCAGTAGAGTCTACTATAAATAAATTAGCAAAAGAGATAAATATGGACCCAACTGAACTTAGGCTTAAAAATATAGTAAATGAAGGAGAAATTTCATTTGCATATGATAAGACTTTAAATTCAGTAGATCTAAAAGAGTGTATAGAAAAAGGGAAAAATCTTATAAAATGGAATGAAAAATACCCATCTAAAGACTTAGGAAATGGAAAAGTTAGAAGTGTTGGTATGGCACTTACTATGCAAGGTTCTGGAATTGCAGGGATAGATACAGCAAGTGCTGAAATAAGATTAAACGATGACGGAAATTATACATTACTAGTAGGCTCAACGGATATGGGTACGGGAAGTGACACTATACTTTCTCAAATGGCTTGTGAAATACTTGAAACTACCATGGATAAAATAACTGTAATAGCAGCAGATACAGATGTAGTTCCATATGATCCAGGTTCATATGCATCATCTACAACATATGTAACAGGTATGGCAGTAGTAAAAGCTGCTAATGAACTTAGAAATAAAATAATGAGTTTAGGAGCAACTAGACTTGGTGTAGATAAAGAAGATGTAGAGTTTGATGGGGAAAAAGTATTTACAGAAAATAAGTCTATATTAGTATTTGATATAGCTGTTGACTGTACCGTAGGGCCTGAAAAAAATCAATTAGTGGGATGTGCATCTCATGGTAGCCCTGTTTCACCTCCTCCATTTATAGCAGGATTTGTAGAAACTGAAATAGATAAAGAAACCGGTAAAGTTGATGTAATAGATTATGTAGCAGTAGTAGACTGTGGAACTGTTATAAATAAAAATCTTGCTAAAGTTCAAGTTGAAGGTGGAATAGTACAAGGTATAGGACTTGGATTATTTGAAGAAATAAGATATACAGATAAAGGTAAAATGGATACTAATACGTTTATGCAATATAAAATACCAGCTAGATGTGATGTAGGTAATATAATAGTTGATTTTGTAGAAACTCATGAACCAACAGGTCCATTTGGAGCTAAGTCTGTTGGAGAAGTTGTTGTAAATACTCCAGCACCGGCTATACAAGACGCTATATACAATGGCGTAGGTGTTAGAATAAATGATTTACCAATGACTCCAGAAAAAATATTTATGGCTATGAATAAATAATGATAAAAGGTATAGTATACAAATTTGTATACTATACCTTTTATAATATTTAAAAGTTATTTACTTAAATAAAAATGAAAAATATGTAATTCACAAAATGTTATTAATAAATAATAAGTGCCTAAAATTATATTATTTTGTATAGTAAGCAATACCTATACTTCCAGGCCCAACATGAATCCCTATAATAGGTCCTATAGACTGTATTTTAACAGGAATATTTAACTTAGATTCTAAAGTTTTAGCAAGTTTTAAACCGTCATCTTCACAATTTATATGATGGACTATAACATCTCCAAGTCCATTTTTTTCGATATCTTCAAATACAGCATCAGCAATCGTATTAATTGCTTTTTTTCTAGTTCTAACTTTGGTATATACTCCCGTTATACCATCTCTAACAGTAAGAATTGGTTTTATTTGAAGTAAAGTACCTAAAAGAGCAGAAGCTGAACCTATTCTACCGCCTTTTTTTAAATAATCTAGTGTTTCTGGTGTAAATAAGAAATTGCTTTTATCAAGTGTATGATTTACTATATCAACTATTTCGTCTTTGGATTTTCCTTCTAAAGATGCTTTAGCACCTTCAATAGCTGCAAACCCCATTTGCATACAAGTAGTATTAGAATCTATTATTGTAATATCTGCATTTGGGTAATTTTCAATCGTCATATTCTTTATTAAGTTAGCATTTGAAAAAGTCCCGCTTAGTTTAGAAGATAAGAATATTCCTACAATAGAATCTCCATTTTTTACTATTTTCTCAAATGTATCTAACATTTCTTCTGGAAATGGTTGAGATGATTTAGGGATTTCCTCACATTTTTCCATATCATCATAAAAGACTTTGTTATCTACATCTAACTCACGTATACTGTCATTATCCATAACTACATTTAATGAGACTATAGATATGTCATATTTTTGTATGTACTCCTTAGGTATGTAAGAAGTACTATCGGTAACTATTTTTACAGCCATATATGTATATCTCTCCTTTTTTATATGAACAATATTATAATAAATATATTATAATTTGGTAATAGAATATTAAATAATTACTCTATAATAGAATTATATACTAAATTTGTAACTAAGTAAAATATATAGTTTTTGAGTTCAGTCATATAAAATAATATTAATTTGATTTCGAATATAATTTAAAGTATAATCAATAAAGTAAAGGAATAAGTACGAGTATTAGGAGTTGGTATTATGTCTAAAATTTATGAAAAAATGTATGAGGTAACGTATAGAGATACGAATATAAGAGGTGAATGTAATTTTTCGTCATATATGGATTTTATGTCAGATGCAGCATTTAGTCAAGATATTAGCTTAGGAGCATCAATTTCTGATTTTAAAGAAAGTGATTCTGCTTGGGTTATATTTAATTATGATATAAAAGTATATAGTAAAGCTAATTATAAAGAAAAGCTTAAAGTTGTAACATATATAAAAGCATTTAGAAAATTTTATGCACTAAGAAGTTTTAAAATATATAATGAAAAAGAAGAACTAATATTAAGTGGAGAAACCTTAGCATTTTATATAGATATAAAAAAAGGTAAACCTTGTAGTATACCAAGCATCTATTATGATAGATATGAAGTAAAAGATGATAGAAGCATTAAAATAAATAAGTTAAAAATGAAAAGGCCATCTAGAATAGATATATCTAAAAATTTTGATATAAGATACTCTGATATTGATATAAATATACATGTGGGTAATTCTCATTATGTAATGTGGATAATAGACTCAATGCCTTTAGAAGTAGTTAAAAATTATAGAGTAAGTGAGCTTTTAGTAGCCTATGAAAAACAGCTTAAATATAATAATGAAGTAATGGTAGAAAGTCAGATAGAATACGAAGATGATTATATAATAGCAATACATCAAATAATTGATGAAAATAAAAATGAAATATCACTTCTTCAAAGTAAATGGGAAAAAATAGTCTAAGTTTATATAAACTTAGACTATTTTTTATGTATACATTAAATTATAATCCTTTAGTAATTACTAGTATTTTATTTAAATATATGAAAATAATAGATATATAAATATTGATGATAATAGATAGCTACATAAAAATTATAATTTAAAAAAAATAGTAAATAAGAGGTGAATTTATGATAAGAGATAGAAGGGTTAATGAACCTATAGTTGCAATAACTAAGGCAATGACAGAATCTAAATCATTAGAAAAAGCTTTAGATTTATTGCCAATAGATAAAATTATAAAAAAAGGAGACGTAGTAGTTATAAATCCCAACTGGGTAAAAGATAGCAAACCAAAAGATGCAGGAATTGTAGGTCCTAAAACTTTAAAAAAACTTATACAGTATATAAAAGAAAAAGAGCCTAGTAAAATATATATAGCAACAGGATCTGGAAGTAAAAAGACTACAGAGATTATGAAAAATGTAGGATATGACAAAATAATAGAGGAAGAAAAAGTAGGCTTTATTGATATGAATTATGGTCCATATATAGATTTAAAATTAAAGCATGACATAATAAAGTCAACTCCTATAAATGAAATAGTAAATAAAGCAGATGTAATAATATCATTTACTCAGTTAAAGCATCATGAAGAAGCAACAGTAACAAGCGCTATAAAAAATATAGCAATGGGATGGCCACCAGCGGAAATCCATGGATATCCAAAAAAAAATACAGGAATTCATGAGGATTTGCATGGATTCATAAGAGCTATGGCAAATGAAATACCTATAGACTTAAGTATAATAAGCTGTGATAAAGCTATGGTAGGGACAGGACCTCATAATGGAATGGCAGTGGATACACCAGGACTTATTATAGCATCCACAGACCCATTAGCAGCAGATTGTATAGGTGCGAGGCTTCTAGGTTTTTTACCACAAGCAGTATGTTATCTTTATGGATTAGATAAAGATAATATAGGAGAATCTGACCCTAAGAATATGGAAATAAAAGGACTAAGCTTAGAAGAAGCAGAAAAGATATTTAGCAAGTGTGCATATGGAGATAGTGAAGTAAGGGTTGATAAAGAAAAGTTAAAAGATATACATGGTAGATAGGTATATAAATTGGTAATGTTTTATAAGAATTTTAAATTATAGAAGTGAAATAATATATATAGAAATAAAACCAAAGGATGTGGCAACATGACTAACCAAAAAAAACATAGTACTAGAAGAATGCAAGATTATGAAAAGGAAAAATTAGAAATAGCACATGAATTAGGTATAAATGGAGCTAATGAAACTGAAGTAAATGCTAAGATGGCATCAGAAAATGAAGCTATTTATAGTAGCAAAACTAGAACTAAAAAGAGTAATTTAAACGATGAACAAAAAACAGCAAGAGAAAAAAATTACTACAGAGAGTAATTTAGAAAAAGGCTATAATGCATAAATTATAGCCTTTTTATTTTTTGTTATTGTATTTTTTTATGTATTTTTTCTTGATTTTTTTTATTCTCTTTCTTGGGGTGCTTCTTAAAAATACCTCATTAATTTCATCACCTTCTACTTTATCATTTAATTCTTTAAATTCTTTATTGGTTTCTTTACATATTATTCTACTTTCAGAAAGTAAAGATAATTGTTCTCCTAAAACTATAAAAAATGTACCAAGAAGTGCTAATTCTTCATCGTTTTCTATTTCTTGACCTATGATTGCTGCCAATATAGTAACTAGTATGAGGTTTTGATTAGAAAATGAATTACAATTATTTATTAATAAGTTACAGTTATTAAAACCTTTATTTCTAGGCATAAAACCTCCAATTATAAATATTAATATTTATAATATGTATCTTCATGAAAATTGTTACAACAAATTTATGTATAAATAAATCTTTGTAAAATATAAATTATGTATAGAAAAAATCAATATATGTAGTTATTGGTATATAAAATTACAATATATATATTTATAAGAATTTTGCACTGTTTATGCTAAAATATTTAAGAATGACTTTAAAAATTTAAATATTATTATGAATTATATTATAAATGGTCATAATGTCATAAAAAATATATAAATAGGACATAGTAGGTGATAAAAATAGATAATAAATTAAAAAATATATCAGTAAAAATAGGTGTATCGTTATTAGTAATAGGTATATATTTATTTATACCGCAGATAAATAAAGGTATAAATCAGATGATGTTTTATTTAAGTATGCTAAACATAGATGCTATAAAAGAATATATATTATCTTTTGGTATATTAGCACCTATAATATCTTTTTTACTTATGATACTTCAATCAGTGGCAGCACCACTTCCAGCATTTTTAATAACTTTTGCTAATGCGGCTTTATTTGGGTGGGTAAAAGGAGCAATGCTTTCATGGACTAGTTCAATGGTAGGAGCAGCATTATGCTTTTATATAGCAAGATTTTTAGGTAGAGATGTAGTTATAAAGCTTACAAGCAAATATGCATTAGATAACATAGATAACTTCTTTGACAAGTACGGAAAACATACAATATTAATAGCTAGATTACTACCATTTATATCTTTTGACCTTGTTAGCTACGCAGCAGGTCTTACTTCAATGAAGTTTAGTTCATTTTTTATAGCAACAGGCATAGGACAGCTTCCTGCAACTATAATATATTCTTATGTTGGAGATATGTTAACAGGTTCCTTAAAATTTGTAGTAACAGGCCTTATGATATTATTTGCATTAAGTATACTTGGATATATGCTTAAAAAGATTTACAATGAAAAAAATAGTAATTTAAATAAATCTTTAAAAGAAAAATAATGTGGATTGGCTAAGCCAATCCATATTGTTTTGTAAATTATATAAAAAATTATTTTAAAATAAGTTTAAGGAAGGTGATAAAATGAGTAAACTACCATATAAAATACATCAAATTAGCAGCAATAATAAATTATTTAGAAAAACTTTTATAGATGAAGATGCTGATGTATTATTTATGCCAGGGTGTAGTTTGAGTGGGTATGATGAAAAGATTATACTAAATATATATAATTATTTAAGAGGTCATATAAAAAATATAGGAATAACTTTTTCTTGTTGTTATAAACCAAGTATAATGATAAAAGATTATAAATCATTTGAAAAATACTATAAAAATTTAGATGAAACTCTAAATACTAACAATGTTAAAAAGGTTATAACGTCATGTCCTAATTGTTATAAAAGTTTAAGTGAAAATAGTAAAAATATAGAAGTATATTTTTTATTAGATGTCATAAGAGAATTTGGATTAGATAATAGGTTAATTGGATATTATAGTGATCTAAATATAGAATTTGCAATACATGATTCCTGCGCAATAAGAGGTGTTGAATCTATATATACAAGTGCTAGAGATATACTTAAAAGCTTAGGAATTAAATACACTGAATTTGAAAAAAATAGAAGTAGTTCTATGTGTTGTGGAGCTATATTTACAGACAATGAAAATAAGAAAAAACAACTTAAAAAAAGATGTTCTCAAACAAAAAGTGATTATACTATATGTTACTGTGAAACATGTGTTAAGTTTATGATAAATGGAGGGAAAAATTCAATTCATATATTAGACTTAATTTTTAATGAAGAATATTTAAACAAAGATAAGTTTACACAATATAATAAATCTAGTATAAATTCATGGATAAATAGATATAAACTAAATAATAGGAGAAAATATGAATAATAAGTTAAAAAAAATACTAGTCATAATAGGGATATTAGCTTTTGTAGTAATTACAAATAGATATATAGGTAATAATGTTGATATATATACAATAAAAGAATATGTAAAAACATTTGGTGTATTAGCTCCACTTATATATATAGTGATGTTTTCATTAGTACCTCTAACATTTTTTCCAGATTCAGTACTTGCAATATCAGCAGGTCTAATATTTGGATTTAGTAAGGGGTATATATATACAACAATAGGAGCTTTAATAGGTGCAAGTATAGCATTTTTTATAGCTAGGTATTTAGGAAAAGAAATAATTAAAAGAAAGTCAAGTGATAAGTTAGAAAAAATAGAAAGATTAATAGAAAAAAATGGATTTTATATAATATTTCTATTAAGGTTAATACCACTATTTCCATTTGATGTAATAAGCTATGGAGCAGGTATTACAAATGTAAAATATAAGGATTTTATACTAGCTACACTATTTGGAACTATTCCTGGTATAGCAGTATTTACAAATATAGGGGCTACTTCTTTAAATATAAAAAGTACTAGCTTTTATATTTCAATAGCTCTTTTAGTATTATTATTTACTGTATCAATATTTTTAAAAAATAAATTTCTAAAAGATAAATTAGAAGAAAAACATTAAATAGAAGGGAAATAATATGTTAGACACACATGCTAGAAAATATGTAAATCCATTTATAGAATTTGGAGCAAATATATTTATAAAAAGAAAAATTAGCGCAAATACTGTAACTACACTAGCTCTTATACTGGGGGTATTATCAGCAGTATTATTATATTTAGATAAAAATATACTAGCTGTAATGCTACTTTGGATATCTGGATACTTAGATGCAGTAGATGGAAGTATAGCTAGAAAAACAGACTCATCATCTAGTTTTGGAACAGTGTTAGATGTTACGTTTGATAGGATAGTAGAAATAGGTATAATATTTGTAAGTGCACTAAAATTTGAAGAGATAAGATTAAATATTATTGTATTATTAGCTTGTATATTAATATCAATGGTAATATTTTTAACAGTTGGTGCAGTTAGTGAAAAAAGCGGAATAAAATCATTTTATTATCAAGCAGGAGTAGCTGAAAGAAGTGAAGGATTTATAATGTTATCTCTTATGATGATTTTTGAAAGTTATTTAGGTATAGTAGTTAATATATTTTCGTTTATAGTTATAATAACAGCACTTCAAAGAATGATTGAAGCTAAAAACATATTAAAGTAATATTAAAATATTTGAAATAAAAAAATATATATTATATAATATCGTAAGTAACCTTAAAAAGACAGTTCGAAAGCCTCCTGTCTATAAAAAAAACTACGGTTAAAATAGGCATTTAATTAACTGCCATTAAAACTGTAGAATTTCTACGGTTTTTATTTTTTCCAAGTAGATTAGGCTATAAATAATAAGCACTTAGGAGAAAAAAGATGAGAAACAACACTAAAAAGATAGTTAAAACTGGAGTAGTAGCAGGTGTTTATGCAGCAGTTACTTTAGCTTTTGGTTTTATAAGTTATGGAACAATACAATTTAGAATAGCTGAGGTTATGACACTACTACCACTTATAAGTAAGGAATACATATTAGCTTTGACAATAGGATGTTTTTTAGCTAATGTAATAGGTCCTTATGGTGTTCTTGATATTATATTTGGAACTTTGGCAACATTTATAAGTGTATACTTAGTTTACTTAACAGGTAAAACAATGAAAGGAAAAAAAGGTTATGTACTAATCGCATCATTATGGCCAACAATAGTAAATGCTATAATAATAGGTATTATGCTAAATAAATTATTTGGTGTGCCTCTTATACTTTCAATGCTACAAGTAGGTTTTGGACAATTTGTAGTAATAACTATAATTGGTGTTCCATTATTTAAGATATTAGAAAATAAATATCTTAAACTATTAAAGTAATCTGATTAAGGAGATATTATGAATATAGAAGAAAAATTAGAAAAAGCTAAAATAATAGGTATAGGAAATGATGGAATAAATACATTAAATTCTATTAAATTTAAATTAGAAAATAATATGGATATAGAAGAAATATCTATAAATCAAGATGTAGATAAGGATTATGTTAGAGAATTATTAGATGGAGTAGACTTATTATTTTTAACTTATAATAGTGAAGATAAAAAGGCATTACAGATAGTCAATGCAATAGGATATATGGCAGATGAAAGAAGAATATTAAGTATAGGAATAGATTCTTCTAATAAAGAAAATAAAGACGAAGTAAATATAAATAGAGAATTTAAAGTAGATGAAGCTTCAATGGATAAATTTATAAATTTAGTAAATATGTTAGTTGAATCTATATCATATCAATGCATGATAAACTTAGACTTAACAGATTTAAAAGAAACTTTATGTACAGATGGTGGAATAAAATATTCTTATAAAGAGTTTGGTAAAGACATATCTAAAGAAGACATGGTAAGAAATTTACTAGAAAATGTAAGTGGATCACATAATGAACTTTTAAATAAAAAGCAAATAATATTTATTGAAATGGGATCTAATTATTGCAAAGAAGATGAAATGATATTTGTTGTAAATGATATATTAACTATTATAAAAGAAAAAAGCGAAAATTCTTGTGATAGCATTTTCTCATTGTATGTAAAAGAACAAACAAAAGATAAAATAAAAATAGGATTAGTATGTAATTAATCTGTATAAATCCATAGAATAATGTTATAATTATTCTATGGATTCTTTATTTTACATTAAAAAAATATTAAATAAAAGTTTATAAATATATAAAGTTAGGGTAGATATGAATTTAAAAGAAGCATTAAACTTAAGAGAACAAGAGATTATAACAGTAATAGGAGCTGGAGGAAAAACCTCACTTATAAATAAGTTGGCATCTAGCATTAATAGCAAAAAAATACTTATAAGCACAACAACAAAAATATATGTACCGCCAAAAGAATTATATGACAATATGTACATATTAGATAGTGCAAAATATAAAAAATGTGAAAAAGAAAGAGTCGTTATTGTTGGATCATATATAAATTTAGATAATAAGATAATAGGGCTAGATTTTTATGATTTAGATAAGATCAAAGGTGATTTTGATATTCTTTTAATAGAAGGTGATGGTTCTAAGAGAAAAAAGCTTAAAGGATGGAATATAAATGAGCCGGTAGTATATCCTAAAACCACGAAAGTTATAGGGGTATTAGATATAACTTCTTATGATATGTGTATAAACGATAAAAATATACATAGACTTAAAGAATTTGAAAAATTAACAAACACTAAAAATAAAGTAACTATAGAAAATATGGTTGATATAGTAATAAATAAAAATGGTATGTTTAAAAATATCAATTGTGAAAAAATATTATTAATTAATAAAGTAGAAACAAAAAAGCATTTAGATATAGCAAAAAATCTTATTAACAGTATTAATAAACATGAACATAATATAAAAATAATATATGGAAGTATATTAAATGATTTATTTTATTGTGTATAGAATATAAGATTTATTTTAATATCATAAATAATTAGTGTTTTATATTTGTATAAAAATAAACTTTTTAATAAATTAATAAGGATATAAAAAATGATAACAGCGATTATAATGGCATCAGGGCTATCAAAAAGAATGGGAGAAAATAAGCTCTTACTAAAATACAAAGATAAAACTATAATAGAATATGTATTTGATGAAATATCAAAAGTTGAATTTAAAGAAGTTATAGTTGTTAGTTCATATGATGAAATAAAGGATATTTCAAAAAAATACAACTATAAATATATAGAAAATAAAAAAAATTATATAGGTCAAAGTGAATCTATAAGATTAGGTATAAATAATAGCAAGCAATCCTTTGGATATATGTTTTTTGTAGGAGATCAACCTTTAATTGATAGCAAATATATAAATAAAATGATAGAAGAATTTAATGAAAATAAAGATTTTATAATAATTCCAAGATATAAAGATAGGAAAGGAAATCCTGTAATATTTCCAGAGTATAAAAGAGAGGAATTATTAAGTTTAAAAGAAGATGAAAAAGGTAAAAAAGTTATAACTAATTCATGTAAAATAAAATATGTAGATGTCAGTGAGTATATGTTATTTGATATTGACACAAAAAAAGACTATATACAATTAGGGGGAATATATGAAAAAGATTAAAACAGTAGATGCTATAGGACATATACTTTGTCATGATATAACAAAGATAATTCCAGGTGAATTTAAAGGAGTTGCTTTTAAAAAAGGTCATATAGTAAAAAAAGAAGATATAGAAGTTTTACTATCATTAGGTAAAGATCATCTATATGTTTGGGAAAAAAATGAAGATATGGTTCATGAAAATGATGGCGCTATATTTTTAAAAGATTTAACAGCAGGAGAAAATTTAGATTTTAGTGATATAAAAGAAGGTAAAATAGATTTTATATCAAATAAATATGGACTTTTAAAAATAGACGTAGATACATTATTAGAACTTAATATGATAGATGATATAATGTTATCTACCCTACATAATAATTTTATAGTAAATAAAGGAACTAAAGTAGCAGGAACAAGAGTGATTCCTTTACTAATAGATAAAAATAAGCTAACCGAAGCAAAAAATATAGTAGGTAATAAAAAAATAGTAAATGTAGTAGAGTTTAAACCTAAGAAGGTTGGTATAGTTACAACTGGAAATGAAGTATTTTATAAAAGAATAGTAGATAAATTTGGACCTGTTATAAAAGAAAAGGTTGAAAAGTTTGGGTGTGAAGTTATAGGTCAAGCTATATGTAAAGATGATACTATTATGATAAAAAATGCTATAGAAGATTTTATAAATCAAGGTGCAGAACTTATATGTTGCACAGGTGGTATGAGTGTAGATCCAGATGATGTAACACCTACTGCTATAAAAGAAAGTGGAGCAAGTATAATAACCTATGGTTCACCAATACTTCCTGGGGCAATGTTTTTATTAGCATATAAAGGTGATATACCTATAATGGGGATACCAGGATGTGCAATGTATAATAAAACAACAGTATTTGATGTTATTTTACCAAGAGTACTAGTAGATGAAAAATTAACTAAAAAAGATATAGCAATGTATGGGCATGGTGGACTTTGTATGAATTGCGATATTTGCACATATCCAGCCTGTAATTTTGCTAAGGTGTAGTACTCATCAGTTGACTAAATTAAATATTTATTATATTATAAAAATGTTATGTAATTTACGAAAATTAAAGAAAGAAAGGAATACACATTAATGTTACAAGTTACAAATGTTGGACTTAGATTTGGTGATAAAGAGTTATTCAAAGATGTTAACTTAAAATTCACTAAAGGAAATTGTTACGGGATAATAGGAGCTAATGGTGCAGGAAAATCAACTTTCCTTAAAATATTAGCTGGTGATATAGAGCCAAACACAGGAAGTGTTTCAATAACTGAAAAAGAAAGAATGTCAGTACTTAGACAGGACCACTTCAAATATGAAGAAGATACAGTTTTAGATGTAGTTATAATGGGACACGAAAGACTATACTCTATAATGAAAGAAAAAGATGCATTATACATGAAGCCTGATTTCACTGAAGAAGATGGTATAAAAGCTGCTGAACTTGAAGGTGAATTTGCCGAACTTGATGGATGGGATGCAGAGACTAATGCAGAGAGACTTTTAATGGGTCTTGGTATACCTAAAGAGGTACATTATAAGCAAATGAAAGAATTAACAGGTGGAGAAAAGGTTAAAGTATTACTTGCCCAAGCATTATTTGGTAAGCCTGAGATACTAATAATGGACGAACCTACAAACCACTTAGACTTCCAATCTATAAACTGGTTAAATGAGTTTATAATGGGACTTGAAGATTCTATCGTTATAGTTGTATCACATGATAGACACTTCTTAAATCAAATATGTACAAATATAGTTGACGTTGATTTTGGTAAGATACAAATGTATGTAGGTAACTACGATTTCTGGTATGAGTCAAGCCAATTAGCATTACAACTTGCTAAGGATCAAAATAAAAAGGCTGAAGAAAAAATAGCTCAACTTAAAGAGTTCATCGCAAGATTCAGTTCAAATGCTTCTAAAGCAAAGCAAGCAACATCTAGAAAAAAACAATTAGAAAAAATACAAGTTGAAGAAATACAACCATCAAGAAGAAGATATCCATATGTAGGATTTACACCTGAGAGAGAAATAGGAAATGAGGTTTTAGAAGTTGAAGGATTAACTAAAACTGTAGATGGTGTTAAAGTACTTGATAATGTATCATTTAGACTTGATAAAGATGATAAAGTAGCATTTATGGGTGACGAAATAGCTATAACTACATTATTCAATATAATAATGGGTGAAGATACTGCTGATAGTGGAACATTTAAGTGGGGAGTTACAACTTCTCAAAGTTACTTACCTAAAAATCACAATCAATACTTTGATGGTGTAGAATACTCATTAGTTGATTGGTTAAGACAATATTCTGAAGAAAAGAGTGAAAGTTTTATAAGAGGATTCTTAGGTAGAATGTTATTTAGTGGAGAAGAAGCTCTAAAGCAAGCTCAAGTTTTATCAGGAGGAGAAAAAGTTAGATGTATGTTATCAAAACTTATGTTAAGTAACGCTAACGTATTAGTTTTAGATGACCCAACTAACCACTTAGACCTTGAAAGTATAACTTCTGTAAATAAAGGACTTGAAAAGTTCCCAGGAGTATTAATATTTAATTCTCATGA
This sequence comes from Romboutsia sp. BSD2780061687b_171204_C1, assembly GCF_015560225.1. Lineage (NCBI taxonomy): Bacteria > Bacillati > Bacillota > Clostridia > Peptostreptococcales > Peptostreptococcaceae > Romboutsia > Romboutsia sp. BSD2780061687b_171204_C1. Next base: position 98,875 of record NZ_JADMRK010000004.1, on the reverse strand, counting down.
CCACGAAATGATACAAACTCTAGCAAATAGAATAATAGAAATAACTCCAGGTGGTGTTATGGATAGAAAAACTACGCTAGATGAATACTTAGAAAATAAAGACATACAAGCTCAATTAAAAACTATGTATGGTAAATAAATTAATACCCTCTAAGCACAGAGTATTTTATACTTTGTGCAAGGAGGTATTTTTAATATCCAAAAAGGAGAAATATATGAAAAAAGTAGATATAACTAATAAAGCCATAATGCTTTTAACCGCACTAAGTGTTATATACGCTATATTAGAAGGAAATATACTGTTTTTATCACCAATAGTCACAATAGCTATTCCATATAGACTAACTAGATATAAAGAAGATTATAACTATGGCAAAAATAAAAATAAGTTAACTACACTATTTTTATTTAATATAGCATCTTTTATTTTAGTAGCAATAATTAGTGATAGTATGACACAAGAGTTACTAGATAATGTAATAAATATTTTTGTTGCATTTATGTACTTTAAGATAATGTTTATATTAGAGAGAAAAAGTGAGCAAAATAATAATCCTAGGGCTGTATATGAGAAATTACAAAAGACTGTATATGTACTTGAAGCTATGAGTACTAAAATGGAAGATGAAATAAGAAATGCAAAAAGTGAAAAAACTAAAAAGAATATACAGCTTAAAAAAGAAAAAATAGAAATACAATTAGTAGCATATAAAAGTCAATTAGAAATATTAAAAATGAAAATAGATTCAGAGAAAAATAATTAAAAGTAGACTAAAATTAGTCTACTTTTAATTATTTAACACTATTTCTTATTAAAGCATCTATTACTTTATCTAAATTTAAATTATCAGTATCTATATCCTCAATTTCAACGATATAGTCTTCAAGTTCTACCTCAACATAAGAACTATGATTACCATTATCTTTTATATAATCAACAATTTTATAATCTTGTATCTCATCTTTGAAATATTCTTTTAATTCTTCATATTCATCATTACTTATTTTTGATTTATTGCACTTGCAGTTTGGACAAGACATGACGTACCTCCTCATTTTATGAAAATTAACTTTTATATTATAACCTTTATTATAAACTAAAAGTCAAAAATATAAAATAATATTGTATATATAAGTTAAATTGATTAAGTTTGGCATAAAAAATTTGATAAAAAATAAACTTTTAATAAAAGTATTGACTTGATACAGTATATTGTATACAATATCCTAAGTAGAAAACATAAAGGGGGAGTTAAAAATGGCAATGATAAATAAATTAGCAAAAACATTAAAAGGAATAAGCAACTACTTATTAGTAAGTGAAAGAATAAATAGTCAAAAATGCTTAGCTAAAGATTTAGATACAACAAAAACTATAATAGATAATAAGTAGAAATTAATATATAAATGTAAATGTTTAAAGTACTACCATATGGTAGTACTTTTTTATTAATAAATATAAATGCAAATTATCGCAAAGAAAAAATAAATATTTACATAAAAATAAATTTAATATATTATAGAATAATAAAAAATATTCTTTAAATTTATAATTTTAAGTTTAAAAGACACAGATAATAATTACATAGGGGATGATTTGTATGCAAAATACTACAACTAAAAGGAAAGTCAGGTCGGTAAATCTAGAGACATTTGTATTTTTAGCTATCTTATTAGGCGGATTTACCTATGTAGCAAGTATCATGGGAGCAGGTATAATGTTTAAAGTCATAATGAACACTGCTCACGATTTATTATTAAATACTGTATTTTTAATAATGGCAATGGCTGTTTTAGCAGGGGCACTAAGTGCATTATTATCAGAATTTGGAGTAATATCACTACTTAATAAAATATTTGCTATTTTTATGAAGCCTTTATATGGACTTCCAGGAGCTAGTATAGCAGGAGCTGTAACTACTTATTTATCTGATAATCCAGCAATCATATCATTTAGCAAGGATAAATCTTTTACTAGGTATTTTAAAAAGTACCAAGTGCCAGCACTTTGTAATTTGGGTACATCTTTTGGAATGGGTCTTATAGTTACAACATTTATGATATCTCAGGGTGAAAAATATGTACTTCCGGCGTTAGTAGGAAATATAGGTGCCATAATAGGTAGTATAATTAGTGTTAGAATAATGTTGCACTTTACAAAAAAATACTATAAAGATGAGATAGATAATACTAGTTTAGAAATAGAAAATTCTAAGATAGAAGAGTATAGAGAAATAAGAGATGGAAGTATATTCCAAAGAGTCCTAGATGCAATACTTGAAGGTGGAAAATCAGGTGTAGAATTAGGATTAGCTATAATACCAGGTGTTTTAATAGTATGTACATTAGTAATGTTACTTACATTTGGCCCAAGTATAGATCCAAATACCGGTAAAGAAGTATATACAGGGGCAGCATATGAAGGTATAGCTCTTTTACCTGTAATAGGAAAGAAGCTAAACTTTATATTAGAACCATTGTTTGGATTTACATCAGCACAAGCTATAGCATTTCCTATAACATCATTAGGTGCAGTTGGTGCAGCTATGAGTTTAGTACCACAGTTTATCAAAGATAATGTTATAACTCCTAATGATATAGCCGTATTTACGGCCATGGGAATGTGTTGGAGTGGATACTTAAGTACTCATGTAGGTATGATGGATGCATTAAATGCAAGAGGACTAACTAGTAAAGCAATAATTTCACATACGATAGGTGGAATATGTGCAGGTGTATCTTCTCATTTTATATTTATGCTAATTTCATAAAATTTATAGAAAATAGACTTAGATGATATCTAAGTCTATTTTTATTTGTATTAGGATATTTAAAATTATATTGATTAGTAATCTTGCACCATAAAAATTTTATATTTTAGATTACTTCTTTCTAGGCTTTATAGGTCTAGATGTATTTTGACTAACAGAACCAGTTTTGCTAGGTCTTAATCTTGGTGATATATTAAGTTCTTCAGCTATTTCTAGACTTGAACTTGCAACATTTTTACTTTGTTGAGGGGCTTTACAAGCTTTTTTTCTAGTCATATAGTCCTCCTTAAATAATTTATTAAACAATAATAATTTAACCTAAAAATATAATTACTATTCTAATCAATAAAATGTAGCTTTAGAAATTAGAGTGAATTATTAAATGGAAAAAGGAGAAAAATATATATAGAATGATGTTTAACCAAAGGAGGAATTAATTTGGAGATACTAATAAGTCTTATAGGAGGACTAGGACTTTTTTTATATGGTATGACATTAATGGGTAATGGACTTCAAAAAGCAGCTGGGGAAAAACTAAAGAAAATAGTAGAGCTTTTAACAAGTAATGTTTTACTTGGAGTATTAGTTGGAGCAGGAGTAACTGCGATAATACAAAGTTCTAGTGCTACTACTGTTATGGTAGTTGGTTTTGTAAATGCAGGTATAATGACGTTATCTCAAGCTATAGGAGTTATAATGGGAGCAAATATAGGTACAACTATAACTGCTCAATTAGTAAGTTTTAATTTAGAGGGGCTTGCTCCTATAACTTTAGGTATAGGTATAGCACTTTATCTATTTTCATCAAAAAGTAAAACTAAAAATATAGCAGAGATATTGCTTGGATTTGGTATATTATTTACGGGTATGGAGTTTATGAAAGATGCTGTCAGCCCTCTTGCTGAATATAAAGGATTCACAGATGCACTTGTTAATTTTGGTCATAGACCACTACTTGGTGTACTGTTAGGTCTTATAATAACAGGAGTAGTTCAAAGTTCAAGTGCATCAATGGGGATGCTTATAGCATTAGCATCACAAGGAATTATACCACTTCAATCTGCACTTCCTATACTTTATGGAGATAATATAGGTACTTGTGTTACATCATTATTGTCTAGTATAGGTGCTAACAAAAATGCAAAAAGAGCAGCAATTATGCATTTATTATTTAATATTTTGGGTACACTAATGTTTTTATTAATATTAAACAAGCCAATAGTTGCAGTAGTAACAAGAATTAATCCAACAGATGTAGCAAGACAAATAGCAAATGCACATACATTATTTAATATAGTAACAGTTATAATACTTTTACCATTTTCTAAGTATATTGTAAAATTAGCTATGAAGATAGTTCCTCAAACTGAAGAAGAAAAGGAAGTTAAAACTTATTTAGATGAGCGAATGTTAGAAACACCATCAATAGCATTTGCAAATACATTAAAAGAAACTAATAAAATGGCTAAAGTAACAAATTTATGCTTAAATTCATCTATGAGTGCATTTTTAAATAAATCTAAAAAAGATGTAGAAGAAACATTTAAAATTGAAAAAGATATAAATGATTATCAAAGAAATATATTAAACTATTTATTAAAATTGTCTAAGACATCTTTAACTGGTAACTCAGTAGAAGAGGTAGATAATTTATTTAACACTATAAATGATTTGGAAAGAATAGGAGATCATTCTGAAAATATAGCTGAACTTGCTGAGATAGCAATTGATAAAGATGTAAGCATATCCAATGATGGTCAAAAAGAAATTGAAGAAATGTTTGAAAAAGTCAAAAAAAATTATGAAGATGCTTTAATTCTTATAAATAAAAAAGACAAAAAAATAGCTGAAAGAATAATTAAAACAGAAGAAGAAGTAGACAATATAGAAAAATCAATAAGAGCAAATCATATATACAGATTAAACAATAATACATGTGAGATAGACTCTGGGATATTATATCTAGATTTAGTATCAAACTTAGAAAGAATTTCAGATCATTGCTCAAATATAGCTATAAGAGTATTAAATTATTAGCACACTAAATAAGTGTGCTTTTTTACTTATTAATGTAATATATTTACTTGAAAGTTGTGGATAATCTATGAATTAAAGTTATAGTAACATATTTAGAAAAAGTAAAGATATCCGCATATACAGTAGCTCAAAAATAATTTTTAAGCAACGAACGAAGTCGTTGGAGACATGAACGAAGCGAATTTTTTATGTATATATATAAATATCAACTTAAAAAACTTATAAATTTTGGCTACATATAAATATCTAAAAAAGCATAAAACTTAATAATAGATAAACAGAAAATATGGGGGATTTAACATGAATAGATTATTTTCATTAGGTATAGATATTGGCTCAACTACAGTCAAAGTTGTGGTATTTGATGATGATAATAATATTGTATATAAAAATTATAAAAGACATTTGTCAAGTATAAAAAATACAGTTTTAGATACATTATTAGACGTGCAAAGTATACTAGAAGGTAGAGAAATAACTGTAGCAATAACAGGGTCATGTGGAATCGATATGGCTAAGAGACTAAAAATAGATTTTATACAGGAAGTAATAGCATCTACAGAAGCTATAAAGTATTTTTATCCAGAAACTGATGTGATTATTGAATTGGGAGGAGAAGATGCAAAGGTAACTTATTTAACAGATGGAATAGATCAAAGGATGAATGGTATATGTGCAGGAGGAACAGGTGCATTTATAGACCAAATGGCATATCTTTTACAGACCGACTCTAATGGATTAAATGAACTTGCAAAAAATTATGATACGATTTACAAGATAGCATCAAGATGTGGTGTATTTGCAAAAACAGATATACAACCTCTTTTAAATGATGGAGCTAAAAAAGAAAACATTGCAATGAGTATATTTAATGCAGTTGCTATACAAACTGTTAGTGCATTAGCTTGTGGGAGAGAGATAAAAGGTAAGGTTGCTTTTTTAGGAGGACCGTTATATTTTTTATCAGAACTAAGATATGCTTTTAAGAGGGTGTTAAATTTAGATGAAGAAGATATAATATTTCCTAAGGATGCCCAACTTTATGTATGTATGGGAGCTAGTTTAATATCAAAAAAAGGCAGCAAAGTTAACCTTGAATCATTGATAGATAAAATTAAGAATTTGGATAAAGAAGGTATAAATAAAATAAGTAAATTAGAGCCACTATTTAAAGATAAAAATGAATATGAAATATTTTTAAAAAGACATAACAAAAAAGATATAGGATATAAAGATATAGAAAAAGTAGTAGGGAATTGTTATTTAGGTATAGACGCAGGGTCAACTACAACAAAAGTAGTTTTAATAGATGAAGAAAAAAATATATTATATAGTCACTATAGTAGTAATAATGGAAGACCTTTAGATACGGTTAAAGAAGTTTTAATTGATATATATAGCAAATTACCTAAAAAAGCTAATATATGTTACTCAACAGTAACAGGTTATGGTGAAGGTCTTATAAAGAAGGCATTAGGTATAGATTTTGGGGAAATAGAAACTATAGCACATTATAAAGGAGCAAAGTATTTCAATGATAAAGTTGACTTTATATTAGATATAGGTGGGCAAGATATGAAGTGTTTAAAAATTAAAGACGGTGTAATTGATAATATAATATTAAATGAAGCATGCTCATCTGGATGTGGTTCATTTTTAGAAAATTTTTCAGAATCATTGTCTATAGACATAAAAGAATTCGCAAAAATAGGAACATTATCTAAATTACCAGTAGATTTAGGTTCAAGATGTACTGTATTTATGAATTCAAAGGTAAAGCAAGCACAAAAAGAAGGCGCTAGCATAGCAGACATATCAGCGGGTCTTTCCTATTCCATAATAAAAAACGCATTATATAAGGTTATTAAAGAAAATAATTTTGATAATTTAGGGAGTAATATAGTTGTCCAAGGAGGTACATTTAATAATGACTCAGTACTTAGAAGTTTTGAAAAGATAATAAACAAAGAGGTAATAAGACCATCTATAGCTGGGTTAATGGGGGCTTTTGGATGTGCTTTAATATCAATGGATATGTATAATGGTAGCAATAAAAGCACCTTACTTAATTTAGACAAAGTAAAAAACATAGAAGTTAGTTCAGAAACTTCAAGATGTGGTGGATGCTCAAATAATTGTTTATTAACAATAAATAAATTTTATGATGAATTATTCATATCAGGAAATAGATGCGAGAGGGGAGAAGCTTTATATAATGATAATAAAATAAAAGAAAATAAGATAAATCTTTATAAATATAAATATAATCGAATATTTAACTACAAGCCATTAGAAAAATCTAAAGCATTTAGAGGTGAAATAGGTATTCCAAGAGTATTAAATATATATGAAAACTATCCATTTTGGCATACTTTTTTTACAGATATGGGATTTAGAGTAGTTTTATCTAAACGTTCATCAAAAGATTTATATGAAAAAGGAATATCATCTATAACATCAGACACAATTTGCTACCCAGCTAAGATGGTACATGGGCACATAAAAGATTTAATAGAAAAAGATATAAAATATATTTTTTATCCTTGTGTAGTTAATGAAAAAAAAGAAGATGAACGATGTGACAATAATTATAATTGCCCAATAGTTATATCTTACTCAGAAGTTATAAAAAATAATATAGATGAAGTAAAAAATATAAATTACATTAATCCTTTTATAAGTCTAAATAATCGTGAGAAACTTATTAAAAACTTATATGAAGAACTATTTAAGTACTTTAATATATCTAAGACTGAGGTAGAAAAGTCTCTAGATAAGGCATATATAGAACAAGAGAGATACAGAAAAGATATAGAAATTGAGGGAGAAAAAGCCTTAAAAGAGATTTATGATAAAAATGAAAAAGGTATAGTTTTATGTGGAAGGCCATACCATATAGATCCGGAGATAAATCATGGAATACCAGAACTTATAAACTCTTTAGGAATAAATGTATTAAGTGAAGATTCTATATGTCACTTATCTAAAATAAATAAATCACTTAGAGTAGTTGATCAGTGGGTATATCACCATAGAATGTATAAAGCAGCAAGTTTTGTAAAAGAAAGTTCTAATTTAGAACTTGTTCAACTAAATTCATTTGGATGTGGTATAGATGCTATTACAATAGATCAAGTCAAAGAAATCTTAAATGAGAAATCTAAAATTCATACAGTTATAAAAATTGATGAGGGAAATAATCTAGGTGCAGCTAAGATAAGGATAAGGTCATTAAAAGCTGCAATAGAAGAAAGAAAAAATAATAAATATATAGAAAATGATCATATCGAATATAAAAAAGGTAGAATAAATAAAAAACATACTATATTAGTACCTCAAATGTCACCTATACATTTTCAATTTTTTAAAGAAACAGTAAATTTAAGTGGGTATAATTTGGTTATTTTAGAAAATATAAAAAGAGAAATAATAGATGAGGGGTTGAAATATGTAAGCAATGATGCATGTTATCCTGCAATAATAGTTATAGGTCAAATTATAGAAGCTTTAAAAACTGGTAAGTATGATTTAAATAGCACTTCTGTAGCTATAACACAAACTGGTGGAGGATGTAGAGCTACTAATTATATAGGATTTTTAAGAAAAGCCCTTTATGATTCTGGTTACAAAGATATACCTGTAATATCTTTAAGTGTAAATGGAATAGAGAAAAATGGATTATCAAAACATATTACACTTAGTATGGCTAATAGATTATTAATGTCTTGTATATATGGAGATTTATTGATGAAAGTTTTATATAGAACAAGACCTTACGAAAAGTATACAAACAGTGCCAATAAATTGTATGATAAATGGGTTTGTATATGCAAAGAATCATTAAAAAAATCTAGTATATTAGAGTTTAAGAAAAATATAAAAAGTATAATACATGATTTTGATAATTTAGAGTTAATAGATATAAAAAAGCCTAAGGTTGGGTTAGTAGGAGAAATATTAGTAAAATTTCATCCTCTTGCAAACAATTATTTAGTTGATATTATAGAAGCTGAAGGAGGAGAAGCGGTAGTACCTGAGTTATCTAACTTCTTTCTTAGTTGTTGCTTAAATGCAGAATATAAATTTAAACATTTAGATGGAAAATGGATAAATAAAGAATTAGGAAATCTATTTATAAATGCAATGAATATTTATCAAAGCACTTATAATAAAGAATTAATGAAAAGTAAAAGGTTTATTCCTCCAAAAAATATAAGAACTATATCTAAGTATACTGAAAATGTAATATCATTAGGAAATCAAACAGGAGAAGGTTGGTTATTGACAGGAGAAATGTTAGAGTTATTAGAAGATGATATTAAAAATATTATATGCATGCAACCTTTTGGGTGCCTTCCAAATCATATAACAGGAAAAGGTCAAATAAAGAAAATAAAAGAAATGTATAAAGATGCAAATATAATAGCTATTGATTATGATTCATCAGCAAGTGAAATAAATCAAATAAATAGAATTAAATTAATGTTATCAACAGCATTAAAAAATAATTTTTAAAGTATGAATTAAGCCCCTTAAAATAGATAGAATTTAAAGTTATTAGATAACACTACTTTAAGGGGAATCTTTATGTAAGGAAATAATTCAAATATGTGTTTAAAAGAAGAGATTGAAAATGCTATAATATTATATAAAATTAATTTAAGTTAAAATGAAAAAGATAATTAGTATAATAGATAGTTATATACATTGATATAACAACGATTAATTTAAATCTTAGCTAAAGTTTATTATTTATGATATAATCAAGAAGTACTGCATGGAAGGAGGAAAACATTATGAAAGAAATAAATAGTGCTATATCTTCAGAATACTTAAGATACAAAATAGATGAAGATATAATCATATATCAAGGTAGATTTTGTATTTATTTAGATAAAAAATATAAATGTAGCGGAATAGTGTATTATAAAATGACTCCTCCAGTATCTATAAACTTTAAAGCACAAATACTTTCTGCATATGATGAAGATATAGACTTAGATTTAGATTATGATAATGCAATACTTGAAATTTATGGATATAAGCCAATTTCGATAAGTATAAATTCGATAAATGATTTTAATATAGAAGGATATACAAATGATAGCTATATAAAGTCAAAAAATGCATATGTAGATTATATAGATTTTCATATAATAAACTTAGATAAATTTCCGGGAACACTTATAAAACACGTGGATAAGTTGTTCGCAGGTAGAATTCAATTTGAAATTAATGACTTTGTAGTTACAATAGATAAAAGGTATGATTATAGAAAAGAATTAAATGAAAAACTAAAATCTAAATCTGGTAGTATAATAACTCATATAGGGAGAGTTCAAAGAAAAGATAAAAAACAATTTAAAACTAATAATATAATAGATTTTTTAGATAGGATATCAATAGCACTTAGCTTTATGTGTGGAAGGCATATTGGAATATGCTTAGCTAAAGGGTATCAAGGAAATAACAATGTCTATAGGTTATGGAGAGAAAACATAGTAACTCCATTTAAGTTTGTACCAACTTGGACAGATACTATATCAAATCACCATAATATAGAAAAGTATATGTCTTTAATGTGCAAAAAACTAGAAGATGGATATTGTGGACAAGTTATAAAAAATGTAATAGATTGGTATATAGAATCATTAGGTGAGATAACAATAGAAAATAATATAATATCAATTCAAATTGCATTAGAAGCACTATCTTATATGATACTTGTAGAGCAAGAACAAATACTTAATGATGATGAATTTGACTTAAATAGTGCAGCTAAAAATATAAAAATGGTACTAGATATATGTAAAATCCCATATGGAATGGAAGAATTAGATCTATTTGATGATTGGACTAAAACAAGATTTGATGATGGGGTAGATCTAGTAATATACTTTAGAAATAAAATAGTGCATCCAAGCAGAAGAGATAATAGAGCAAATCTTAGTGTTGAGGATATGTGGAATATAATACAAATAGGGACAAAGTATTTAGAACTAATAGTATTATCTTTTATAGGATATAAAGGAGAATTTTCTAATAGACTAAATGAAAGATGGTTTGGGGAAGTAGAAGTAGTTCCATGGAATAAGTTTGATTAAAAGTATAGCTGTTGGGTAAATATAAAATAAAATGTTAACTAAAAGGGTGAGACAAATGATAAAATTATATGGGTATTCAAAATGATCGACTGTAAGAAAAGCCAAGGCTTGGCTTAAGGAAAATAACTTAGAATTTGAGGATATTGAAATAGTTAAAAATCCTCCAACTAAAGAAGAATTAAAAAAAATGTATGAACTAAGTGGATATGAATTAAAAAAATTCTTTAATACTAGTGGTGTAAAATATAGAGAGCTAGGGCTTAAAGATGTAGTTAAAACTGAGAATGATGATAAATTACTAGATATATTATCTAGCGATGGAATGCTTATAAAAAGGCCTATAGCATTTGATGGAAAACATGTTGTGGTAGGTTTTAAAGAAGAGGAATGGAAAGAAAAATTACTATAAAACAAAAGCTGTGTTGTATAATTTATAACACGGCTTTTTGTATTAAAAATAATGTCAAATTATATACCTAAATCATATAATATATAGGGCTATTTATTATAGCTTAAGTACTATAAAAGGAGAATTAATTATGGTAAAAAAGGTATATATAGATCCAGGTCATGGTGGAAATGATAGTGGAGCTATTGGTATTAATAATCTATATGAAAAAAATATAAATATAGAAGTATCTAAAAAGGTAGAGAAATTATTAAAGAAACAAGGAATAGAAGTAAGGTTAAGTAGATCTGAAGATAAAACAATATCTTTAGAAGCGAGAACTAGTGATGCAAATAGTTGGGGTGCAGACTGTTTTGTATCTATTCATTGTAATTCATTTAATGGCACAGCTAACGGTATAGAGACGTACTCTCATACATCATCAACTAAGGATTTAGCAAATTATATACATGAAGAATTGCTAAAAACCAAAGCATATACTAAAAATAGAGGAGTAAAGACTGCTAATTTTTATGTAATAAGAAATACTAATATGAGAGCATGTCTTATAGAGCTTGCTTTTATAGATAATCAGGAAGATTACAAAATTCTTACTCAAAAGCAAGAGGTATTAGCAGATGGGATAGCAAGAGGCATATGTAGATATTTAAATATAACGTATACTCCAGTTGACAATGATGTTAATAAACCTATAACACCTATAGATAATAGGGATACTTTATATAGGGTAGTATGTGGCTCATATAATAATAGATTGAATGCTGAAAAAAGAATAGAAGAGTTAAAAGAAAAAGGATTTAATGATGCTTTTATAGTTATATACAAGAAGGAATAAGTAATAGATTAATTAATAAAATCCCAGAGAAATATTACTCTGGGATAAATTAATTATATTCTAGTTTTCTTTTACATATATTTTAGGAATATATATAGTTAAATTATCTAAATTAATAATACTTTCGTAAATTACTTTAGCATTAAGTTTCATGTCGCTATTTTGTAACTCTAAAGAAAGTATAGTGTTATTATAGTTACATATATCTAATGTTTTTTTATCCTCTTTAAATTTTAACTTTATGTTTTTGTTACATCTAAGAAAATTTTGTAAGATGTCATAATAATTCATAATAGTCATCCCTCCCCCTTTACTATTTTAATATTACAATAAATATATAAAAAACTCAATTTTAAAGTAAAGAGAAATTAAAGTTTGCTTTATATTATAACATTATATATAATTAATTTATTAAATAAGGGAGAGGTGTATTTGTGGAATTAAATGATAAGCTAGAAAAATTAAAAAATATATTAGCTAAATTAGACAATGTAGCTATAGCTTATTCTGGAGGAGTAGATAGCAATTTTTTACTTAAAGTAGCTAAAGATGTATTAGGTGAAAAAGTAGTGGCTATAACTTTAAATGCTATGATGCATAGTGAAAAGGAAATAAACGAAGCAAAAAAGTACGCAAATGAATTTGGTGTTAAGCACCTAGTTATAGATATAGATAATTTAGAATTAGATGAGTTTATCGAAAATAAAAAAGATAGATGCTATCATTGTAAAAAATATGTGTTTAATACTATTAAAAAGATAGCAAAAGATAATAATATAGAGTATGTACTAGATGGAACAAATATAGATGATTTAGGTGATTATAGGCCAGGGCTAAAAGCACTAGAGGAATTAAATATTATAAGTCCATTAAAAGAGTGCAATTTAACTAAAAAAGATATAAGAGTATTATCGAAAGAAATGGGACTAAAAACATATAATAAGCCGGCTTTCGCATGTCTTGCAACTAGAGTCCCATACAATACAAGAATTACTAAAGAACTTCTTACAAAAATAGAAATGAGCGAACAATATTTAGCAGATTTAGGATTTAATCAGTTTAGAGTAAGAATACATGAAAATATTGCTAGAATTGAAGTTGGATTTGATGAGATAGATAAGTTTTTTATTAAAGAAGTACTTAAAAACACTAGTAATAAATTTAAAGAATTTGGATTTGAATATGTTACCCTAGATATGAATGGATATGAAATGGGTAGTATGAATAAAGATATAAGCAACTAAGGAGGACGTATGAAAAGTTATACATTAGTATCACCATGCTTTTTTGGTATGGAAAAAATGCTAGCAAGAGAAATAAAAGAGCTAGGTTTTGAAATAGTAAAAACAGAAGATGGTAGAGTAACTTATAAAACTGGAGAAGATGGTATCGCTAAAGCTAATATGTGGTTAAGATGTGCAGAAAGAGTACACCTTAAAATTGCTGAATTTGAAGCTAAAACTTTTGACGAATTATTTGAAAATACTAAGAGAATAGATTGGTCAAGATACATTCCTTATGAAGCTGAATTTCCAGTATCAAAAGCATCATCTATAAAGTCAAAGTTATATAGTACTACACATATACAATCAATAGTAAAAAAAGCTATAGTAGATAGTTTAAAAGCTAAGTATATGGAAAGAGGACTACTAAAAGAATGTAAAGAAAAATATCCTATATATGTATTTATACATAAAGATATAGTAACTCTTTACATAGATACAACAGGAGATGCTCTTCATAAAAGAGGATACAGAGAAAGAGCTAACAAAGCACCTATAAGAGAAACTTTAGCTGCTGGTATAGTTGATTTAACACCTTGGAAACCAGGTAGAATATTGGTTGATCCTATGTGCGGTTCGGGGACTATGCTTATAGAAGCAGCTATGAAAGCTATAAATATGGCACCAGGTATGAATCGTGAGTTTATATCTGAAAAATGGAGAACTATAGATAAAAAAATATGGTGGGATGTTAGAAAAGATGCCTATGAAAAAATAAATGAAGATATAGATTTTAAAATTTATGGATATGATATAGATGAAGAAACTATAGAAATAGCTAAGGAAAATGCAGAAATAGCTGGAGTTGATCAATATATAGAATTTAATGTTTTAGATGCAACTAAATTTAAAAGTGATGAAGAGTATGGGTTTATAATAACAAATCCACCTTATGGAGAAAGACTTGAAGACAAAGAAAGTGTCCAAATGCTATATAGAAATTTAGGAAATGCCTTCTTTAGACTTAGAAATTGGTCATATTATTTAATAACTTCTTATGATGAATTTGAAAAAGAGTTTGGAAAACAAGCTGATAAAAAGAGAAAGTTATACAATGGAATGTTAAAAACAAACTTATATCAATATATAGGTCCAAAACCACCTAGAAAATAGTAATATTTAACCCTCTAATATACTATATATAATATAAAGAGTATTTTAGGGGGTGTATTTATGCTTAGAGTTAATAGTAAAAATCGAAAAAAATCACCTAAAGAAAAAACAATTAAGGCACCTAAATATGAAGAGGATTTAAATGAAGTCATACTTAATGATTTCCTTACTGAAGAAAGAAAAAATAATGATGAGTTAGAAAAAGATGTTAAGTCAAAAAAATCAAATAAGTTAAAGGTAAATTTAGGCCTAGGAAGCAAAAAATCTAAACCAAAAAACTCTAAGAAACATCAAGAAGAAAAAGATTTAGCACAGGTAGAGGAAAAAAATAGTAAACAAGTAGAAGAAAAGAGCAAAAATAGCAATAATCCTAGCAAAAAGAGTAAAAATCAAAAAAGTAATAAGTCAGCAACTAAGAAACCTTCTAAAAATAATAAGATAAAACCAAAAGAAGAAGTTAGCCATAAAAAAGTCAAAAGTAAAAAGTCTTCAAATCAAAAAGGAAAAAAAGTAAAACCTTTAAGTGATGAAAGTAATATATATGTAGATGAAAATCAACTTAGTAATGAAATTAATTCTGACGGATATTATGAAATTGAATCAGATGATTCAGTAGGATTTAGAACTATACAAGAAGAGTCATCTAATGAAGATAATGTAGTGGAAAGTGAAGAAAGCAGCAATAAATTTGAAAATATAGTTTGGTCAGAAGAAAAGTTTACAAAAAAATAAAGCTGTTAAAATCATATATAAATAAAAAAAAATAAATAGTGATAAAATAAAAAAGCTTAGTTATTCTAAGCTTTTTTTATATATTAAGGTATTATAAATATGTTCGCCAACACGTTGCTTAGGCGAAGTGAATTTTTTATTAAAAAAATAAGGAGAAAAAATATGACTAGTAAAGAGATATTTAATGAGGTAGATGAAATATTACTTAAAAGTAATAAACCTTCTAAAGATATAAGAAGGTTAATTGAAAATGGAGAATTTGATAAAGAGCCATTTGAAATGATAAAAAATCTAGAGAAGGTAGAACAAAATCTAAAATATCATCCAGAAGGAAATGTATTAAATCATATACTATTAGTAGTTGATAAAGCTAGTGAAGTAAAAAAACTTTCAGAAAATGAAAGAGTATTTATGTGGTCAGCTTTACTTCATGATCTAGGAAAACTTACAACGACAAAAATTAGAAGGGGCAAAATAACATCCTATAATCATGATATAGAAGGTGAAAAAATTGGTAAAGTTTTTTTAGATATGGTAAGTAATGACAAAAAATTTAATGAAAGTGTATCTAAAATGATAAGATATCACATGCAACCATTATTTTATGATAAAAATCTTCCTTTTTTTAATCCACAAAATATGATAAATGATGTAAAATATAAAGAGATAGCATTATTATCTTTTTGTGATAGATTAGGAAGAGGAAATTTAAGTTTAGAGACTATAAATAATGAAAAGGAAAGAATAGAAAAGTTTAAACAATATTTTAAAACATACAAAGGATAGGAGGTTTTAGATGAAATTTTTTAAGTTATTAATTGGGGCTAGCTTAATTGTATTTTTAACAACTGGATGTAGTATAACTTCAGAATCTCCTGAAGAGCTTATTAAAGATAAGCCTTTATATAATCAAAATGAATCAGATTTATATAAAGGTATAAAAAAATTACTAACAAAACAAACATCTTTGTTACAGCCAAATAATTCAAAAGAAGCAGCAAAAATAAATGAGGTAGATTTAGACAATGATGGAGAAAAGGAATTAGTAGTATTTCAAAAGAAAGAAAGCCAAGATGATAAAAAAGATGAAGTGGGATTTATTGTATTAACTAAGAATCCTGATGGTACATATACAAATAAAGAAAAAGCTTATTCACTTCAAGAAGGTGAAGAAATACAATATGCTAATTTTTATGATTTAAATAATGATGGAAAAAAAGAAATAGTACTTCTTATAAAATCAGAGGGAAAAACTAATATGTATATATATAATTTTATTGATGATGAAGTAAAAAAAGTATACACATTAGATCCTACATGGTTAGAAGATAGTAAAAATCTTTTAGATATGAAAGTAAAAATTGGATATATTGATGGAGATGATAAGTTAGATATATTAATGCTACATTTTAATCCAAAGACTAATAAAGCATATGCAAGTTTAGCTAACTTTGATAAAGGCCTTAAGCTTGTTAACTATGTTGAGTTTGATAATATAAAAAGTCTGAATAATTCATATATAACATTAGGCACTATATCAACTGAAAATAAAAAGGGTAAAACAATTGAACATAAAGGCATAGTACTTGATATGCCTATACTTAAAAATGATAACTATATAACACAGATATTGTACTTAAAAGATGGTAAATTAAAAAAAGCATTTAAAGATGACGATAAAAGTATAATGAAGCCATACTACATACCAGTAGAGGATATAAACAATGATAAGGTTATAGATATACCTATAGTAAATGGAAGTGGAAATATATATACTTCAAAAACCTCAGCAACTATAAGCTGGTATAGATGGAATGGAAAAGAAAATCTAGAAGATTCATCATTATTATTTACAATTCAGATATATTATAATTATCAATATAAATTTAGCCTTTTAATACCTAATGAACTAGTAAACAAGTTCTATATAGAACAAGATTATCAAGAGCAAAGTAGTGATGTATTATTTAAATTCTATTATTATGATATACTAGAAACAAAACCTAAAGAATTATTTACAATAGCTGTTGTTAATAAAAATATAATTGATGAAAATAAAAAGAATGTCAATCAATCGTCAATAACACTTGGTGAAAATAACGATTATACTTTCACATTATATATAAACAACTTAGAACAATTAAAAAAATTAAAAATAAATGAAGAGGCATTGAAAGAGTATTTCTCACTTATATATTAATTATTGGGAGGTTTAATATGAAGGAAAAAATATTAATATTAGAAGATGAAATAGGAATAAGAAGTTTTGTTAGTATAAACCTAAAAAGGGAAGGATATGAAATAATAGAAGCAGGAACAGGACAGGAAGCATTAGAAAAAATAAGCAAAGAACCAGATATAAAGCTAGCTCTTTTAGATGTTATGCTTCCAGATATAAGTGGTATAGAAGTATGTAAGTTTATTAGACAAAACTTTGATCAGGTAGGTGTAATAATGCTTACAGCTAAAGCACAGGAAGATGATAAAATCGAAGGGTTTATATCAGGTGCAGATGATTACATGGTGAAGCCTTTTAGTATAAAAGAACTATTAGTAAGAGTATCAGCGCTTTTAAGAAGAGTTAAAAAAGACGAAAATTTATCAAAGGGAAATGAGATAGTATCAGATTCATTTGTATTAAATTTAGATAAAAGGAAATTATTCAAAGATAATGAAGAAATAGAACTTACACCTACTGAATTTTCAATAGTTAAATACTTAATGAAAAATTCAAATCAATCATTAAGTAGAGATCAAATACTTAATGAAGTGTGGGGAACTAATTATTTATATGATTTTAAAATTGTAGATGTAAACATAAGAAGAATAAGAAATAAAATAGAAGAAGACCCATCTAAGCCTAAATATATACAAACAGTTTGGGGTTATGGATACTGTTTTAGAAAGGAAGAATGATATTGTTACATTTTGAAGGCTTAAGAAAGAAGATAATAAAAAATTATTTTACTATAATAATTATAACTGTTATATTATTTGAAGGTCTTTTTATGTTTTATGTACAAAACTACTATTATGATTATGTAAGTCAAATTTTAAAAAGTGAAGCAAATAATATAAATAGACAATATAATAATAACATAGTAAATGAAGCTGATAGCTTTGAAAATAAAGTAAATGCTATACTACAAAAAGAAAATAAAATAAATGCTATATTACAAAAAGAGCACTCAAGTAGTGATTCAAAATTTGCTATTTCAATTATAGATAAAAACTCAAAGATGATTATAGATCAATATGGATTTAAAACTAACGTAGATGTAAATGGAGAAGATATAAGTAGAGCTTTAAAAGATGAGAATAATTTGACTCCATATGTATATAAAATTCCTGAAACAGGGGAGCATGTTATGAGTATATCTGTTCCTCTTAAGACTAACAATATAATAGAAGGTGTAGTAAGATATACTATTTCTTTAGAAGAGATAGATTCAACTATATTTAGAGTAATACTTGGGTTAGTATTAGCAGGAATTTGCATATTGCTAATAGCAATATCTTTAAGTCTTAGATTTGCAGAAACTCTTATACAGCCTCTTAGAGAATTAAAACAATTTGCAAATGAACTAGCACACGGAAACTACAGTATAAAACTTAAAAATGTTAATATATCAGATGATGAAATAGGTGATTTAGCAGAAACTTTCATACATATGGCAGAGGAAATAGACAAAAGTGAAAAGTTAAAAGAAGAATTTATATCATCTATATCTCATGAACTTAGAACTCCTCTTACATCTATAAAAGGATGGAGTGAGACACTTTCTTATGAAGGTATAGGCAAAGAAGAGTTAGACCTAGGCTTAGGTATTATACAAGATGAAACAGAAAGACTTATAAAGCTAGTTACAGAATTACTTGATTTTTCTCGCCTTGCATCTGATAGAATAAAATTAAAAATAGATTTAGTAGATATAAGAAAATTATCAGTAGGTGTTGTTAATCAGTTGAAAGTTAAATCTAGTGAAAAAAATATAGATTTATCTGTAGAATTTATAGGAGATTATTTTGAACCTATACAAGGAGATAAAGATAGACTAAGACAAGTTTTAATAAATTTAATACAAAATTCTATCAAGTTTACAGATAACAATGGATTTGTAAAGCTTATAGTATCTCAAAATGAGGAGTATACAACAATAAAAGTTACTGATAATGGTTGTGGTATAGAAACAGAAAATTTAGATAAAGTACTAGATAAATTCTTCCAAGAAGATTATAACAAAGCAGGTAGTGGTTTAGGGCTTGCAATAAGTAATGAAATTGTAAAACTTCATGGTGGATATATGAATCTAGATAGTGAAAAAGGTGTTGGAACAACTATGACGATAGTTGTAAAAAATAAACTTTTAGAATCTATAGATTATTAAATAGTATTAAATATCATAAAAATAGGATATACTTAGATAAAGTATATCCTATTTTTATATAATTAAGGATTATAAATTAATGAAAAGAGGAACAAAATGAGAAATATAAAAATGACAATAAAATATGATGGCTCAAGATATAAGGGGTTTCAAAGATTAAAAGATAATGATATGACAATACAAGGAAAGATAGAAGATGTTCTTAGTAAAATGACTAACGAACATATAGAAATAATAGGATCTGGAAGAACTGATATGGGAGTTCATGCAAGAGGACAGGTTGCTAATTTTAAGACAAATTCTAAGTTAAGTTTAAAAAAAATGCAAGATTATCTATATAATTATCTACCGGAAGATATAGTTATAACTGAACTAGAAGAAGTTGAAGAAAGATTTCATAGTAGATATAATGTTAAGTCAAAAACTTATTTATATAAAATAGATAATAATAAATATCATGACCCATTTACTAGAAGATATACTACTCATATAGAAAAAAAACTAAATATAGATTTAATGAGAGAGGCAAGTGAATATTTAGTTGGGGAGCATGATTTTACTAGTTTTGCTTCTTCTAAATCTAAGAAAAAATCAAATGTTAGAGAAATACATTCAATAGTAATAAATGAAAATAATAATATGATTGATATATATGTTCAAGGTAATGGATTTTTATATAATATGGTAAGGATAATAGCGGGAGCATTAATAGATGTTGGGTCTAAAAGAAAAACTCCACAAGACATAAAAATAATGCTAGAAAATAAAGACAGATCTAAATCATCTGATACGGCACCAGCTAAAGGACTTTGCTTATATAAAGTTACATATTAATACTAAAATAGATGGGAGAAATCCCATCTATTAGAATATATGATTTAAGTCAAACTGTTCATTTTCTATTATATTATGTAATGCATTTTTTATTCTTTGTATCTGTTCAAGTGACATACCTTTATCTTTAGCATAAATAGAACCTTGAAGAATATCTAAATATAAAGATACTTCTCCAAAATACTCATGATTAAATACTTTATACCAAGAATCCTTACTTTCATTAAAGCTTGTGTCATATTCATCTAAAGCTTTTTTAGCACTATCCCAATCACCATCCTTTATATGAAGTTCTATTGATTCAGCTTTTTCAGTGTATAATTTAGCAAAATCATCAAATTTATCAAGAGAATAAAAACTAAATAATAAAAATAAAACTGTCCAAATAAGTGAACATATTAAAGCCTTCAATAAATTTCACCTCATATCTATCGATTTATCTTGTTTGTATAAATACCTTATCATTTTCATCAATACTTAATAATAGGATATCTTTTTTATTTTTTATATTTTTTTTACTTAATATTTCATATAGCCATTTTTTATCTTTTCCAATAATTCTAAGATTTTTATCTATAATATAACCATCTATTATAAGAGACATAGGAAGATGTTCAAAGCATTTTGTAGGGATATCTTTGTATGATGGTGAAGGTAATATACTTAAATTGCCATCTGTTTCAAGTATTGCATATTGAACATCACAAACCTTAAAATACCCTTCAATTCTAAGTTGTTCAAGAAGTTCATCTATTGTAACTCTTTGTTTTTCTAATTCCTTATAATCTATTTTGCCTTTATTTATTAAAATAGATGGAGCCCCGCATAAAAAAGTTCTAACTTTTCTATTTTTTAAAGTTATATAAGAAACAACTATTTGAATAAGCGTAAGGCCTGTAACAGAAGCTATACCATTAATTAAAGGTATATTATTGTTTTCCATAGGCAATGCAGCAACTTCTGCTATTAAAAGAGTTATTACTAAATCAAATGTATTCATTTCTGCTATTTCGCCTTTTCCCATAATTCTCAAAGATATTAAAACAACCATATAAAGTAAAATACTTCTTACCAATACTAACACCATAATTATTTTCCTTTCACATTATATGATAAGTTATTTTACCCTTATTTATAAATTATGATACATAAAACTTAAATTTAATATCTTTAAAATAATTTATAAATTTGATATAATATGGTTTAGTAAATTTGTTTGAAAATAAATAAATATTAATATAAATGTGTAGTTCATTTAAAATTACTGAGGAGATGAAATAGATGAGCAAAAGAAAACAAATAGAAGTTCCTATAGAAAAAATAAAAGAACAAGATAAGTTTATAGATGCAATAAAAGAACAAAACACTAGATATTATGCAATACATCAAGCAAAACCTAGATATTTGATACAAACATTTGGATGTCAAATGAATGAACATGATTCTGAAAAACTATGTGCTATGCTTGAAGCTATGGGGTATGAAAAAGGATTGACTGCTGGAGAATGTGATTTAATAATATACAATACTTGTGCGGTTAGAGAAAATGCAGAATTAAAGGTATATGGTAATTTAGGTCAGTTAAAAGGTCAAAAAAGAAAAAATCCTAATTTAAAAATAGCAGTTTGTGGATGTATGATGCAACAACCTCATGTTGTTAAAGAATTAAAGTCAAAATATAGACATGTTGATTTAGTATTTGGAACACATAATCTATACAAATTCCCTGAATTATTAGTTAAGTCAATGGATGAAAATACTATGTTAGTTGATGTATGGGATGTTGATGGTGAAGTTGTAGAAGGTTTAAGAAGCAATAGAAAATTTGAACTTAAAGCTTTTGTAAATATAATGTATGGTTGCAATAACTTCTGTACTTACTGTATAGTACCATACACTAGAGGTAGAGAAAGAAGTAGAAAGCCTGAAGATATAATATCTGAAATAAAAGAATTGGTAGCTAATGGGACAAAAGAGGTTACATTACTTGGGCAAAATGTTGATTCATATGGAAAAACACTAGAAGAACCAATAAGCTTTGATAAGTTGCTTAGAATGGTAAATGAAATAGAGGGAATAGAAAGAATCAGATTTATGACTTCTCATCCTAAAGATATATCTGATGAAGTTATATATGCTATAAGAGATTGTGACAAAGTATGTGAATTTTTACACTTACCAGTTCAATGTGGAAGTTCAACTTTACTTAAAAAGATGAATAGACACTATACTAAGGAATATTATTTAGAAATTATAGAAAAAGCTAAAAAAGAAATACCAGATATAGCATTTTCTACTGATTTAATGATAGGATTCCCAGGTGAAACAGAAGAAGATGTATTAGATACTATAGATGTAGTTGAAAAAGTAAGATATGACTCAGCATTTACATTTATATATTCAAAGAGAGAAGGAACTCCAGCAGCTAAGATGGAAGATCAAATACCAGAAGATGTAAAACACGAAAGATTTAATAGAGTACTAGACAAAGTTAATGAAATAGTTGCTCAAATAAATAAAAGTTATGTAGGTAAAACTGTTGAAGTTTTAGTTGAAGGAAAAAGTAAAACTGATGATAATAAGTTTACAGGAAGAACAAGACAAAATAAGTTAGTAAACTTTGAAGCTAAAGAGGATGAAGATTTAATAGGAAAGTTAGTAATGGTTGATATAACTAGTGCTACTAACTTCTCATTAGTAGGAAAAATAAAATAAATAAAAAAGGTATCTCTTGTGTAATTTCAAGAGATACCTTTTTATTTAAAATATAGAATATTAACTAGATGTATATAAGAATTAACAAAATTTTTAATTATTAAGGAAGTAATTAACACTTCTAATTAGATATTATAGATAAAAAGTTTTCTAGTATTTTTGCTGTTATACCCCAAATTGTATAATTTTTATAAGAATAAAATAAAACAGAATAATTACCTGTATCAAATTTATAATTTTCTTTATTAGGAATTTTATCAAATGGAAAATCTGAACTTGGTATAGTTTTAACATCGCTATTATAAATATTTGGTACACTTTCTAGTAAATATGATATAGGAACTAAGAATATGTGATCTACCTCAGAAGTATTTATACTAAAATTATCTATATCATTTATATATCCTAAAAATGGATGTATTATTAAGTTTGATGGAGTAACTAGTAAATCTAATTCACAAATAATATCAATATTATTATAAGTTGTTCCAAGCTCTTCACATGTCTCCCTTATAGCCGTATCTATAGGTAATTCCCCAAGCTCTATTTTACCACCAGGGAAACATATTTCATTAGGTTGTGCTTTTAAATTTTTAGATCTAACTTCAAATAAGATATAGTGCTTATTATCTTTTTTTACTATTGGAATTAACACAGATGCTTTTTTCATATTTTCATGTCCGTTTATATATGCCTTATAGTTTTTAAATTTTTCTTTAAAATTGTAAATCATAAAGTCCTCCTTGTTAATGTCATAATACTATTATAATATGAATTATAAAAAATTATAGCAAAATACAATTTAAATAATAGCTAATTAGTAAAATAATAGAAACATCAACTAAAAATATATGCTTATATAAGCTAGTTAATTTTTAAATTTAAAAACTAACTATAAGATAAAATTCATGTTATAATTATATATGACTTTAAACTATAATTAGTAAGGAGATTAAAATGTTAGAAGACATCACAAGAAATGACATAAATATATATGTAAAAGAAGATGAAAGATACATAAGCATACCAAAAGATATAATAAATAATAATACACATCTATTAGGTGATTATATAAAAATACAGTCAAGTATAAATAACTTAAAATCTGATATAAATAGATATCTATTTGATAAAAATAGTGCTAAAAACGATACACAGATATTAAATGATATTATAAAATTAAAAAGTGAAGAAAAATTAGAAGATGTACTTGCTTATACTGACATAGATTTAAGTAATATAGAAGATAAATTAAAAAAGCTTTGTGCATGTTTTTCTATAAGTGTAGATGATATAAATTCTATCAAAGATGAATTAGCAAGTAATTATGTAAATAATTCACACGATATGGGTGTAGTAGACAAGTTATACATAAATGAAATAATTAAACATATAGAGGATTCTCATATGTATTCCCTTAGAGATAGATCTAGATATGGGACTATATCTAATGAATATAAGGTAAAAAGTAGAGATGAGATAATAGATTTAAATGAACATGAAATAGGTGGACAATATGCTCCAATACTTGTTATATATAGACCTGCAAAGTATGTAAGAGGTGAATATATACTAGAAGAGAAATCTTATGTATATATAAAAAGGCAACCATTAAATGCCCTTATAAATCAAGAAAGATTAGAAGAAAAAGGTATTGATTCTATGGGAGCTATAATTTATAAAAAGTTAAAGGCAGATCTTACCAATGAAAATCTTCAAGAAATACTAGCCGAACTTTATGTATATTCACAACAAAACTCTTTAAAATTTGAAAATATAAGACTAGCAGATATAACTTCCAATAAAGTATGGATGACAGCAGATAAATTAAAAAAAGAATTCAAAGAACTTAGATATTACAATAAAAACCTTACACAAAAAGTTAAAGAAATATATGATTCTGCTAATAATTATTACACTCAAATAGGAGGAAAGTACATATTTAACACAAGAGAATTTATGCACTCATACAAAACATTTAAAGGTAAGGATATTAGTAAATAAAAATAAAGTCTACATATATTGTAGGCTTTATTTTTGTAAATTTACTTTTGAGTTGATACATAAAATGACTTTTTATATAATTAATATATAGTGTCATAAAAAATCAGATAAAAGGAGAACGTGTATGGGAGAGAAATTTGTAATGTCATTTAGCGGGGGAAAAGATAGTACTCTAGCATTATATAGAATGATAAAAAGAGGTTATGAGCCCGTGGGTTTACTTGTAACCTTTAAAAAAGGCAAAGATAGTTCATTT
Organism: Romboutsia sp. BSD2780061687b_171204_C1; assembly: GCF_015560225.1. NCBI lineage: Bacteria > Bacillati > Bacillota > Clostridia > Peptostreptococcales > Peptostreptococcaceae > Romboutsia > Romboutsia sp. BSD2780061687b_171204_C1. Next base: position 73,394 of record NZ_JADMRK010000004.1, on the reverse strand, counting down.
ACACATAGTATAAAAAAAGATTTATTATATAAAGTAAGTAAGTCTTTAGATATACCATTATTAATAGTAGAATGTGACATGAATAATTATGAAAAAGAATTTACAAAAACACTTTTAAAAGCCAAGGATATGGGAGCTAAAATTTGTGTATTTGGGGATATAGATATAGTAGATCACAGAAAATGGTGTGAAGATAGATGCAGTGAAGCTAATATAAAGTGCGAACTTCCACTTTGGCAAGAAGACAGAGAAGCTTTAGTTTATGAATTTATAAACGAAGGATTTGAAACTGTTATAAAAATAGTTAACTTAAAATATTTACCAATTGATTTATTAGGACAAACTTTAAATAAAGATGTAGTTAAAAGAATAAAGGATTTAGGAAGTGATCCTTGTGGAGAAAATGGAGAGTATCATACTTTTGTAGTTGATGGACCTATATTTAAAAATAAAATAAAGTACATACAAAATGAGAATGTCGTAGATAATAACTATGGTATATTAGATATATCATTAGTATAATTATATTTTGTACAAGTAAAAAGATATAGTTTTTAACTATATCTTTTTATGATTATTTAAATATAAAAAATATTTAAAAAGTTAAAGAAATGTAAAAAATTTAACATAAAATTAACAAAACATGTCGAAAATTCTGATAAGATAAAGAGGTGACAAAAAAGTAAGAAAAATAACCATAATTTTCTGAGGAGGAATAGACAGTGAGCATATTCATAAACCTTATTGGAGGTTTAGGACTTTTCTTATATGGAATGAACTTAATGGGAGAAGGTCTTCAAAAATCTACTGGACCTAAGCTTGAAAAAGCTATCGAACTTTTAACTAGTAATGTAGTAATGGGTGTTTTAGTTGGTGCCGTTGTTACAGGAATTATACAAAGTAGTGGAGCTACTACTGTAATGGTAGTTGGTTTTGTAAATGCAGGTATAATGAGTTTATACCAAGCAATAGGTGTTATAATGGGTGCAAATATAGGTACTACAGTAACAGCTCAGTTAGTATCATTTGATGCAAGTATAATATCATCATTAGCCCTTGGGGTAGGAATTATATTATATATGATAGGATCTAAATCAAAGCCAAATCTAAAAAATATATCAGAAATATTAATAGGTTTTGCTATATTATTTATAGGTATGGAATTTATGAAAGAGGCTGTGGCACCTTTATCTAAAATTGAAGCATTTAGAAATATGCTGCAAGGTCTTGCAAGTCATCCAGTAATAGCTTTACTTGCTGGTTTTGCTATGACAACTTGTTTACAAAGTTCAAGTGCATCAATGGGAATATTAATAGCGTTAGCATCACAAGGATTAATGCCACTTTCTGGAGCATTACCAATATTATACGGAGATAATATAGGAAGTTGTACAACATCTTTAATATCAAGTATAGGAACTAACAAAAATGCAAAAAGAGCTGCAGTTATGCACTTAACATTTAATGTAATAGGAACAATATTATTTATGATAGTACTTAACAAACCAATAAGTATGATAGTTACACATTTAGATCCAACAGATATATCAAGACAAATAGCAAACTCTCATACTTTATTTAATATAATAAATGTAATAATATTATTACCATTTTCTAAGTACATAGTTAAGATAGTGATGAAGCTTATACCTGATAATGGTGATGAAGAATATGATGAAAGAGCAACTAAGTTTTTAGATGAGCGAATGCTAGAAACTCCATCAATAGCATTAGGAAATGTTGTAAAAGAAACCTTAAGAATGGGAAGAAAAGCCAATGAAACATTAGAGTGTTCAATAAAAGCTATTAGAGAAAATTCACAAGAAGATATTCAAAAAACTTTTGATAAAGAAGACATAGTAAATCAATTACAAAAGAAGCTTATAGATTATTTAGTGAAATTATCTAAGAAATCTTTAGATGATAAATTAATAGAGCAAGTTGACTTTTTATTTAATACAGTAAATGATATAGAAAGAGTTAGTGATCATTCTGAAAATATGGCTGAACTAGCACAAGATCTTATAAATTCAAATGCTAATTTATCAAAAGAAGCAAAAGATGAAATAGCATATATTTATGAAAAAGTTACAAAAGTATATACATTATCTCTTCAAGCTATGAAAGAAGATAATAAAGAACTAGCAAAAGAGGTACTAGGCTTAGAAGAAGAAGTTGATTGTATGGAGAAATCATTTAGATCAAGTCACATGGAAAGATTAAATAAAAATCTATGCAAAATAGACTCTGGTATAGTTTACTTAGATTTATTAAGTAATTTAGAAAGAATAGCAGATCATTCAACTAATATAGCTAAAAGAGTTATACATTCAAAATAATTAAAAAAACAACCCTAAAAAACAGGGTTGTTTTTTTATGATTTATATTACTATTTTGTATTAAAAATTTAAGATATAGATTTTTACAATACAAAATAGTAATATATACATATATGGTAGAAATAATAAGGAGACGATATGAAAGAGTTACTTGATTTATTTAAAACTTTTGCAAGGATCGGTGGATTAACATTTGGAGGTGGTTATGCAATGCTTCCTATGTTAGAAAAAGAAATAGTAGATAATAAAAATTGGGTTACAAATGAAGAACTATTAGATTACTACGCAGTAGGGCAAGCTACACCAGGTGTAATAGCAATAAATGTTGCAACATTTGTAGGATATAAAACAAAAGGTATATTAGGAGCAGCTTTTGCTACAATAGGAATGGTATTCCCATCACTAGTTATAATTATATTAATAGCATCAACTCTTAAGAATTTTTCTAATTATAAAATTGTACAGCATGCATTAGGTGGCATAAGGGTAGCAGTAAGTGTTTTGATATTTAATGCAGTTTGTAAGCTGTATAAAAACTCAGTTAAAGATAATATAGGAACTATAATATTTTTATCAACCGTTATACTAGGTGCATTTTTCTATGTTTCTCCTATTTATATAGTAGTAGGGGCGGCAGTATTTGGTATAGCCTTTAAATATAGGAGAGATGAAAAATGATTACATATATACAGTTATTCTTTGAATTTTTTAAAACTGGACTATTTGCAGTAGGTGGTGGACTTGCAACACTCCCGTTTTTAAGTGATATAGCAAGTAAATATAATTGGTTTGATAAATCAATGTTAGCTGACATGGTGGCAGTTAGCCAATCAACACCAGGGCCTATGGGAATAAATATGGCAACATTTGCTGGATATAATGCTAAAGGTATTATAGGTTCTTTAGTTGCAACAACAGGACTTGTACTTCCATCATTTATAATAATAATTATAATAGCTAACTTTTTAAATAAATTTAAAGAAAATACTATAGTTACATCTATATTTTATGGATTAAGACCCGCAGTAACTGGACTTATAGCAGTAGCTTTATTTGAAATATTAAAGTTATCTATAATAACTGTAAGTAATTTTGTTGAAAGTAAAAATATATTATATATATTTGACTACAAAGCTTTAATATTAGCTATAGGTATATTTATATTATCTAGAAAATCTAAAAAACACCCGGCTATATTTATTTTAATAGGAGCAGTAGCTGGAATAATATTAGGGCTTTAAAAGATTAGTCAATTTGACTAATCTTTTTTATGATAAAGCAATAACTGTAGAGTTAAAATAGATTTAATAAAAAAGAACTGACATAAATTTTGCTAGTTCTTTTTTATTATTAACTTAATAACAATTTTCAGTTATGGTATAATAAATAATTAGATTAAAGTTAAAGATTAAATATTTAAACTTACGAAGTCTTAAAATAAACATTAGCATAAAACATAAGGAGGCAAATATGAATATAGACAGAAATAAACTAACTCCTATGATGAAACAATATTTTGAAGTTAAAGATAGATATCCTGATTGTATATTGTTTTTTAGATTAGGAGATTTTTATGAAATGTTCTTTGAAGATGCAATAGTTGCTTCAAAAACACTTGAAATTGCACTAACAGGAAAATCTTGCGGATTAGAAGAAAGAGCACCAATGTGTGGGGTACCTTTCCATTCTGCAAATGCATATATATCAAAGTTAGTAGAAAATGGATATAAAGTAGCTATAGGTGAGCAATTAGAAGACCCAGCTAGCGTTAAGGGAATAGTTAAAAGAGATGTTATAAGAGTAGTAACGCCAGGGACAGTACTTGATGGAAGCTTACTTGAAAATAAGAAAAATAACTACTTAATGAGTTTATATAAAAACAATGATAATATAGGTCTTACTTATGTTGATATAAGTACAGGTGAAGTAAATGCCACTTTCTTAAAAGAAGAGAAAGTTATAGAAGAAATAGCAAAAGTTCACCCAACTGAAATTATATTAAATGATTTAGATTTTATAGAGAAACTAAAAAACATAGCAACAGTTAGTAATATATATATAAATGAAAACTTTGATAATAACTACCTAGATGCTGAAATACTTAAAGAATACTTCACAGAGGCATACCTTCAAAGATTAAACTTTGATGATAATGGACTTATAAAGTCTTCTTTATCAATATTACTTAACTATATATACAACACTCAAAAGCAAGTAACATCAAATATTAATAATATAAACATATATAATAGTAGTGAATATATGGTATTAGACATGTTTACAAGAGTAAACTTAGAACTTACTCAAACTATAAGAGGAAATAAGAAAAAAGGTTCACTTTTACATGTATTAGACAAAACATCTACTGCTATGGGAGGGAGACTTCTTAGAAAATATGTAGAAGAACCATTAGTTAATAAAGAGCGTATAAAGAGAAGACTTGATGTCATAGAAGAAATCAAAGAAGATTTTATGTTAAGAGAAGATTTAAATGAAATACTTAAAACTGTATACGATATAGAAAGAATATGTGGGAAAATTGCCTTTGAAAGAGTTACTCCAAAGGAACTAATACACCTTAAAAATTCTATAGAAAATCTTCCAAAGCTTAGAGAAACTATAAATGATTCTAGTGCAAGTATACTTAAAAAATATATAGCTAATATGGATATATTAGATGATATATATAATCTTATAGAAGAAGCTATAAAAGAAGACCCAGGTATAAATTTAAAAGAAGGAAACATAATAAAATCTGAGTTTAATGATGAATTAAAAGAGCTTCGTGATATATCTAAAAATGGAGCATTTTTAATAAAAGAAATTGAAAATAGAGAAAAAGAAAAGCTTGGTGTTAAATCACTTAAAATTGGATTTAACAAGGTATTTGGATATTTTATAGAAATAACTAAAGCTAGCTTAGCTACTGCTAATATAGATGAGAGCTATATAAGAAAGCAAACTTTAAGTAATGCAGAAAGATTTATAACTCCAGAACTTAAAGAAATAGAAGATAAGATATTAAATGCTGAAGAAAAGATAAAGTCTTTAGAGTATGAGATATTTGTAAATATAAGAAATAACATATATGAAAATATAGATAGAATACAAAAAACTGCTAAAACAATAGCAAATATAGACGTATTTGTGTCACTTGCTACTGTGGCATATATTAACAACTACGTTAAGCCAACTATAAGTGACAACAATAAACTAGATATAAAAAATGGTCGTCACCCTGTAGTTGAAAACTTAGTAGGAGAAGAAAACTTCGTACCAAATGATACTTATTTAAATACTGGTGAAAATATAATAAATATAATAACAGGGCCAAATATGGCAGGTAAGTCTACATATATGAGACAAACTGCAATAATAGCTTTAATGGCACATATTGGTTCATTTGTACCAGCAGAGTTTGCTGAAATTCCTATAATGGATAGAATATTTACTAGAGTTGGTGCTAGTGATGATTTAAGTCAAGGGCAATCTACATTTATGGTAGAAATGAGTGAAGTATCTCATATACTTAAAAATGCTACAGAAAAAAGTTTAGTTATACTTGATGAAATAGGAAGAGGAACAAGTACTTATGACGGTATAAGTTTAGCTTGGTCAATAGTTGAATACATTCAAAATAATATAAAATGTAAAACACTATTTGCAACACATTATCATGAATTAACAGATTTAGAAAATGAGTTTAGTGATGTCAAGAATTATTCTATAGCTGTTAAAGAAGATAATGACAATATAATATTTTTAAGAAAAATAGTACCACAAGGCGCTGATAAGAGTTATGGGATATATGTTGCTGAACTTGCAAAGTTACCAGATTTAGTTATAGCTAGAGCTAAAGAAATACTTAGTGATTTAGAAAAAAATCATATGTATGAAAGTGTAACTATAAACAATGAAAAGAATTTAGTTTTAAGTGATAGTATTGATATAGGTAGATTAGAAGACGAATACAATATATTAAAGTATAAATATGAAGAGCTAAATAGGGACTATATATCTTTACAAAATAGTTATAATAATCTAGATAAAGAAAACGAAGAATTAAATAGAAAAATAAATAGTAGTAACATGATAAAAGAAGTTGCAATATCTCAAGAATTAGAGGATGCTTTAAGTAAAGCAGAGGTTAATATAGATTCTTCAAAAGAGTTAGAACTTGAATCATTAAGAACTGAGGTAAATAAATTAGAAGACGAATATAATATATTAAAGTATAAATATGAAGAGTTAGATAGAGACCATATATCTTTACAAAATAGTTATAATAATCTAGATAAGGAAAATGAAGAATTAAATAGAAAAATAAATAGTAATAACAGGGTAAAAGAAGTTGCAATATCTCAGGTATCATTTGATAATCTGGGGCAAACATCTTTACTAGATGAAATAGCAAATATAGACATATTAAATATGACTCCACTAGATGCTATGAATACTATATATATGCTCCAAAGAAAAGCTAAGGATTCACTTAAATAATTACCTTACTAAACTAAAGGTTTGATAAGGGAGGAATAAATATGAATAGAATTAACATCTTAGACGATTTAACTATAAATAAAATAGCAGCAGGAGAAGTGGTTGAAAGACCATCTTCTGTTGTTAAGGAATTAGTTGAAAATAGTATAGATGCAGGAAGTACTAAAGTAATAGTTGAGATTATTGACGGTGGTAAAAAGTTAATAAGAATAACTGATAATGGTTGTGGTATAGCCTCTAGTGAAGTTGATAAGTCATTTTTAAGACATGCAACAAGCAAAATTGAGAAAATTGATGATTTATATGACTTATATTCCCTAGGTTTTAGAGGAGAGGCACTAGCATCTATAAGTGCGGTAAGTAAGCTTGAAATGATAACAAAAACTAAGGAAGAATCAATAGGAACCAAGGTTATAGTTGAGGGTGGAAAGATTATATCTAAGGAACCAGTAGGATGTTCTAATGGAACTACTATCATAATAAAAGATATATTCTTTAATACTCCAGCTAGACAAAAGTTCTTAAAATCAAATCATGCTGAAACTATAAATATAAGTGATTTAATAAACAAATTAGCTATAGGAAATCCTAATATTCAATTTAAATATATAAATAACAACAAACCTATGTTAAATACACCTGGAGATAATAGATTAATTAGCGCCATAAGAAGTATATATGGAAAAGATGTATGTGAAAATTTAGTTAAGCTTAAATATAAAAGTGATAACTTTGAAATAAAAGGTTATGTTGGAGATAATAATGTGTATCGTTCAAATAAAAACCTTCAGCATATATATATAAACAATAGATTTGTTAAAAGTAAAATTATATTAGATGCTATAAATGAAGCTTATAAAGGTATAATACCTATAAATAAACATGCTGTATGCTTTTTAGATATAAAAATTAATCCAGGTAGTATAGATGTTAATATACATCCAACAAAACTTGAGGTAAAGTTTGAAAATGAAAAAGAAGTATATATAGAACTTAGAGATTTAATAAGAAGAACATTACTTAACAATCATTTAATAGGAAAATATGAAGCTAGCGATAGTATAAATAATTTAGATAAAATTAATGCAGTAGATAATAAAAGTAGTATACTAAATAAAAAAGAAGGCAAAGTTAATTTAGATGATATAGCTATGGATAAGATAGAGGTAGTAGAATTAGACAGTCAAAAACCTATAGATAATTTTTTAGGATTAGATGATGTATTAAAAAGTAAAACATCAAACGACAAAAATATAAATGTTTCACATGAAAACAAAAATATTTTATACAACGAAGAAAGTACTAAAGAGGATGTTATAAAAGAAAATACACCTAAAATCTATATAGATGACGATATTAAATTAACTAAGGATTCAAATAATGAATTTTTAATAGAAGGAAAGATAAATTTAGACAAAACATTTTCTATAGAGGAAATAAGTAAGTTAGATGAAGATAAAAATGATAGCTTACAAAAAAGTTTAGAAAACAATATATTAAACACTACTAATATAAATGATTTATCTATAACAAGTGATAGTGAAAGTATTCAAGAAGGATTTTTTAAAGAGGAAAAAAGTAAATTCTCTTTAAGTGAATACAAAGTATTAGGAACTATATTTGATACTTATATAGTAATGTCCAAAGGAAATTCTATGTATTTGCTAGATCAACATGCAGCACATGAAAAGGTCTTATACGAAAGGTATATGGACAAGTTTTATAAAAGTGATATAAGTATGCAAATGTTACTAGATCCAATAATATTAGAGTTATCAAATGTAGATATGCTTCAGGTAGAGAAAAACTTGGAATTATTTATGAAATTTGGGTTTGAAATTGAAATCTTTGGTAATAATCATATAATGATAAGATGTGTACCAACTGTATTTGGAGTCCCTGAAAGTGAGAAATTTATACTACAAATAATAGACAATATAGAAGATATAAATAATAACTATGAACTAAAAGGAGAAAAGTTTGCATCAATGGCTTGTAGATCAGCTATAAAAGCTAATGATAAGATAAAAAATGTAGAAATAAATAGCTTATTTAGTCAGATGGAAGCTTGTGAAAATCCTTTTACTTGTCCTCATGGTAGACCAGTATTAGTAGAGATTTCTAAAAAAGAAATAGAAAAAATGTTCAAAAGAATTATGTAGATAGGAAGGTAATTATGAAAAAGATTCCACTTATAATACTTACAGGACCAACAGCTGTTGGTAAAACAGAATTATCAATAAATTTAGCAAAGTCCTTAGATGCTGATATTATTTCAGCAGATTCTATGCAAATATATGAGTATATGGATATAGGAAGTGCGAAGGTAACTAAAGAGGAAATGAACGGTGTAACTCATTATTTGATAGATGAAGTAAAACCTAACTATGCTTTTTCGGTGTCGGAATTTCAAAGTCGAGCAAACAAATATATAGAAAAAATACATCAAGAAGGTAAAAATGTTTTAGTAACTGGTGGTACGGGATTATATCTAAACTCATTAATATACAATATGGATTTTGCAAAATCTGATGCAAACAACGAATTAAGAGATAAATTACAGCAAGAATTAAAAGAAAATGGAATAGATTATATGCATCAAAAACTAAAAGAACTAGATAGTGATGCGGCGGATAGAATACACAAAAATAATACAAAAAGAGTTATAAGAGCATTAGAAGTATGTCTTAGCGGAGAAAAAATGAATGATTTTTCTAATGACTTAAGATTTAATGAAAAATATGAACCGATAATAATAGTTCTAAATAGAGAAAGAGAACATTTATATGAAAGAATAAACAAAAGAGTAGATATAATGATGGATTGTGGACTTATAGATGAGGTTAAAAATCTTTTATCTATGGGATATACTAAGGATATGATATCTATGCAAGGAATTGGTTACAAAGAGATAATAAAGTATTTAGATGGAGAGTACACTCTTGACGAAGCAGTAGAAATTATAAAAAGAGATTCTAGAAGATATGCAAAACGTCAATTAACATGGTTTAGAAGGTATAAAGATGCGAAATGGTTTAATCTAGATGAATATAGTGATAAAAAAGAATTGGAAAAAGAAGTAAATAACTATATTGAAAAAAGATTACAACTTGTATAAAATAGAGTATAGAGGAATAGTATAAAATAAATTAAAATATATTAATCTTTAAAATTTAATTAAGATCTCGGGAGGATATATACAAATGAAAAATGCCGTATTAAATTTACAGGATATGTTTTTAAATAATGCTAGAAAAGATAAAACACCTGTAACTATATTTTTAATGAATGGAGTTCAAGTAAAAGGTTTAGTTAAGGGGTTTGATAGTTATATAATATTATTAGAAGGCGAGAACAAGCAACAAAATATGATATATAAGCATGCGGTATCAACTATAATACCTGCAAGACCTATTAATTTACAGAATCCAAATATGCAAAAATAAACTTAGATAGATAAAAGGCTAACATGTGTTAGCCTTTTTTATTTAATTATAAATGTAAAATATTTTTGAAGATATTAGTGAATTTACTTTTTAATTTGCATTAAAAAATTCAATATGATAAAATTTGATTGTTAAAATAAATAAGACAGGTGGAAAATATGCTAAAGGAAACAAAAGAATTATTACAAAGTTTCTACGGATTAGATGATGAAACATTCAACTTATCTGAAGAAGTTATAAAAGAGATAGAACCAAGATTTGAAGAAATAAAAAAAATAAGAGAATATAATCAATATAAAGTATTAAAAGCAATGCAGGAAGCCAACTTAAGTGATAATCACTTTAACTGGACAACTGGGTATGGATACAATGATATTGGACGTGAAAAAATAGAAGAAATATATGCAAGTGTATTTAATGCAGAAGATGCAATAGTTAGACCTATAATAGTTAATGGAACTCATGCACTAACTCTTTGCTTACAAGGTATAGTTAGACCAGGTGATGAGATATTATCAGTTACTGGGAAACCATATGATACATTAGAAGGTGTAATAGGTATAAGAGAAGAAAAAGGTTCTTTAAAAGAGTTTGGAGTAACTTATAACCAAGTAGATTTCTTAGAAGATGGAAATGTTGACTTAGAAGGAATTAAAGAAAAGGTAAATGATAAAACTAAACTTGTAATGATACAAAGGTCTAAAGGATATTCTTGGAGAAAATCTTTAACAATAGAAGATATAAAAGAGATAATAGATACTGTAAGAAGTGTAAAGCCTGAAGTAATAGTTATGGTTGATAACTGTTATGGGGAATTTATAGAAACTAAAGAGCCAACAGATGTAGGTGCTGATATAATGGCAGGATCACTTATAAAAAATCCAGGTGGTGGACTTGCTCTAACAGGTGGATATATAGTAGGAAGAAAAGACTTAGTAGAACTTATATCATATAGATTAACTTCTCCTGGTATAGGTAAAGAATGTGGATTAACATTTGGTACTAGTAGAACTGTACTTCAAGGATTCTTTATGGCTCCATATGTAGTTAGCCAAGCTGTTATGGGTGCAATATACTGTGCTAGAATGTTTGAAAAGTTAGGATATGAAGTTCTTCCAAAGTATGATGATCCAAGAAGTGATATAATACAAATAGTTAGACTTAAAAATGCTGATGAGGTTATAGCATTCTGTCAAGGAATACAAGCAGCGGCACCAGTTGATTCATATGTTAAGCCAGTACCTTGGGCAATGCCAGGATATGATAGCGATGTTATAATGGCAGCAGGTGCATTTATACAAGGTTCTTCTATAGAATTAAGTGCAGATGCTCCTATAAAGCCTCCATATAATGTATATTTCCAAGGTGGACTTACATTTGACCATTCTAAGATGGGTACATTAAAGGCTATAGAATACATGAAAAAAAATAGTTAATATAAATACTCTATGTTATAGATAATAAGTCTATAATGTAGGGTATTTTTTTAATAAAAAGAAAACTAATATGAATAATATAAAGATATCACTAAGAAACTTAGTTGGATTTATAATGAGGCGAGGAAGTATAGATAATAGATAGTTAGGTTGAGAAAAAGCAATAGAAGGAATTAGAGGGAACAAAAGGGTTAAAAAATTATATGGCGAAAACTATACACCAGAAGTACCTATAAAGCATGCTTTTATATATGAAGGTTTAGACATAATAGTAGAAGGTAGAATAGATGAAAATACAAATCCACTATATTTAGAGCAAGCAAAGAATTATGGATTATATGACTAAGGTACTTCAAGGAGCTAGAAGATGTATAAGAACTAATAGAGATAAAGGAGTAATACTTCTCTTAGACAATAGGTATTAGCAAAGAAGGTATCAAAGTTTATTTTCATCTGATTGGAGAGATAATATTAGAGTTAGAAAAAGTGAAGACGTTAAGAATTGTTGTGATAAGTTCTGGAGATAAATAAAGGATATAAAATATAATGATAAGATATATAATTTGTTTTAAGGAATATTAAATTGATACATAGGGGTAAATACTAGAGGTGAAAAATGAAAGAAGAATTAGAAATACTAGAAAAATACCTTAAAAAGAAAAATTTAAAATACAATGAATTTAATGAATTAATAGGAAATTATTTTGTTAAAGAATATGAAGAATTAGATGATGATTACTATTTAATAAAGATAGTAAGACCAAATGGTTTAAAAGGAGAAGTATACACAGATTATATAAAGGTTATAAATTAGTTTTTTTTATCGTAAAATAAGAAAAGGTTAATTACTATTTGAACAAGCATTTATTCACGCTTAAAAATAAGATGAGGATAAACTTATAGTAAACATTTAGAGGTATATAAAAATTGGGTATAATATATAACAAAATATAATTTAGGGCGTGAGCTAATGGCAAAAGAAAGAAGACGTATAATAATAGACTTTGAAGTACTATCTAAAGCAGGGTTTTGGATGTGCTGTATGAAAGATTATAAAACGCAAAAAGAACATATTATAATAAATAATAGAGAAGAACTTTTAAGAGTATTTAACAAAAATAAAGAATCAGTATGGGTAGGATATAATATAAGAGGATACGATCAGTGGATATTAAAGTCAATAATAGCAGGCATAGATCCTTGTGATGTATCGTATAAGCTTGTTGAACGAAAAGTGTCAGGATGGAAAATAGATAGAAACTTACACAAGATACCTTTATATATATTTGAGATAAGTGACAGTTATAGAAGTTTAAAAGAGCTTGAATTATTTATGGGAGAAGATATAAGAGAAAGTAGTGTATCTTTTGATTTAGATAGATATCCAACAAAAAAAGAAATAGATGAGTTAACATCTTATTGTTTACATGATGTAAGAATGACTTATAAAGTATTTGAACAGATTTATTATAAATATGAAGCACAGTTAGGGCTTATAGAATACTTTAATTTAGATAAAGATATGTTTAATAAAACAGAAGCTCAACTAAGTGCATATATACTAGGTGCAAAAAAGCCTAATTACGATAGGAATGATACTAATGAATTTGATATAGTCAATACTTTAAAGCTTAGTAAATATAATCATATAAAAGATTGGTATGAAAATTATAATAATAGAGATTTAAAAAAATATCTAAGAACTAATGTATATGGAATTGAAACTGATTTTGGTTGGGGAGGACTTCACTCTGCTAGAAAAAAATATGAAGGGGAAGACTTTATAGTAAACTCAGATGTAAGCTCTTTTTATCCTTCTATAATGATAGAATATGATTTACTTAGTAGAAATGTAAAAAAACCTTCTAAGTACAAAGAAATAAGGGATACTAGAATTAAATTTAAAAAAGAAAATAATCCTATAGAAAAATCTCTTAAACTAGTATTAAATAGCACTTATGGTGCCTGTATGGATATTAATAATGAACTTTATGACCCTAGACAAGGAATATCTATATGCGTAAATGGACAACTTTTACTATTAGACCTTATAGAAAAGGTAGAATTGGAGTTTGGAAGCAGTGCAGAATTTATACAAGGCAATACTGATGGAGTTATGTTTAAGTTTAGTTCTAAGGAAGATGTAGATAAGTACTTAGATATTTGTAGCAAATGGTGCAAAAGAACTAGGATGGATTTAGAACATGATTTTATAAAGAAGATTATACAAAAAGATGTTAATAATTATATTTATATAAAAGAGGATGGTAATATTAAAAGTAAAGGTACTTATGTAAAGAAATTAAGTTTAATAGATAATGATTTACCTATAGTTAATAAAGCTTTGAAAGAAAAGTTAATTAATGATGTAGATATAGAAACTACTATAAATAACTCTAATAAGCTTATAGATTTTCAAAAATGTGTTAAGATAACTGGCAAATATAGTCATGCTGTATATGGTAGCGAAGAGATAAAATTAAAAGTCCTTAGGGTATTTGCCAGTAAGTCGAATTTAGATTTTGCTGTTATGAAAATGAAGTCAGATAATAAGCTAGAGAAGATAAGTTATACTCCTGATAGAGTATTTATAGATAATAGTAATATTATAAATAAAGATATACCAGATAAGCTTGATAAGGATTGGTATATATCTTTGGCTAAGGATAGACTAGGTAGCTTTGTTAGTGAAGATAAATTTACTTTATTTGATTACTTAGATATATTAAATAAAAAGTAATAAATAATATTTTGATCAACGTACAAAGACATTGGCGACATGAACGAAACGAATTTTATATAATAAGGGGTAAAATATAATATGGCTAAAATATCTAGGCGTGGATTTGATGAAAATGATAAAAGATGGTTTTCTGATAAAGAATTGATGAAACTAAAAAAAGCTAAAGAAGAAGTAGAATGGTTGATAAATAGAGATTATAAAATAGAACCGGTAGTAAATTTTGTTTCAAATAAATATCAATTCTCAATAAGACAAAGGGATGCTATAAAAAGATCTGTATGTTCTTATAAAAAGAAAATGATAAGAGAATCTAAAAAACTTCCAATAGATAAGGTAAGTGAAGGAACTATATATATAGATGGATTCAACTTGATAATAACACTAGAAGTCGCATTATCTAAAGGAACATTAATCATAGGAACTGATGAAAATATTAGGGATTTAGCAGGGCTTAGAGGAACTTATAAAATCATAGATAAAACAGAAGAAGCATTAAATTTAATTGGAATGTTTTTTAATGAATATGATCCTAGCGAAGTTATATTTTATTTAGATTCTCCAGTTTCTAATTCTGGTAATCTAAAATATAAAATATTAGATCATACAAAAAATTGGAAATTTAATACTGATGTTGTATTAGTTAACAATGCAGATATAATACTAGATAAGTTAGATAGAGTAGTTAGTAGCGATGCAGCTATAATTGATAAATGTATAAGTTATTTTAATATAGCAAAAGAGATAATAGATAAGTATATACAAGAAGCAAATATTATAGATCTGAACACATAGATATAAGGTTAATTTATAAATAATAAATAAAAAAGTAGCAAATGAAAATAATATATAAAAATAGAATATATAAAAATTAATATAAGATAAATTAAATATAAAAAATAGATAGGAGAAAAAATGACTAATAAGAACGAAACTAAAAAAATAGGATGGAATTTAGATAATAGCTATATTACTTTACCCAAAACATTTTTTAGTAAGATTAATTTAAATAAAGTAAGTTCACCAAAATTAGTTATTCTAAATTATCCACTAGCAGAATCTTTAGGGCTTAATAGCGATGCTCTTAAAAGTGATGAAGGAGTATCAATACTTGCAGGTAACAAAAAAATAGAAGAAGGCGCTTTTATTGCACAGGCTTATGCAGGACATCAATTTGGGTATTTTACAATGCTGGGAGATGGAAGAGCATTATTAATCGGTGAACAAATAACACCAAGTGGTGAAAGATATGATATTCAACTTAAAGGCTCTGGTAAAACACCATACTCTCGCCGAGGAGATGGGAGGGCAGTACTTGGCCCTATGCTTCGTGAATATATAATAAGTGAAGCTATGTATGGTTTAGGTATTCCAACTACCCGCAGCTTGGCAGTAATTAAAACTGGTGAATCTGTAATTCGAGAAGATATAAAACAAGGAGCAATACTTACTCGTATTGCATCTAGTCATATTAGATTTGGAACATTTGAGTATGCAGCAAATTTTGGAAGTACAAGTGATATTAAGGCTTTAGCAGATTATTCATTAAAAAGACACTTTCCACATATAGCTGATGATGAAGATAAATACATTAATTTACTAAAGGAAGTTATAAAAGTACATGCAAGCTTAGTTAGTAAATGGCAAAGCGTTGGATTTATACATGGTGTTATGAACACTGATAATATGACTATTAGTGGAGAAACTATTGACTATGGTCCTTGTGCATTTATGGACACATATAACCCTAATACTGTATTTAGTTCTATAGATACTCAGGGTCGTTATGCATATAAAAATCAACCAATTATGGCCGAGTGGAATTTATGTAGACTTGCAGAAGCATTATTACCATTATTACATGAAGATCAAAAAGAAGCTATAAAAATAGCTCAAGATGCTGTTTCTGAATTTTCAAATTTATATTATATAAATTGGCTATCAATAATGAGATCAAAGCTTGGAATATTTAATAAAGAGGAACAAGATAAATCTATAATTGAAGATTTACTTAATATGATGGAAAAATATAATGAAGATTATACTAATACTTTTATAGAGCTAACATTTAATAAAAATAGCAAAAAAGGTATGTTTAGTAGTGAAGAATTTAAAAATTGGTATAATATTTGGAAGGAAAGACTCAAGAGACAGTCTAGTTCAGAAGAGGAAATACTTAAATTAATGAAGAAATCTAATCCAGCAGTAATTCCAAGAAATTATAGAGTAGAAGAAGCTTTAGAAGCTGCTGATAAAGGCAACTTTGAAGTTATGATAAATCTTATCAATGCTATTTCAAAACCATATGAGCATTCAAAAGAGCAAGAAGAGTATTCAAAGTTACCTAAACCATCGAACTGCTCTTATAGAACTTATTGTGGAACATAAAAAATTAATAAAAATGAGAGAGGCTTTTATATAAAAGCCTCTTTTTAAACTTAAGAAAATTATGATACTTCAAAAATTGTGGGCGACATAAAGTGTTTCACTGACACGTCGCTTAGGCGAAGTAAATTTTTTATTACTAATATATTGAATTAGCTAAAATATTATTAATAATCTTACCTTACAAATTTGTAATCTTTATGAAAGATAAATCAATATGTAGATTTTAAGTTTTATAATAATATAATCATATATAAAAATAAAAGGAGAATTATTTATGAAACTTAGTAAAAGAACGATAGTAGGATTACTTTCAGCTGCAGTAATTTTAATAGGAGGGAAATTTGTATATGATAATTTTATAGACGATGATTTTACTTATCCATTAACTTATATATCAATAGAAGGGAATAAAAGAGAAAAAGATCAAATTGATACAATAGAGAAAAGCTTAAATAGTAATAAGTGTAAATTTGAAGAAATAAACTTTGAGATGCTTAAAGTTGATGATAATAATAATATGGTTATTAAAGAGTCTGAATATAATAAATTAGCTAATAAATTAGATTTAGAGAAGGTAAGGGTAAATGATAAAGAGGCCGCAATAATACCAAGATATGATGGTATAAAAAACTTTAAGTATATGAATGAGTTAAAAGAATTAACTAATTATAAAGTAGAAAACAACAATTTAAAAGTAGTAAGCGTAGTAGATAAAAAAATATTAATTACAGGTCTATTCAAAAGTCAAATTATTATAAGTGATAATTTGTATAACAAATTAGAAAAAGACAGTGAAAATAAAATAGTTACAGTTAAAGGATATGAATTTAAAGAAAATTCAAAATCAGATAAAGCTATATTACAGATAAAAGAGAATAAATTATTCTCAAATAATAATGAAAATGATATATTTTATCTTTTTTCTAAATAAATAGTAAGATTTAGAAAAAGATAAAAAATTATCTTTATTAAGAAAGGATGAATATGAATACCTTATTGTTTACCAGTATAATCATAATTTTATCAGGTACAATTTTATTTCTAGTAGAAAAAAGAAGTTTTCTAACAGGGCTTATATTAATAATTGGATTTTTAGGAATAACTTTTTATACATTAGCAACTTTATCAGATAAAAGTAATATTGCTAACACTTTAATACTTTTAATAGTCTATGGGTTAATACCTATATTAGTAGTAATATGTGCATTTTTATTTATTAAAAATGGAAGAAGTATGATAAAAAAAGAGGGGAAAAAGTTAGCAAATCTTCTTTCGTTAATTATAGGTATATATATATTTATTATGATATTTCTTAGTTACGTATTGATATATCATGGTAATAAATTAAATGTATTTACTTATATGGTTATTATATCAAAAATCGTAATGTCAGTATATTTAGGATTTATGTTTATAAGCTATTTAATTTATTCATATATATACCAAGTGATACCAGTAAGAAACAATATAAATTATATAATAGTTCTTGGTTCTGGATTGATTGGAGATAGAGTACCACCTCTTTTAACAAAGTAGATTAGATAAAGGAATTGATATATATAAAGATCAAAAAGACAGAGGGAATTTACCTAAGATAATTGTATCTGGAGGTCAAGGTCCAGATGAGTTAGTTTCAGAAGCATATGCTATGAAAAAATACTTAATATCACAAGGTATAAATAATGAAGATATTATTGCTGAGGATAAATCCACAACAACGTATGAGAACATGAAGTTTTCTAAGGCAATTATGGATAAATCAGGTAATTATAAATGTATTTTTGTAACTAATAATTATCATGTATTCCGTGCATCAATATTTGCTCGTAAGGTTGGATTAAAGGCAAATGGTGTAGGAGCTCCTACAGCTTTTTATTTTCTCCCAAGCGCGCTGATTCGAGAGTTTATAGCTATATTGTTCATATATAAATGGTTAAATATCATTATTATACTTTTATATTTAGTCTTAGTTATTAATTCATTATTACCAATCAATTTTTAGTTTTAAATAACATCAATAATCTATTTATTGAATAAGTATAAGTATATATAAATAGATGGAGGTACTAGATATGAAGGTAAATTTACCACAATCTGCAATAAATTTATTAAAAGGTATAATAGAAAAAAAATAAAGATAAACCGGGCACAATAAGAATATATTTTGCAGGATTTGGATGTAGCGGAGCAATATTTAATCTAGCATTAGATGAAAAAGAAGAATCCGATGTGGAGTATTTTATAGATGGACTACATTTTGTTATGGATAAGTTAGAGTATGAGAAATATAAAGATGTGACAATTATAGAAACACCTAACGGATTTATAATAAATGTTGATAATATGCCTCAAGGTGCAGGCTGCCATGGATGCACTGGTTGTAGTTAATAGTATCAAATTTATATATTAAATAAGAAAAAAATATATATAATTATAATAAGATACTAAAGATGGTACAGTGATTAAATTGGCATAATAAATTAAAGAGTTTACTGTTAAATATATTAAAATTATATTATATAAATAATAACAGTTTGGGTATTATACTCAGACTTTTATTATGAATTAAATGTAGTTTTGCTATAGATATTTTATATTATTTTATAGATAAGCAACATTTATTAAGATATAATAAAAATAGCATGTATATGAAAAGAGGTATTAAAATGACAGGTTCAGATAGAAGAGATAAGATATTAAATCTACTAAAAAATAAAAATAAAGCTGTGAGTGGATCAAAACTATCAAGTGAACTTAATGTAAGTAGACAAGTTATAGTAGGAGATGTTGCTCTTCTTAGAGCTAGTGGCATCCATATTATATCTACTCCAAGAGGGTATATATTAAATGACAATAAAGAAGACAATTATATAATAAAAACTATAGCTTGTAAGCATGATAAAGAAGATATAGAAGATGAATTAAATACTATAGTTGATGAAGGTGTTATAGTTGAAGATGTAATAGTAGAGCATAGTATATATGGTCAAATTAGTGGCAATCTGCACTTAGAATGTAGAAGAGATGTAAAAGAATTTATAAACAAGTTAAATTCAAAAGAAACTAGCCCTCTATCTCATTTAACAGATGGTGTACATCTTCACACGATAAAGTGCAAAGATGAAAAAACTTACGAACAAGTTGTAAACTCTTTAACTGAAAAAGGGTATTTATATTAATCTATATTGTATATTAAAACTGAGATGAAACTATATAATTTAAATAAAAAGTAAGGGGGAACAAATCGTTCCTCCTTACTTTTTATTTAAATATAAATTAATATCCAATACTTTTTAAATATTGTCTTAGTATATTATTTGAATTATTAAACTTAGCCTTTTCTTCTTCAGTCATATCGATTTCTATAACTTTTTCAGCTCCATTTATACCTATTATAGTTGGGACACCTGTATATACATCTGTTTCTCCATATTCACCTTCAAGTAAAGCTGAAACTGGTAAGATTCTTCTTTCATCACTAAATATTGATTTTATGATTCCAACAACTGCTGAAGCTATACCATAGTAAGTAGTACCTTTTCTATTGTATACTTCCCAACCAGCTTTAGCAGTTTTTTCTACTAAATTATCTAAATCTATTTCTTTTTTTAGTTTTTTGTTTTCTTCAATTAAGGTTAAAAGCGGTTTACCTGCAATGCTAACATTTGACCAAGGAACCATTTGAGAATCTCCATGTTCACCCATAGAATATGCATGTATAGATCTTGTGTCCACTTCATCTAAATATTTAGATAAGAAGTTTTTTAATCTTGATGAATCTATGGTAGTTCCTGTTCCTATTATTCTGTTTTTAGGAAGTCCAGATAACTTCCATATATGATATGAAATTATATCAACTGGATTTGAAGCAACTACAAAGAAACCATCAAATCCTGATTTCATTATTTCCTTAATTACTGAGTTACATATAGAAGCACTAACTTCTAAAGTATCAAGTCTAGATTGACCTTGTTTAGGTGCTGGTCCTGCAGTAAATATAACAATATCAGCATCACTACAATCTGCAAATGTTGCTTGTCTTATTTTAGTTCTTTGAGACATAAATTCTACTCCGTGAGTTAAATCCCAAGCTTCGCCTTTAGCTTTTTCTTCATTTATATCAATCATTAAAAGCTCATCACATACACATTGATTAACTAGTGCAAATCCACAGCTAGACCCAACTAGTCCCGTACCTACTATTGCTATTTTTCTTAATTTTAAACACATAAGTCATCCTCCTAAAGTTGTCTTTTGTAAAGTGTTTTGAAATGAATTTATTTGTATGGCTTAAGAAATAAGATAAGCAACCTATAAATTTTATTAGTTAAGTCTATATTGGTTATAAAATCATTATTATATATTTATTTTATAAAAAATTATAAATTGATGTATTCGGCATTATTATACTGCTGAATCTTTATAAAGTAAAGGATGAATTGATAATAAAAGAATAAAAAATCATTAAATTATATAAAGTTAAAGTAGCTTTTGTATTATATTTTACTTAAAAATTTGATTATAGATTCATATATAGATAGCTAGTATTTAAAATAAAGTTATTATACAATATATAACTAGTAAAAGTGATGTTATATAGTTAGCAATTTTAACATTAAATTTAAAGTAAGATAAGTATTTTATTAACTTTGGTTTTAAGTATTTATTAAATATTGAATATATAAAAATAAGTGAAAATCCACTCAGAGTATATGAAGAAATATTATGTATAAATTGTGGTAAATGAAATATATTAACTGTGATAACAAGCATAAGCAAAGTAAATGTAGTTGAGAGTATGTTAGAGTATTCTTCAGGTTTTAATATATATTCATTAAAAAAATTTTTATCATCAAAATTTATAATTTCACTTACTATCTTGTCTATTGACATAAAATCATAGTCATTGGTATAAACTCCAACATCAACTAAGTAAAGTGTTATTTCTTCATATATATGAATAATTTTTTCTTCAAAAATTTTTCTTATCTTAAATATGTCTTTTTCTAATACATTGTATATTTCGGTTTTTATTATATTCTTAATATCCCTATTAGAATCTAATTTAGTTTTTATATAAAAGCTTCCATCACAAAGTAAAAACTTATCATTTTGATTTCTTATGATTATCCCAATATATTCATTCATAATATCACCACTCATTGAAAATTTATGTAAATTATAGCATATTAGTTGATATTATCAATATTAAAAAATTATAAATATGAATAAATTAATTTTATATATGTAAGCAAGCTTAAATGAATAAACATAAAAAAGTATTTGACAATTATAAATTTAGTCACTAAACTGTAAATATATATGTAAAGACACATGTAATATGAATTAAATATACTAAATTAAAAAATATATTTGGAGGAGAGATATGAGAACTAAAAATATTGTATTATCAGCACTTTTATGTGCAATGGGAATTATTATACCAATGTTTTCACCAATTAAAATAATATTAGAACCGGCATCTTTTACATTAGCTAGTCATATACCAATATTTATAGCTATGTTTATATCATCAAAGACTGTTCTATTTGTAACACTTGGAACTACAATAGGTTTTTTATTTGGTGGTTTCCCATTACCAATTGTAATTAGAGCACTAAGTCATTTATTATTTGTTAGTATTGGGTGTATTTACTTAAACAAAAATAGGGATCTTATAAAGAGTATAAAAAGTTCTTTAGGATATTCATTTGTTATAGGATTAATTCATGCTATTGGAGAAGTTTTAGTAATTATACCTTTTTATTTTTCATCAAACCTTTCGGAAGGATTTTATAATCAAGGTTTTTTAGTATCTGTTATAGGATTAATAGGAGTTGGAACTATAATACATAGTATGTTAGATTTCTCTTTAGCAGTTTATGTATGGAATATTCTACCTAAAGAGGTTAGAAATAAATATGTAGTAAAAACTCAAAACTAGACAAAATTTTATAGAATATAGTAATTTGGAATAATCAATAATTAAGCAAAAATGGTAAGTTATAGTATAAAATATTTTATGAACATATACATATAAATATATATATAAATTAATTTATTAAATTATAATTTCGATAATTATAATATATAATACTTATTAAATAATAAAAATAAGTAGAAAGTCTTTTATTAAGAATAGTGGAGGGACTGGCCCTATGAAGCCTGGCAACAGCTAACTTAGTTAGAATTGTGCTAAATCCTGCAGGAGTTTTCCTGAGAGATAAAAGGCATATTGATTTGTTGCGTTAATAAAAGGCTTCCTAGATAAAAGGGGCTTTTTTTATGAAAAATTATAACAAGGAAACTTTATGTGTAAGAGGGGGATATAAACCAAATGTTGGGGAGCCTATGGTGTATCCTTTGGTTCAAAGTACAACCTTCAAATATGAAGATCCAGACTTAGTGGCAGATATATTTGATTTAAAAGCAGATGGCCATATGTATAGTAGAATAAGCAATCCAACAGTAGCAAATTTTGAAGAAAAAATAGCATATCTTGAAGGTGGCGTCGGAGCAGTTGCAGTTAGTTCAGGACAATCGGCGGTGCTTTTAGCTATTTTAAATATATGCAAAAGTGGAGACAATATAATATCAGTATCATCACTATATGGTGGAACTTATAATTTATTTAATATAACTCTTAGAAGTTTTGGAATAGAAACAAAATTTGTATCCAATAATGATGATAAAGAATATATACTATCCTTAGTAGATGAAAATACTAAAGCTATATATGGAGAAACTATAGGAAATCCAGGACTAGATATATTAGATTTTAAGAAATTAAGTGAAATAGCTAAAAAGGGGGATATTCCTTTTATAGTTGACAATACAGTAGCAAGCCCGTATTTATGTAATCCTATAAATTTTGGTGCAAATATAGTTATACATTCTACATCAAAATATATAGATGGTCATGCAGTGGCACTTGGAGGAATAGTTATTGATTGTGGTAATTTTAATTGGGATAATGGGAAATATCCATTATTAAGTGATGGAGATGTTAGTTGTCATGATATTAAATATGTTGAAGAATTTAGGAAAAGTGCATATATAACAAAGTTAAGAGCATCACTGCTTAGAGATTTAGGTAGCACAATGAGCCCTTTTAATGCATTTTTAAGTAATCTAGGATTGGAAACACTTCATCTTAGAATGAAAAAACATAGTAAAAATGCTTTAGTATTAGCAAAGTATTTAGAAAATCATGAAAAAGTAAGCTGGGTAAACTATCCATACTTAGAAAGTAGAGAAGATTATAAGAAAGTAAAAACTTACTTAAAAGGTGGAAGTGGAATATTAACATTTGGTATAAAAGGTGGAATAAATGAAGCTAAGACTTTTATAAAATCTTTAAAATTAGTAGATTTAGCAATACACCTTGGATTTAATAAAACATCAGTACTTCATCCAGCTAGCACTACTCATAGCCAACTGTCTAATGAAGATAAGATAAAGTGTGGAGTTAGTTTAGAGATGATTAGAGTATCTGTTGGAATAGAAAATATAGATGACTTAATAAATGACTTTGATATAGCACTTAAGGAAATATAATATGACTGTATATCTTTGTAAAAAAATAAATGGAGCCAAATTTGTAGATAATTGTATAATAGAAAACAAAATTTATAATAAAAAGTTATATAGAAAATTTAGTTTAGATAAGATCAGCCCTCATTGTAAAACTATAGGTATACTAAATCTTATGCCTAATAAAGTAGAGACAGAGGCTCATTTATTAGAGTTATTTTCAAAAATGAATGAGGATATAAATATAAAGTTTATAAGGCTTAAAACGCACGTATACAAAAATTGTAATAGACTATATTTGATGAAAAATTATTATACCTTTGATGAAGTAAAATATGATTTAGATGGACTTATAGTTATAGGAGCTCCTATTGAAAAAATAGATTTCAAATAGGTTAAATATATAGATGAATTAAATTATATATTTGATTATTCTATTAAAAACTTAAAAAGTATGTTAAGTATATGCTGGGGAGCGCAGGCTTGTTTAAATCATATATATGGAATAAACAAAGAGATACTTGATAAGAAGATATTTGGAGTATATAAACATAATATACTTTGTGATGATGAAATACTCAAAAATATAAATAATGGTTTTATATGTGCTCATTCTAGGCACACTATATTAAATAGGAAGGATTTAAAAAATTGTAAATCTATAAAAATACTATCGACAACAGATGAAGGTATAGAGCATATTATAAAAGGGAAGTACAATGACTATTATATATTTGGACATCATGAGTATGATAAAGAATGCTTGAAAAGAGAATATTTAAGGGATAGAAATAAAAAAATATATATAGATATACCTAAAAATTATTTTATTGAAGATGATATGAACAAAGGAATAAGTGTAGATTGGATGGAACACAGCATTAAGATATACAATAATTGGATTAATATAATTTAATAAGAAATTAAGCAAGCTAGTTAGATAACTAGCTTGTTTAGTTTGGAAAAATAAGTACATAGTAATATTAAAAATCTATATGTATAATAAATATATTATGTAAATAATTAATATAAATTTTAAATAGGTGAAAAAATGCAAAATTATAATGAGATTAAACTAAAAGAATTAAAAAAATGGAAAAAGAAAATACGAAAAAAACCATCTATAATAGATAAAGCATCAAAAGAAACTCAAAATAAAATAAATTCCGTTTTACCTCAAAAGTACCACGAAATATTAACTGTAGCTATAAAAAATATGACTAAAATGGTTTTATTTGGGTCTAAGTATACTACTAAAAAACCTATACTAGATATATCTTTAGAAGAAAGAGATAATCTAGCTCTTGAAAAGATAAAAATTTATAAGAGAACTGCTATGATAGAAGGTGCTGGAACAGGGGCAGGAGGCATATTTATAGGGCTTTGTGACTTTCCATTACTTCTTAGTATAAAAATAAAGCTTATTTATGAAATTGCTAGCATATATGGATTTGATACAAATGATTATAAAGAAAGATTATATATATTAAACATATTTCAGCTTGCTTTTTCAAGTAAAGAGCATGTAAACTATGTATTTGAAAATATGGAATGCTTTGATGATTTTAAACATAAGTTATCTGATGATATTAATGCATTTGATTGGAGAAGCTTTCAACAAGAGTATAGAGATTACATTGATTTAGCAAAGTTATTTCAGTTAGTGCCAGGAATAGGAGCTTTTGTTGGGGCATATGTAAACAATAAATTAGTAGATAAACTAGGTGAATATGCAATATATGCTTATCATATGAGAATATTAGATGATAAAGACCACGAGGCTAAGAAGGAAAACTTTATATATACAAAATATAAAAATTTTATTAATAAAATAACTTTATAATATATGCCAAGTAATTTGACTAGTATATTAATTTGTGTAAGTTTATAATGTGTATTTTAAATATAACATTAATATATAAAGTCTCATAAGATATTATAACTAGAGTAAAATAGTTTAGGGGGGGAGTAGCCATGGAAAGCCCTACAAAGAAAGTTTTAATAGATAGTAGTTATGGGAATATAAGTAAAGTAAACTCAAAAGATGAAGTAATATTAGTAGGAGTATATCCTTTTGAAGGAATCTCCTATGTCGATAATATAGAACTTATTTTAAAACCAGAAAATAGTGAGCATATTACTGTTAATATCAAATATTCTGGTTATAATATGCAACTATTTTTAGGAGATTTTACAGGAGACAATAAATCAGAAATAATGGTTAGAGGTGGATTCGGGGGGTCTGGAGGATTTGAAATTGGAGTTATATATAAATATGAAGATGGTAAATTAATAGAGATATTTAACCAAGATATATTTTATAAAAATAATAATTGTAGCGCAACTTTTAAAGATGATTATAAGGTAAGCGTAAATTGTGGAAAGAAAAAATATACAATAGATATTTCATCAAAAGAAAAAGAATATCTGGAGTATTTATATTTACCTAATAGTAAGCTTAAAAATGCAGTTGACGCATATGTAGATGCACCAAATGGAATTTTTCCCACAAAGCAAATTTACAATAATTATTATGAACTCTTAATACAACAAAGAGTAGTCGGAATATCTAATGCAGATACATTAGGTATTATACAAACGTATAGTAACTTAATAGATTCAAATATAAAAAACATATATAAAGGATTATTACTTACCGATTATAATTATAGGAAAAGACAAAGATATAATAAATTTATTACTGAAAAAGATGTAAATAATTATGACTTTAAAAATTTAAAAGGTAATTATTTAAATAGAAATAGTATTTATTCTGCAAGAGAGTTTAAGGTAAAGAAAGATAGTATGAATTTAATAGTAAATAATATATTTGAAGAAAAAAATACTTTATACCTTAATGGATATTTACTAAACTTAACAGAAAATACTATTAATGATATTAATAACTTTAAGATTGAGTTAAAAGATGCTACTGGCAGAGTATTTGCTAAAAAGATTTTTAAGAGAATAGACATAAATGGAGGTTTAGAACCATTTGAAGGTAAAAAAATATTACTGACTTTTTTTGGAGAAGAATATAATTTATATAATATAAACACAAGTAATGTAACGTTGGACTATGATTATGAGATTATATAAAAAACTAGCTAGATAGTTTTTTTTAATATATAATAAATAATTGCATACAAAAGATAAATATAAAAATTACATAGGAGGTATATCGTGCAGACAGAGTTAAGTAACAGAAATAAAGGCATAATATGTATAATAATTTCGGCATTTGGATTTGCTATGATGTCAGCCTTTATAAAATTAGCAGGAGACTTACCAACTTTTCAAAAGACATTTTTTAGAAATTTAGTTTCTTGTGTAGTAGCATTTATAATGGTTACAAAAGCAAAACAAAGTTATTTTGGAAGTAGGGAAAATAGAAGATTATTAAACTTAAGATCAGCATTTGGCACACTTGGTATAATATTTAATTATTATGCAATAGATAGAATGGTGTTATCAGATGCCAATATGTTAAATAAGTTAAGTCCATTCTTTGTTATAATATTTTCTGCGTTATTTTTAAAAGAAAAGATAAAAACTAATCAAATAGCTGCTGTATTAGTGGCATTTGTAGGAGCTTTATTTATAATAAAACCAACATTTGATTTAGAAATGTTACCATCAATTGTGGGTGTAGCAGGTGCTTTATGTGCGGCATCAGCATACACTTGTCTTAGGGTATTAGGTAAAAAAGAAAATGGAGCGACTGTAGTATTTTATTTTTCTTTATTCTCATTAGTTGTAATATTTCCGATAATGATTATGACTTATGAGCCAATGAGTATGATACAACTTATGTATTTACTTCTTGCAGGGGTATTTGCGACTGTAGGCCAATTTGGTGTAACTTGGGCTTATAAATATGCGCCAGCTAAAGAGATATCTATATTTGATTATTCTAATATAATATTCTCTGCAATAATAAGTGTAGTATTATTTAGTGTATTTCCCGATAAGTTTAGCGTATTTGGATATTTTGTAATATTTAGCGCATCGTTTTATATGTTTATGTACAATAAAAAAAGTGAAGAATGTAATTAAAGTGAGGTTATTATACCTCACTTTAATTATTATTTAAAATAATGATTTCACCTTGAAGAAATACAAAAAATTATAAAAAATTACAAAAAGTTACAAAATATGCAAAAATATTGAAAAAGAAAGCGTTTTTATATATTTTTAATTATAAAGTATTTTGATATTTGGAGGTAAAACAAGGCTATGATAAGAAATATAAAGAAAAATAGCGCAAAAGCATTTGTAATTTCAATGTTATTTGTAGCTATGGGTTCAACATCTTATGCTTGGGATGGTAAAAAAGATGGGACAGGAACGCACGCTTTAATTGCAACTCAAGCAGTTAAAATGATTGAAAAAGATTTAAGCAAATCAGAACCTCAATTATTAAAGTCAAATCTTGATATTCTAAAATCTAACTTAAGAGACTTACAACTTGGATCGACATATCCAGATTATGATCCAAATGCTTATGATTTATATCAAGATCATTTTTGGGATCCAGATACTAAAAATAATTTTACACTTGATAATAAGTGGTATGTGGCATCACCTATATATGATAATGCAGAATCACAAGTTAGAAAATTTACAACTGATGCAAAAAATGAGTGGGAAAAAGGTAATTATAAAGAAGCTACTTTTTTATTAGGACAAGGATTACATTATCTTGGAGATCTGAATACTCCTTATCATGCAGCCAATATTACAGCTGTTGATAGTATAGGACATGTAAAGTTTGAAAGTTATGTTGAAGAACGAAAAGAAAATTATGCAATAGATTCAATGAATTATAATACAGAAAATGGTGCTTATAAATATGCATTAGAAAATAAAGATTTTGATGCTTGGATGAGTGAAAATTCTTATGAATATGCAAAAAAAGCTAAGAATTTATATTATGGTTATTCAACAATGAAAAATTCAACAAAAGATTGGGAATATTCGGCAGTAGAATCTATGAAAAACTCTCAGATCAGTTCAGCTAAGCTTATATATAGATTTTTAAATGAAGTATCTAATACTATAATAGATTCTTCAGATACTAAGAACTTAAACGAATTTAATGTTATTTTAAAAACTTCAAATGAAAAATATGCAGGAACTGATGATTTCGTATATTTTGGATTTGAAACTTCTGATAATAAAAAATATGAATGGAAGTTAGATAATGCAGGAAATGATTTTGAAAAAGGTCAAATAGATAATTATATAATAAAGCTTAAAGATGGAAAAAATATTGATTTAAGTAAGATAAATAACTTCTGGATAAGAAAAAATAATTTTGTTACTAATGGTGATGATTGGAGTGTTGATAATATTAAAATCTTATCAAGAGGAAAGGTCATATTAGAAAAAAATATACATAAAACATTACGAGGAAATGAAACATATAGTATAAATAAGTAAATAGCAAAAAGCCTTAAAGTTGGATTTAATAATATTTAACCACTTTAAGGCTTTATTTACTATAATAGAAAATATATTAAAAATATGTATAAATAATTTAATTATATTGAAAATAAAAAAATTTCTGATATACTTTTATAAATATGCTTTTTATTTAAGTTATATTTAAAAATACATACTATTAAGTGATATTAATCTAGTTTATTTTGTTTACAAAAGAGGTGAAATATTTGGAAAAGAGAATAGATTTAACTAATGGTAAGATATTAGATAAATTAATAAAGTTAGCACTTCCTATAATGGGGACGTCATTTATACAAATGGCTTATAACATGATAGATATGATCTGGGTCGGCAAGGCTGGTAGTAGTGCAGTTGCAGCAGTTGGAACAGCAGGATTTTTTCCTTGGTTAGCTATGGCATTTGTAATGATATCCAAAATTGGTGGGGAAGTTAAAGTTGCACAAAGTATTGGTGAAGGAAATCTTGATAAAACGAGATCTTATATAAAATCAGCTATAGAAATAAATATTATACTATCAACATTATATACATTATTTTTAATAGTGTTTAATAAAGGATTAATAGGATTTTTTAGATTAGGCGATATAAAAGTTATAGATATGTCTAGAACATACTTATATATAGTATCTTTAGGAATGATATTTTATTTTATAAATCCAGTATTTACAGCTATATTTAATGGAATGGGTAATAGTAAAACTCCATTTAAAATAAATGCGGTAGGTCTTATAACTAATATTATACTAGACCCAATACTTATACTTGGTTTGTTTGGTTTTCCTAAACTTGGAGTAGCAGGAGCTGCTATTGCAACAGTCGTAGCACAAATAGTAGTTACATCTTTATTTATATATAGAATAAAAAAGGATGATTATGGATATTTTAAAATAAAACTATTTAGAAATATAGAAATAACATATTATAAAATACTATACAAAGTAGGGCTTCCAGTAGCTCTACAAAGTGGATTGTTTACAGGATTTTCTATGTTACTAGGAGTGGTTGTGGCGTCATTTGGACCAGTAGCAGTAGCTGTTCAAAAAGTAGGATCTCAAATAGAGTCTATATCATGGATGACAGCAGAAGGTTTATCTTCATCTTTATCTAGCTTTATTGGGCAAAATTATGGGGCTAAAAAGTTTGACAGAGTTAATAAAGGATTTAAGTTAACTTTAATATTAGCTATAATACTTGGATTTATAAATACTTTAATATTAGTCTTTTTAGGAAAGCAGGTATTTACTATATTTATACAAGAAGAAATGGCTATTAAAGAAGGAACTATTTATCTTAAAATACTTGGATATTCTCAATTGTTTATGTGTATAGAAATAATAACATCAGGAGCTTTTAAAGGGCTTGGTAAAACTTCAATACCATCTATAATAAGTATTATATTTACAGGACTTAGAGTACCAACAGCTTACTTAATATCAAATCCAAGATTACTTGGACTTACTGGAGTTTGGTGGAGTATAACTATAAGTAGTATAATTAAGGGAATATTGATGCTTGGTGTGTTTTTAGTTATGAAAAGAAAAAAGAAATTATATGATGATTATAATACTAAAGGAGAGTTAAGTCATCAGTATTAAAGAAGAGAGTACTTTCTATAAAATTTATAGTAAGTACTTTTTTTATATACAAATGATTTATATTAATTATAAAGTTGCTTAGATTTTTTTGCATAAAATAGAGTTGGAATTTAATTAATAATCTAAAAATTAGAAAAAAAACTAAAAATATATTATAAATAAAATTTTTGATTTATACTTAAAGAAGTACGTAAATTCTATAAGAAGGTGATGAAAGTGAAAATTGACATTAAAAAACAAATAAAAAATATGAAAATATTTCTTATATCTGCGATAGCTATATTTTCATTTATGATATTTGGAAAAGAAAATGTTTTAATAGGAATTGCGACAGTTTCTATAGCAGCTAGCATGTTTGGGGAGAATCACACAATAAATGTTCCAAGAAGAATAATCATATTATCTTTGATACAAATAGTTATAGGAGTTGCAGCTTATATTGCAAGTTTAGATATTTTTTTAGCATATATAGTTAGCTTGATTTTAAGCTTTTGGATATATTATAGATTTAGCTATGAACTTAAAACGCCAAAAACTGCTGGATTTATGATGTTATATATACTTTTACTTTATTATCCAGTAACATTTTCACAGATGCCTAAAAGAATATTAGCTCTTATATTTTCATCATTTGTGATAATGGCTTTATATTATATAATAACTAAATATAATTTTTATAAAGTTACTGATAAGCAAATTACAGGTGCTATAGACTTAATAAAAAAAGAGATAGATTTATTATTAGATAATAAAAATATAAAAGATGAAAACAAAAAAGTAAGTATCTTACTTAAAACTATACAAATCAATATATATGAGGTTATAGAAAAATCTAGTAAAGAATTAGATGATATATATATATTAGAAGTAATAGTAATACTATTAAAAAAAATAAATACTACCATAAGTTATATAAAGGAAAATGAAATATATGAAGATAGATTACTAAAATTAAAATGTATTCTTGAAGACGTAAATTTATATATCTTAGGTAAAAAAGATATAAAAGATATAAAAATTACATTTAGAAAATACTATAATGAATTAGAATTAGAAAATATAGAAGGTGATTTAGCTAGATATAATTACTATAACTTAAGGTTAGCTATAGATGAAACTTGTAGATATATAGAAGATAAATCTAGAGGTGAGAAGATAAGAAAGAGATTAAATTTACAAAAAAAGTTAAAATCAAATATAGATATATTTAAAAACAATTTTAACATGTCATCTCTAAGATTTAATATAGCCTTAAAGGCATCTTTAGTAATTTCTACATTTGTGTTTATAGTAGGTTATTTTAATATATACGAAGGTAAGTGGATAGTACTTTCATTAGCTTTAATATTGCTTCCATATGCAGAACAAGGAAGTAAAAAGGCTATTGATAGAGTTGTAGGAACAGTTGTAGGCGCTATAATATTTGAATTAATATATAGAATGATAGACAAAAATATAATACTAATCGGAGCCGTGTTTTTAATAGCATTATATTTTGCCTTATCTATAAAAAAATATAATATAAGATGTATATTTACAACTATGACTGCTATATTAGCTGTAAAAATGCTTCAACCAAGTGCTGTTATATTTAAATTATTAGAGGATAGAGTTATATTTGTTTTAATTGCAGCTATAGTTGCTTGGTTAGCTATGAATATGGTGTTTCCATATAGAATTAAAAATGATATGAAAAATATTATGAAAAAATATGTAGATTTTGATAATGAGACACTAGATTCAATAGTTCAAGGAACTATAAGTAAGAAGGATATAGAAACAATAACAATAAAAAATAATTATTTTTGGATGAGAATTAATTATATAAATAAACAGATGAATTTAAGTTGTATTGAAGAATTTTTAAGTAAGCAAAATGATATTTTTACAAATATAAACTTTACTATATTAATAAGTGGAAGTTCTAAAGATAAGTCTATTTTAATAAAAAAATTGTTAGAAAAGTTAAATCCAAATTTAAATGAAGAAGACTTATTTAAGGTTTATAAAAATATTTTTGAAACTTCTAAAAATGACTTAGAAAAATCATTAATAATAAGTTTATATAGAATTTACTTAGATAAAAAAGATATAGATATGCTTGAAAGTGAAATTATTGAAAAATTAAATATAGCTTAAATAATAAAAAGTGCTTTCTATAATTTTTAATAGATATAGAGAGTACTTTTTTATGTACAAGGATTTAATACTAAGAATAAAACTGTTGATAACTCATACATATAAGATATGTAAATATATCATAAAATGTAAAAAAGTATTTTGAGATGATTTGCTGACACATATTTTAAGAGAAACAAATTTTTATTAAATATATTTACTGTATATAAAAAATATTTAATAAATGGTAGAATTAAGTAAAGTATAATTATCTACACAAATAGGGGGAAATATGTATAGTTTAAAAAATGATTATAGTGAAGGGGCACATCCTAAAATACTTGAGGCAATAGTAAAAACTAACCTAGAACAAAGTGAAGGTTATGGAAAAGACACTTACTGTGAAAAAGCGAGTGAATTAATTAAAGAAAAGTTAAAAAATGATAATGTAGATATACATTTTCTATGTGGAGGAACTCAAACTAATTTAACAGCTATCTCTGCATTTTTAAGACCTTATGAGGCAGTAATATCGGCTAATACTGGTCATATATTAGTACATGAAACAGGAGCAATAGAATCAACAGGACACAAGGTTATTTCTGTTGATTCTACAGATGGCAAATTAAAAAAAGAAGATATATTATCAGTACTTAAAGAACATACTGATGAGCATATGGTAAAGCCTAAACTTGTATATATATCTAATTCAACAGAAATAGGAACAATATATACTAAAAGCGAGCTAGAAGAATTAAGTTATGTTTGTAGAAAAAATAATTTATTATTATATATGGATGGTGCAAGACTAGGTTCTGCATTATGTGTTAAAGAAAATGATTTAACTTTAAGTGAGATTTCATATTTAACTGATGCATTTTACATAGGTGGAACTAAAAATGGAGCATTATTTGGAGAGGCTTTAGTTATATGTAAGGATTCATTAAAAGAAGAATTTAGATTTAATATAAAGCAAAAAGGTGCAATGATGGCTAAGAGTAGATTACTTGGGATACAGTTTTTAGAGTTATTTAAAGATGATTTATTCTTTGAAATAGGTAAGCATGAAAATGACATGGCAGATATATTAAAAAAAGAAATTAGTGAATTAGGATATAAATTTTTAGTAGATTCACCATCTAATCAATTATTCCCAATATTTAAAAATGAAATTATAGAAAAGCTAGAAGAAGATTATTCATTTAGTCTATGGAGTGAAATAGATGAAAATAGTTCATGTATAAGGCTCGTTACATCTTGGGCAACACAAAAAGAAAATGTTATAAAATTTATTGAAGATTTGAAAAAATATTCTATCTAATAAATACTTTAGTGCTATATCTAAAATTATATAAAGAGGATATAGCACTATTTGTATATTGAAAAGCTATAAAATCAAGATTATAGTCTATAGAAATAAAAATATGTTTGAATATGTAAAAAATGGTTATATAACTAATAATAAGGAATTATATTGATAAGACATAGAGGAGGTGAAGCTGTTATAATTTTTATAACAGTAATATCATGAAATTTAATAAATCAGTAGCCATAGGGCTAGGGGTAATTGTAATATGTGGAGCTGGATTAAGTTATTGGCTAATGAGAAATAGTGATGCCGTTTTATCACAAGAACAAGCGCAAGAAATAATACTACAAAAAGTACCAAATGGAAATATAGTAGAGATAGCCTATGAAAATGATGATACACCAAAATATAATTCAAAAGTATCTAAAGATAATGTAGTCTATGAAGTAGATGTAGATGCAAAAACTGGTGATATAGTTGAATATGAGCAAGAAATTATTCAAAATAATAATACAAATAATAAAACAAATAACAGTAGCGAAAAACTAATAAGTGAAAAAGAAGCTAAGGATATAATGTTAAAAAAAGTTCCTGATGCTACTATAAAAAGTATTCATTTAGATAAAGATCATGATGGTGATGAATATAAAGGAGTACTTGTAAAAGGTAATGAAAAATATGAAATAACTGTGAATGCTAAAACTAAAGAAGTAAAAGAATTTAGTCATGAGATGATAAGTAAAAGCGATAAAGAGTATGGACAATTAGAGATAAATGACTAAAATGAAAAGTGTAATTATTTAATAAGAAATTATTATATGATTACACTTTTCATTTTACTTTTATACATATAAAATATTGATGGTTATCATTATTATTATCAATTTTACTTATGAAAATAGTAATAATATAATATAGTTATAAATTAAACAATTGAAAAAATTAAAATGCTCTTTACAAAGGAGGAACTAATATGAAAGACATTGCTGTAATAGGGGCAGGAGTAGTAGGTTGTGCTATAGCTAGGGAATTATCAAAATACGACTTAGATGTAGCTATAATAGATAGGAATAAAGATGTAGCTGAAGGAATATCAAAAGCTAATAGTGGTATTATACATGGTGGATACAATGAGAAAAAAGGTACTTTAAAAGCTAAGTTAAATCTAAGAGGAAATGAAATGATGGATGATTTAGCTAATAAATTACAATTTCCTTTTAAAAGAAATGGAGCTTTAGTATTGGCTTTTAATGAAGAAGAATTAGAAAGTATAAAAAAATTAAAGTCTAATGGAGAAGAAATAGGAGTTAAGGGATTAGAAATTTTAGACAAAGAAAAAGTTTTAAGTATAGAAAAAAATATAAATAAAGATGTATTAGGGGCTTTACATGTAAAGACATCAGGTATAGTAAGCCCATATGAAATGGCTTTAGCTTTTGCTGAAAATGCAGTAGAAAATGGAGTTGATTTTATACTAGGAAAAGCTGTTGTAGATATAAAATTAGAAAATAATATATATAAAATACATTTAGAAGATGAAGAAGTAATAGAAAGTAAAATAGTTGTAAATGCATCAGGATTATGTGGTGCACATTTAAACAATCTAGTTAGTGAGATTAAATATGAAATAGAACCTGTAAAAGGAGAATACTGTTTATTTGATAAAGTTTCAGGTAACTTATGTGAAAAGACTCTATTTCAAGTTCCAAGTAAATTAAGTAAAGGTGTATTAGTAACTCCTACAGTAGATGGAAATCTATTAGTAGGTCCAAATGCTAAATATAATGATAATTTAGAAACTTCAAGAGAAGGTATAGATGAAATATTATATAAAAGCAAAAAAACTATAAAGGATATACCGGTAGATAGAATATTAAATACTTTTAGTGGATTAAGACCTAAAATAAATGGTGGAGATTTTATAATTGAAGAAGTTAAAGATTGTAAAAATTTTATAAATGTAATAGGTATAGATTCACCAGGATTAACAGCGGCACCAGCTATTGGTGAGTACGTAGTTGACATTATATCAGATATTATTAATTTAAAGGAAAAAGAAAACTTTAAAGAAATTAGAAAAAAAATGATTAGAATGTCAGAGTTAGGTATAGAAGAGAAAAATAAATTAATAGCTATAAATCCATCATATGGAAAGATGATATGTAAATGTGAGTTTGTTACAGAAGGGGAAATAATAGATGCTATAAAAAGACCATTAGGTGCAACAACTCTTGATGGAATAAAAAGAAGAACTCGTGCCATGATGGGTGGGTGCCAAGGAACAGGATGCATGATACCTATAAGTATGATATTAAGCAAAGAATTAGGAATAGATATAAGCGAAGTAAATAAAAATTCTAAATCTTCAATAGCTGTTGGATTTAAGGAGGATTAAGACTATGAGAGAATATGACTTAATTATAATTGGAGGAGGAGCTAGTGGTATAATATGCGCCATAGAAGCTTATAAAAAGGGAATAAAAAATATATTATTAATAGAAAAAGATAATGTATTGGGAGGAAGTTTAAATTTAAGTTATTATAATATAAGTAAACAAAGATATATAACAGGAAAAACTTACGAAAAGTTTTTACTAAAAGAACTTGAGAAATGTGAAATAGATATAAAACTAGATACAATGGTAATAAAGATAGAAGATGAAAATAAAGTACTTTGCACAAATCCAGCAAATGGTATAGAAAAGATAAAGGGAAAAAATATAATACTTGCAAATGGTGCTAAAGAAGGTTCAAGAAAAGCATTAGATATGGTAGGAGATAGATGTTCAGGAATACTTACTGTAGGTATGGCAAATAAAATACTTAATATGGGAAATATTGTACCAGGAAAAAATATACTTATATATGATAATAAAACACTATATATGATAAAAGATGAGTTAAAAAATAGAAATATAAATGTAGTTGGTATAATATCTAAAGATAGTGATGTAGATACTTATGGTTTAACTGATAAAGTATATAATAACTATGAAATAGATTCAATTTATGGAGAAGGAAGAATAGAGAGTGTTAAATTAGTCAAAGACGACAAAGAAGAAATAGTAAAATGTGATACATTAATATTTGCAAGACCTATGTTATCTGATGGTCTAGTTGCCATGAGAAGTAATATAAAATTAAATCCATCAACAACAGGACCAGAGGTTAATGATAAATTTATGACTTCTATGGATAATGTATATGCTTGTGGAAATGGTATATATATACATGAGTATATAGAAGATATAGAAGATGAATGTAAAAAACTTGTTGACAATCTTTTATAAAGTAAACTAATTAAAAAAACTATGAAATACATATATTACTATAAATTATGTATTTCATAGTTTTTTGTTTAAGGATATTATATTTAAGTTAAATATAAACATTATAGGATTATATAGTTTTTATCTCGTGAGCTGTAGAGTTATAAGTAAGTTGGTCTAAATTTTTATTAAATCTCTTTAAAAGCATAATTGATAATAATAATACTATTCCTTCAGAAGCTATTGTTGAAATCCATATTCCATTACCACCGAAGATTAAAATCATAATTATTAAAGATAAAGACACAGCAAAAAGACCTCTATTTAAAGATATTATACAAGCATCAGCAGTTCTTTCTAATGATGCTAAAAATCCTGATATAACCACATTGAAGCCTAGTAATAAGAAAGATACTGAAAAAATCTTAAAAGTGTTTTTTGTAAAATTAAATAAATTCATATCAGATTTATCTATAAACATAAGGACTATAAAATCATCAAATAACATACACCCTATAAATATTAAAATTGAACATACTAAAACAACCTTAAGTGAAAGGTGAAGTAAATATTTTATAGCATATTTGTCGTTAGTTCCATAATAATAACTACATAATGGCTGAATCCCTTGGGATATACCAAGCATAGTAGATAACACTAAAGTATTTATATAAGAAATAACACTATAACTTACTAAAGCATCTTCTCCTAAGAATTTAAGTATACACTGATTAAATAAAAGTATAACAATACCTATACTCAACTCTGTAGTACAATCTGAAAAACCTATTGTCATTATTCTTTTAAAGTAACTAAACTCAAATTTAAATTTACAAATTTTTAACTTAGAATTTTTACTAAAAAAATGGAACATAAAAAATATAAAAGAAAAAGCACGTGCAAGGCCAGTAGCAAGTGCAGCACCCTCAAGACCCCAGTTAAATTTTAAAACAAAAACATAGTCAAGAACTATATTTGTTATAGCAGATATTATAACTCCTATAGTAGATAAATGGGGATAACCATCTGTTTTGATTAATACTTCTAGTGCATAACTTACTATGTAAAACACGATAAATAAAATTATAATACTTAAATAATTTTTAGCCATAGGTAAAATCCCAGGTGTAGCACCTAAAAATAAGGCTATTTCATCTAAAAATAATAAACTAATTATAGTTATAATAAAAGATATTATAATTAGCCCTACTATTGTCATAGAAAAATAATTACTAGCATTTTTAGTATCATTGTTTCCAAGTTCCATAGATATAACGGCTGATGAGCCTATTGAAAATAAAACTGATAGAGCAAATATAAAGTTTGTATAAGGCATAGCTATATTAACAGCTGCAAGTGCATCTGGTCCGACTCCTTTACTAACAAACATTGCATCCACCATTACGTATAAAGCAGAAACCCACATGGAAGCAACAGAAGGAATTACATATTTAACAAATTTTTTATTTAAGCCTTTGTTATTGCTTTTTAATGCTATTGTAGACATAATATCAACTCCCTTCAAGAATAACTATAAACTATGGTATAATACACAGGTCAAATACTTTTTAATAAAAAAGATTGTTAAATCTAAGATTATTAATGTTGGATATAATTAAGTTATATCAATATATTCATAAGATTTGATTTGTTAAATTTATTTAATATAAATACATACATATAAGTATATTTATTATTTGTATTTTAGTGATACAAATAAATATTTTAGACAACTTATATTACAAAAGTGAGAGTAAGTGTCACATCATTGGCGAGACGAGAGAAGTGAATTTTTTTATAGGAGGAAAATCATGAAGCGCTATTATAAAATTGGAGAATTAGTAAAAACTTACAATATAGGAAGAGATGCTATCAAATATTATGAAGAACTTGAAATATTAAAGCCAACTAGAGATAAAAATGGATATAGATTATATAGTATAGATGATGTATGTAAACTAAATTTAATAAGAGAACTTAGAAATTTAAATATACCTATGAAAGAAATAAAAAAATATCTTGAAAAGAGAGATATAGAGTCTACTAAAAAAATGCTAAAAGAAGAAATGAACATAATTGAAAATAAAACAGAAATATTACTAAATCAAAAAAGAAATATTCAAAGTAGGCTAAATGTAATAGAACAAAGTATCAACAAAAATAATTTTGGAACATTAAAAGTGAAATATTATGATGAGCGAAAAGCATTAGTAGTTGGGGGAAATATAGATTGTAATGAAAGTGTA
The DNA here is from genome assembly GCF_015560225.1 of Romboutsia sp. BSD2780061687b_171204_C1. Taxonomy (NCBI): domain Bacteria; kingdom Bacillati; phylum Bacillota; class Clostridia; order Peptostreptococcales; family Peptostreptococcaceae; genus Romboutsia; species Romboutsia sp. BSD2780061687b_171204_C1. The sequence continues at coordinate 33,009 of NZ_JADMRK010000004.1, read as the reverse complement.
GATTATCTTATTCAAAAACTAAGAAAAGAGCTTGAAGATAATTTTTATATAATAGGAAACAACAATATAGGTTCTATATTTGATAGTAAAAGTATAGAAAAAGGAATAATAGATAAGTATAAGCATGTAATTGCTTTTTTAGAAGATGATAGTGAAATATTTAATTTTAGCCTGGAAAAAGGTGATTACATAAGTTGTACTTATAAAGGAAAATATGAAAATAATAGAAAATATTTAAAAGCTATGTATAACTATGCAAAAGAAAATGGCTATAAGATAGTAGGCGATCCTATAGAGATATATGATGTTGATATATATGAGACTAGTGATGAAGATGAGTTTATAACTAGTTTAGAAGTTAGAGTAGAGAAAATATTTAGCTAGATAAAATTCAATTTTATGTAAATAAAGACTACTTTCAATGTTTAACAGGGTTTTATTTTACATATTTAGGGTATATTTAATTTATATATATAAAATAAAATTTTATAACATTTCATTACATAAGGCTAAGGAGAGTAGATATGAGATAAGAAATAATAGACGTAGATGTTAGAAAGTACAAGACCGTAATTTGCCCATGTTGTGGGAAAAATGACAAAATAGAATTAGAAAAAGTTTATAAAGATGGTAACAATGATGATATATATAAGTATCTATGTGAATATTGTAATATTACATTTGATTTAAAAAAAGAAGACAGACTTTATAAAGAAGACTCTAATAAGAATGAGTGGAAGTATGTAATAGAAGAAATGGAATACATAATGGGAATAAAAATGTAAATAATATAAATATTAGATAAAATTTGTACAATTCAAACGATGGTTTGTGTTGTACAAATTTCATCTAAATAATTAGGTATATATTAATACCTAATTATTTATTATAAAAAATGCAAATAAGAAACAAAAATAGTTAAAAAATCACCTAGATAATATTCTAGATGATTTTTCTATTAATCTTCTGTTACGATACCTTTTCCATTACAAACAGGACAAGTGTGAGTAGCAGATCCACCACATGCATAACAATCATCATCAGCAGCTCTTCTTCCACATTCTCCAGTACAGTCACATTCAACTACTTTCTTTCCACCACACTCAGGACAAGAAACATAACCTCTTGGCATATTAATTTACCCTCTTATTTATAATATAAAAGCTTATTTAATCTGATTATAGTTTAATATAGAATCTATTGTAAATATTATAAAAAAAATGAAACAAGAAAAAATAAATATACATTATTCCTATGATTATTAAATAATCAAATAATGGTAAAGCTAAGGAGTAATAAAATGTTTGAGAAAAAAGGATTTAACATGGAGTTTCCAGGAGGGATAAAAATAAAAGATGTAGCTACAAAAATAGGTGGGATACTAAGGGGAGAAGAAGGTTCAGAACTAGGTAGACAAATTGATGAAGTAACTAAGAATATAACAATAAAATTTGAACCTAATTCTGATGATAAGGACAACTTTAAAATTTGGTAACAGTAAGGTAGATGTGGTAAATAAAAGCCATATCTACTTTTTTAATTGTAAGGAAATTATATATTATCTGTTCTGTGGATAACGTATAATTTCTAACTTTGTTACTTGTGCAAGGTCGTTGCCTGAAATTGCATGTCGCCCACGCAGTGGCTTAAAGTGGTAACGAGGATATATCGTTGACGATATGCTTCTCAATTTTGGCGATATGAAGTGTTTCGCCGACACGTCGCTCAAGCGAAGAGAATTTTACTTGTTGCAGTAAGTTTTAGTACTATTTATCTAAAAGTTGAATCGTATATCCATCAGGATCATTTACAAAGAAAAATCTTATACCTGGCATAGGAGCTATTGGACCTACAACAGGTATATTTTTTGATTTTATTTTTTCAACTAAATCATCTAGTTGTTTAAAAGCAATACCGATAGAAACACTATTACCTAAGTTTTCCCTAGATACAGTTGAGATAGGTATTAGCTCGATTTTAGCATCATCATCTTAACCAAGCATGACTATTTGGTGATTTACACCCTCAATGACTTCAGCTATTTTCATTCCTAACAAATCTTTATAAAACTTTAAGCTATTATATAGATTAGTTACTTGTATAGTAGTCCACTGGAATTTCATATGTACCTCCTAAAAATTTTTATATTTAATTATGCATTTTAAAACATAAATATTAAAGCATATGAGAGATTTCATAAAACTAGTAATATATTATATGTCAAATACTTATCTTGATTGTTCAATAACATATTTCATATTATCAGTTTTATAATAAGATACAAAGTATTCTATAGGAAACTCAACCCCATTTTTTTGTCCATAAGTAGTTGTATTAAATAATAGAAGAGGATGCCCATCCTCCACGTCTAGCAATTCACTAATTTCATCTCTAGATGAAGCAGCCTCAATAACTTGAGTAGCTCTAGTAATTTTTATATTATAGAAATTCTCCAATACATTATATAAAGAATTACCTGCGAAGTCGAAACATTCAATATTTGAAAATTGACTATAAGGAAGATATGCTTTAGTTAAGCATAGAGGCTTTTCATCAGCATAATAGACCCTTTCTAAGACAAAAATATTTTCATTTTCTAATAAATCAAGCTTTTCACAAATTTCATAACTACCTTTTTCTACAGTTGTTTTAAGTAGTTTTCTAGAAGGTTTTTTACCTTGATTAGTAATTTCTTCTGTATAACTATGCACTGTATTAAGATTTTGTTTTGAAGTATTTTTATTTACAAAACTACCTTTACCAGAAACCTTATATACATACCCTTCTTTAACAAGTTCCTCAATTGCTCTTCTAACAGTTATTCTACTAACATTATAAGAATCAACAAGCTCTCTTTCTGAAGGTAATGGCTGGTGAGGAGCTAGTTCGTTATTGTTAATCTTTTTTATAATATCACTTTTAATAATATAGTATTTTGGTAATACCCTATCCATAATTTTACCTCTTTTATATTGTATTTATATAATTTTATTATATCAAGATACAATAATTATGTCTAATATAAGGCTATATATAGTAATAGTATTTAATTTAAGTAAAAAAATATGTAATTAGTGTGTTTTTTATAAAAATATGTTGACATAAAAACGTTACTTTAATATAATTAGAGTACAATTATATATAACAAGTTGTTATATTGATAGTACGAAATATAATATAATATGGATAATATAGTATAAAAATAGGAGGGAATATGGTAAATAAGATAGCAGGAGCAATATATGGCATGGCATTAGGAGATGCAATGGGAATGCCACCAGAGTTATGGAGTAGAAAAAAAACAAAAGAGTTTTTTGGAGAAATAAAAGAATTTTTAGATGGACCAAAGGAAAATGATGTAGCATGCAATTATACAAAAGGTCAATTTACAGATGACACAGCTCAAGCACTAGTTATAATTGATTCTTTAGTGGATACAAATTTTATTCCTAGTCAACTTGATATAGCAACTAAACTATTAGAGTGGGCAGATAGAGAAAATGCTTTTGAAAATAATATATTAGGACCTACATCTAAAGCAGCATTGAATGGTTTTAGAGAAAATAAAGATACAAAATCTATTACAGATGCAGCACAAAGTAACGGTTCTGCCATGAGAATAGCTCCAATAGGATGTTTATTTCCATCAGACAAGAAAAAGGAATTAGTTGACTATGTTTATGAAATATCAAGAACTACGCATAGTAGTGATATTTCTATAGCAGGTGCAGCAATGATTGCTATGGCAGTAAGCTCATCTATAGAAAATGATGATTTTGATAAAGTAATGGAAGATGTATATGAAATAGAAGAGTATGCTCTAAGTTTAGGGTGTGAAACTATTAATCCATCAATAGCAGCTAGAATAAAACTAGGTGTTGAGTTAGCTAATAAACATGAAGGTAATGATGAGGAATTTTTAGAGAACATATACAACATAATAGGTGCAGGAGTAATAATAAGTGAGTCAGTACCAGCGGCATTAAGTATAGCTTATTATGCAAAAGATCCTAATAAATGTAGCATATTATGTGCTAATTTAGGTGGAGATACAGATACAATAGGAGCAATGGCTTGTGCTATATGTGGAGCATTTACTGGTTTTGATAAAATAAATAAGGAATATGTGGCTGACTTAGATAAGAATAATGATATAAACCTACAAAAGTATGTGGACATTTTATTAGAAAGAAGGGAAGCATAAATGAAAACATTGGTGCTAGGGGCAGCAATAGTAGATAAAATAATGAATGTTAATATGCTACCAAAAAGTGGAGACGATATTGTTGCATCTAAGGAAATTACAACAGTAGGTGGATGTGCTTACAATGTAGCTAATATACTTAATAATTTAGAAGTAGCTCATGATTTAGTAGTTCCTGTAGGATGTGGTATGTATGGTCATACCATAGAAAAAGATCTTTTAAATAATGGATATGAAATTTTTATAAAAGATGAAAATACTGATAATGGATATTGTTTATGTTTAGTAGAAAATAGCGGCGAGCGAACTTTTATAACAGTGCAGGGAACTGAATGTGAATTTAAAAAAGAATGGCTAGATAAACTAGATACAAATAAATATAACAAAGTATATATATCAGGATATGAATTAGAAGGGAAAAGTGGAGCAGCAATAGCAGAGTTTCTGGAAAGAAATACACATATGGAAATATATTTTGCTCCAGGACCAAGAATTTCATACTTAGATAAAGATATTATGAATAGAATTTATAATTTATCTCCTATAATTCATTTAAATGATAAAGAAGCTAGTGAATACACTAATAAAAGTGATTTACATCAAGTTATAGAAGAAATACATGAAAGAAACAATAATAGTGTGTTTATTACCTTAGGTCCTAAGGGAGTATTATACAAAGAAAAAAATAATGATCCTATTATAGTAGAAGGATATAAGGCACAAGTAATAGATACAATTGGAGCAGGAGATAGTCATATTGCAGGAATTATAGGTGCAAAATCAATGGCATATGACAATATATCAGTTTGTAAAATTGCAAACAAAATAGCATCTAAAGTAGTATCAACAAAAGGACCAAAATTAGAAAATAAGATAAATATAGAGGAGATATAAGATGGAAGTTTCACAAAACAAAAAAATGTTTTTAAACGACTGGACTATGTTTGAAAAAATGTGGTTAATAATATCAACAATTACGATGATAGTATTAAGTATTATATGGAAAGATTCTGCGATGGCTTTAATAAGTGGAGTTACAGGAATTATAGGAGTTGTATTATGTGCAAAAGGTAAAGTATCAACTTATGTATTTGCAACAGTAAATGTAGCACTTTATGCAATAATATGTTATCAAAATGCTTTATACGGTGAAGTAATGTTAAATGCACTTTATTTTATTCCAATGAATATTATAGGATTCTTCCTATGGAACAAGAGAAAAGATGATGAGGGAAATGTTGAAGCTAAAGCATTAACAAAAAATCAAGTAATAATATTATTTGTAGGTTTAGGAATAGCTATATTCTTATATTATCAATTATTAAAATCTCTAGGTGGAAATCTTCAACTTGTAGATTCAATAACTACAGTTACATCAGTTGTTGCCTTAATATTACAAGTAATGAGATATAAAGAGCAATGGTTAGTATGGATACTTGTTAATCTTGTTTCTATAGTAATGTGGGTAATGTTATTAAATACTCCAGAAGGTAGCGTTACGATGATAGTAATGTGGGCTGCATACTTAATAAATTCTATATATGGATATGTAAACTGGAGTAAACTAAGTAAAAAAGAAGCTTAATATTGTATAATAATATTTAATTAAAAAGTTTATAGCAGTTTTAGTGATAAAAAATATATAAAAACTAAGTAAATGAGATAGCTACTATGAGATTATTAACATAGTAGCTTTATTTTTACCAAGAACATTTTTACTATGGAAAATATTGATATATATTTTTTTATGCTATAATTTGATACAATGTAAATAAATATTACTTATTGAAGAGAAAATGTTATGGAAGAAACAACAAATATATTACACTGGACTTTTGTAAGTGAATGTCCAATACCAGAAGATGTAGAAGAGGTATTAGTACCTGGAGAAATAGCTGTTGCAGCATACAAAACATTTAGGGATAGTGCAATTTTTACCAACAAAAGATTAATAGTAAGAGATGCACAAGGATTAACGGGTAAAAAAGTAGAGATCTATTCTTTACCATATTCATCAATAAACATGAGGTCAACTGAAAATTCAGGGAAACTATTTGATTTAAATGCAGAAGTTGAATTATGGACAAGAGCGGTCATATAAAAATAAATCTACAAAAAGGTGTAGATATTAGAAAATTTGATAGATTAATAGCTCAAGCAGTATTTAAATAGAAAAAATCTGAAACAAAGTCAAGTCATCATATTAGTATCAGCAATACTTCCAGCAATTAACTCATCAAAAACTTCTCCACTTGAAGCTATAAGAAATAGTGAAAATTTAAAATTAGGAAAAGTAAAAAATTCTAAAATAGTTAAGCTATTGTTTAAAACTGAAGGAGTTCTTGCATACAAAAACCTTAGAAGAAATAAAAAGAAATTTAGAATAACTTTATTTTCTTTAGTGATTAGCGTAGTTATATTTATATCGTTTAGTGGATTTATTGATTTATTTGAAAAAGCTAACCAGGTAAACATAGGAGAGATAAACTACGACATGAGATTGTGGTATAGCGGAATGAGAGAGAAAAATGGCATAGTTAAAGAATTAAATAATATAGATGGAATAAACAAATTAAGTGCAATAAATTCTTATGGTGTAGAAACATATATAAATGAAAGTGATATAAATAAAGAATATAAGGATTTAATAGATAAACGTTTCTCAAAAGAAAATAAAGACGGAAAAATCGTATATAATTTTAAATCAAATGGTATTGATTTTGCAGGAGACAGAGTTATAAAAGAATTAGAATTAAAAACAGGTAGCTTTGACAAAGAAAGTGCTATAAAAGAAAATAGAATAATACTTCGAAATAAAAGTGACAATAGCTCTAGCAGAAAACAAAGTGAGATCTCATTAACAAATTATAAAGTAGAAGATACAATAAATATTTGTAAGGTATATAGAGACAAAAATGATAAGGAAGTAAGAGAGCCTATTAAGCTAAAAGTACTAGCTACCACTGAAGATTTTCTTCTGGATACAGATAGTCTACTTATATTGATATATCTTGAAAGCTTATTATATGGAGTATTAGCTTTATTATACGGAATTCCTATAGTGCTTTTAATAGATGTATATATGAATGAAGTTCTTGGAGATGCTATAGAAATAGGTATGGTACTTCCTATAAAGGCAGTTTTAATATCTATTGTAGGTGTATTTGTCATTACCTTTGTATCGGCCTATATTCCTATGAAAAAAATAAACAAAGAAAATACAATTGAAAATATAAGACAAGAAAGTATATAGGGGGATGAGTATGAGTAAATTATTTTCAAAGAGAAAAATATTATGGTCAGTAATAAGCATTTCATCTTTATTAATAATAGGATGCAGTTCTACTAAGTCAGTAGATTTAAATATACTTGCAACGACTGACTTACATGGAATAATACCTAATGAAATGGTTTCTTATATAGAAAAACAAAAGAAGGAAAATCCAGATACTGTAGTAATAGATGCAGGGGATTTTCTAGATTCTGGATTTGGAACATCTGGAGATATGTTAAAATATTATGACCAAATGAGTAAAAACTATAAAAATAACAATGCAGATTATATAGAAATTCCTTTAGCAAAAGAAATGAAAGAAGCTGGATTTGACACAGTAACTCTTGGAAATCATGAGTTTGTGTCAAATGACAAGACCAGCTTAGATAATATGATATCAGACTTTGAAAAGCAAGGAATAAGTGTATTATCAGCAAATACATATAAGAAAAATGGAGAAAGTTATACAAAACCATACGTTATAAAAGAAATTAAAACACCAGAAGGTAATATAAAGCTAGGTATATTAGGTCTTACTCTAAAAGAAGTAGGAGAATCTAAAGAATGGGATGGAGAAAAGCTAGTAAAAGCTAAATCTTTAGAGTTAAAAGATCAAAAGGGATACAATGGAGAACTTTATATGAATGATTTAGTAGAAGATGCTAATAAATGGGTAAAAGTTATGAAGGAAAAAGACCATGCAGATATTATAATAGCAATAACTCATAGTGGTGAAAGACCTAAAAAACCAAAACACCCAGGAAATAGAATACAAGACTTAGCTCAAAATGTATCTGGAATAGATGTAATAGTTGCTGGGCACAACCATGTTCAAATAAAACAACATGACTATAAAAACAAAGATGGACAAACTGTTATAGTAACAGAACCAGGAAAACACGGTGAGTGTATTTCAAAAATTGATATAAAATTAAAAAAAGATAAAAATGGATGGGATGTAATAAATAAGTCTAGTGATATAGTTCAGTTTAAAAATGTTAAAAAGAACTTAGATATGCTATGTAACAATCATGGAATGTTTTATAGTGAAACTAGTTTTCTACTAGATAAAGGTAAAGAAGGTAAAGTTATAAGTCTTAAGGATGAGATACCTTTTAAATGGGATAAAATGTATATATTTAAACCAGGTACTCCTAGAGATGAAATATACAAAAAGGCAGGATATAAGTTTTTAAATATTGCTGAAAGTGATGATATGTATCAGTTTATAATTATGGATAAAGAAAAAGTGATTTGCTATTCAAATGCTATAGGAAGTGATGTTCCAACTACATTAAAATTTGATAATGCCGATTTTAAGGATAATTGTTTAACTATAATACCTGGAGAAAATGATTATTTTAAAGTTTCAAAAGGTGAAAAAGAAAAGTATATTGACCGTTATAAAGTTATATTAAATTATGAGAAAAAGGAAAATTAAAAAAAGATATAAATTTAAATTTTTAAACAAAAAAGTGTATTTAGCAAAAATTCATCAATTTTACTAAATACACTTTTTGTTTACTAAATAATATAAAAATCCCTATGGACATGCCAAGTAAATGAAAGTAATTTCTAAAATTTAGAAAAAGTACATCTAATAAATCTTTATTTTATAGAAAATCTGAAAAATATTTAAAATTTCTTTCAAAATCTTTCAAAAATGTTGCGATTGAATTAATATCTATATACACTTATAGTATAGAATTAAATAAATAAAATGATTTAAGAATTTAATAGCTTGACTACCTAATGAAAAGGAGACGGATGGTATGGAATATTCTGATAATACTGTTTTGAAAAATCTAAAGTCAAGATATGATAAATTTACTAATGTAGAAAGAACTATAGCCAATTTTTTTATAAATAATAGAGAAATACAAAAGCTTTCATCTAAAGCAGTATCAGAAAAGCTATTTGTGTCAGAAGCTTCTTTATCTAGGTTTGCGAAAAAATGTGGATATAAAGGTTTTAGAGAATTCATATTTGAATATGAGAAAAATATTAGTAAATACAATAGAGAAGAAATTTCTAATTTAGTTATTAATACATATCAAGATTTATTAGATAGTTGTCATATGATGATAAATCAAAATCAAATGAAAGAAGTTGCTCACCTATTAACAACATCTAAGAGGGTTTGCGTTTTCGGAATGGGAAGTTCTGGGATTGCAGCTGAAGAAGTTCATCTAAGGTTTATGAGGTTAGGGTTAAATATTGAAGCTGTATATGATTCACATAGAATAAAAATGTTATCTTCACTTGCTAATGAGGAAAGCGTTATTATAGCTATATCGTTAAGTGGTACAACAAAAGAAATTCTTCAAGGAATAGGGATAGCAAAGGCTAATGGAGCTAAAATTATTATGATCACTTCAAATAATTCTTTCCATTTATCGAGTTTTTGCGATGAAGTTATATTAATTCCAACTATAAATGCACTAGAAGCTGGAGATTGCATATCACCTCAATTTCCTATTTTAGTAATGATAGATATACTATATACCTATTTTATAAAAATAGAGAGTTATTATCAAAAAAAGGTAAATACTTTAAATGCATTATTTAAGTATGATGAAGAAAATATTTTAATCTAATTTGGTTTTACTAGGTAGAAAATACCTTGATAAAATAAAAAATTCGCTTTAATTTAGATGAATCTAAGCGAAACATTTTAAGTTATTCATAAGATAGAAAATTTATATTTTCTTATAATTAAAAAAGAGGGGATGATATTATGAAGAAAAAAAAGCTATTAAGCTTGCTTGTAACTTCAATGCTAACGCTAAACCTAGTTGGATGTGCTAGTACAGGCGGAAAAGAAGAAAAATCACAGGGGGAAAATTCAACAAAGCAAGAAGCAGCAGCAAACACTCTTTATGCAAATGGAGGACCTGAAGAATTTTTCGAAGCGCCGTGGTTAAATCCAGGTACTTTCGTTTACAACAAAGTTTTATATGATAGGTTAATATTTGCAGATGAAAAATTAGACCCAATACCAGGGGAAGGTCAATTAGCTAAATCTTATGAAATGTCAGAAGATGGAAAAAACCTTAAGTTTGTATTAAGAGATAATATATTCTGGCATGATGGAGAGCCTATAACAGCAGAAGATATAAAATGGAGTATAGAATACAGTTTAAAGACGACAGTTTTAAACAATGTATTTGGAAATACTTTTAAATCTATAGAAGGAGCAACTGATTACATAGATGGAAAGGCAGATGAAATATCTGGTATTGTAATAGATGGAAATAATATAGAAATAAAATTTGAAAAGCTAGCACCAGATGCTCTACTTACATTTACACAATTTGCACCACTTCCTAAAAAGCATCTTGAAAATGTTGATCCTGTTAAGTTTCAACAATCAGAATTCTTTAGAAATCCAATAGGTTCTGGGCCATTTAAAGTAGATGAAGTAAAAATGGGTAATTACACAACCTTAGCTGGATTTGATAAGTATTGGGATGGTAAACCAGCATTTAATATGCACTTAAATCCAAGTCCTGGAGACAGTGATCCAAACTTAGTAACAAATGCTAAAGCTGGACTTCTTGACTACTCATACACTAAAAATATAGCAGATGTTAAAGCACTTGAAGGTACTAAAGGTATCAATATGGATACTGTAGATGTTAGATATACAAGATTATTCTTTGCAAATAAGTTTAAGAAAAAAGATGGATCAGCTGCACCATTAGCAGATAAGAGAGTTCGTCAAGCTATAATGTATGCTTTAGATATGGATAAAATACTTGATGGTATATTTGAGGGTGCAGCACTACCTGCAAATAGTTTAACTCCAAATGGACCTGATAAAGTTGATGGATTAAATAATTATGAGTATAATCCAGAAAAAGCTAAAGAATTATTAAAAGAAGCTAACTGGGATCCAAACACAGTTTTAGATGTAGTTTATTATTATACAGATCAACAAACAGTTGATTTAATGGCAATAATACAAAACTACTTATCTCAAGTTGGAATAAAAATGGAATTTAGATTAGTTGAAGGTGATTTAGCTTCATTATTATGGGCATTACCAGAAGATCCTGTAAATGGACCTTCAGCAGTTGATTTTGATTTATGTTATGCTGCAACTGCTGCACTTTCAATGCATGAGTACTATGATAGATATCAAACAGGTGCTGAACTAAACTCACATACACCAGGAACACCTGAATTAGATAAATTAATAGAAAATACAAAAACAATAGATCCAGAAGAAAAGAGAAAAGCATTCTTTGAATTACAAAAATATGAAAATGAAGAATTATTCGTAATGCCTTTATATTACCAACCAATATTTGTTATGACAAGCGATAAGATAAAAGGTATGCCTGAAACATTTGGTAACCCACAATTTAATTATAAGTGGGATATTCACAAATGGACATTAGCTGAGTAATAAACAGAGGGGGTGTATAATTTTAATTATACATCCCTTTTATTATAAGGAGGTAGTAAATGCTAAAATACATATTAAAAAAAGTGCTTGGAATGATTCCAATGTTATTAATAATAACATTTATTATTTATTTTTTACTAGATTTAACTCCAGGAGACCCAGTATCTCATTTAATGGATCCAGAATCTTTAGCAAGATTATCACCAGAACAATTAAATGCACTTAGAGAAGCTTATGGTTTAAATGATGGTTTTGTAATTAGATATTTTAAATGGTTAATACAATTACTACAAGGCAATTTTGGATATAGCTCAAGTAGTGGTGTAGCAGTTATAGATATTATAAAAGATACACTACCAGCAACTTTAGAATTATCAGTTGCAGCACTTTTAATTTCTACAGTTTTAGGTAGTATCTTAGGAGTAATAGGCGCTATAAAACGTGGTTCTATAGGAGATAATGTTATGACAGTTGCAGGTATGATAGGAGTATCTATACCACAATTTTTCTTTGGTATGGTAACTATATTAATATTTGCATTAAATTTAGAATGGCTTCCAGTAGGAGGTAGAACAGCACCAGGTCTTGAAAGTTTTATTGATAGAATAGAGTATTTAATATTACCTGCTACAGTACTAGGGTTATCGCTTACAGCAGGAGTTATGCGTTATGCAAGAACTAGTATGTTAAATACTATGAATAAAGAATATATAAAAACAGCTAGAAGTAAAGGAATTCCAGAATGGAGAGTTAACTTAGTTCATGGATTTAGGGTTTCACTAACACCGGTTATAGTTTTAATAGGTTTTAGATTGCCTACACTAATAGCAGGTTCTGTAGTTATAGAGTCAATATTTCAGTGGCCAGGAGTTGGAAATGTATTTAACACTGCAATAAGATCAGCAAATTATAACTTAGTCATGGTTGTAGCACTTATGTTTGTAACTATGGTTTTAATAGCAAGTACATTAGTTGATATACTTACTGCTGTTTTAGACCCTAGAGTAAAACTTGAGAAATAGGGAGGATATTATGATTACTTTATCACCTAAAAAAAGATTAAATAATAAATTTGATAAAATTAAAGAAAGAGAAGAGAATAAAACTTTTAAAAAACAAAAAAGTAGAGTAGTAAGTAAGTTAATTTCAAATAAACTTACGACGATAGGGATTGCAGTATTTTTACTTATATTACTTGCTTGTATATTTGCACCATTATTAACACCGCATGACCCGTTAGCTGTTGATATGTCAAATATACTTAAGCCACCATCTAGTGAACATATACTAGGAACAGATAAAATAGGTAGAGATATATTTTCAAGAATATTATATGGTGGAAGATTATCTATATTAATAGGATTTGGTAGTGCATTAGGTTGTGCAGTAATAGGAGTATTGCTAGGATGCTATAGTGGATATAAGGGTGGACTAATAGACAAAATATTAGTTAGAATATCTGAAATATTTATGTCATTCCCACAATTAATATTAGTGTTAATGTTAGTTTCAATAATAGGCCAAAGTGCTTTTAATATAATAATAATATTTATTATTTGTGGTTGGGGAAGCGTATTTAGAATGGCAAGATCACAAATATTATCTATCAGGGAAGAAGAGTATGTACAGTCATTAAAAGTATTTGGACTTAATGATTTTGTTATATGCTATAAGCATATGCTACCAAATATCATAGGACCAATATCAGTAAATATAACTTTAAGTACTGCAATGTTTATACTAGAAGAAGCAGCGCTTAGTTTCTTAGGACTTGGTGTACCTCTTGAAATACCAACATGGGGTAATATATTAAATGCATCACAAGATTTATTTACACTTCAAAATAATTGGTGGATGTGGTTACCTGTTGGGATAGTTATATCACTATTTGTTATGAGTATAAACTTTGTAGGAGATGGTTTAAGAGATTCTACAGATCCAACAAGTGTTGAATAGGGGGAAAAATCATGGAAAATATTATCACAGTCAAAAATCTTAAAACATATTTTTATGCAAATAATAGATGTAATAAAGCCTTAAATGGTGTATCAATGGAAATAAAAAGAGGTAAAACACTTTGTATAGTTGGAGAAAGTGGATGTGGTAAAAGTGTTACAGCATCATCAATAATGCAACTTCTTCCTAAGTTTTCAAGAATAGAAGAGGGAGAAATAATTTATCATAATGAAGATGGAAAAGACGTTGAAATACATAAGTTAGAAAAAAATTCAAAAGAAATGAGAAGACTTAGAGGAAAAGATATAGCAATGATTTTTCAGGATCCAATGACAGCACTAAATCCTGTTTATACAATTGGGTGGCAAATAGTTGAGATGATTAGAAGTCATGAAAATATATCTAAAAAAGAGGCAAAAGAAAGAGCTTTAAAGCTACTTAAAGATATGGGAATACCTCTTGCAGAAAAAAGAATAGACCAATATCCACATGAATTTTCAGGTGGTATGAGACAAAGGGCAATGATAGCTATGGCTATGAGTTGTAATCCAAAAGTACTAATAGCAGATGAACCAACAACAGCTCTTGATGTTACAATACAAGCACAAATATTTGAATTAATGGAGAAATTAAAAAGAGAATATAATACAGCTATAATGCTAATTACCCATGATATGGGAGTTGTATGTGAATTAGCAGATGATGTGGCTGTTATGTATATGGGAAATATAATTGAAAGTGGTAGCGCAAAGGAAGTTTTAGAAAATCCAAGTCATCCATACACTAAAGCATTACTTAAATCTATTCCAGTACTAGGAAAAGGTGCTGACCAAGATATTAATCCTATAAAGGGAGCTACACCAGATCCATTTGACAGACCACCAGGATGTCAGTTTGCTCCTAGATGTGATTATTATTCTAAAGAATGTGATGAAAAAATGCCAGAAGAGGAATTTGTAAATGGAAGTACTCATATGGTTAGATGTATAAAATGCAAGGAGGTGGCTTTAAATGTCTAAAGAAGTATTACTTACATTAAAAGGTGTTAAAAATTATTTCCCTGTAAAGAATGGAACATTTTCTAAAGCAAAAACTTATGTAAAAGCAGTAAATGATATAAATTTAGAAATATATAAAGGAGAAACATTAGGCTTAGTTGGAGAATCTGGATGTGGGAAAACTACCCTAGGAAAAACAATTCTTCAGTTATACAAAGCCACAGATGGAGAAATAATATATAATTTTGAAGATGGACCAAGAGATTTAATTAAGCTTAATAAAAATGAAATGGATTTAGCTCGTAAGAAAATACAAATAGTATTTCAAGATCCACATTCTTCATTAAATCCTTCATTTACAATATATCAATCTTTATCAGACCCACTTAAAAAGTTTGGGATTAAATCAAAAGAAGAAAGAAGAAAAATAATAGGTGATTTACTTGAAGCCGTAAATATGAGAAGAGAATATATGGATAGATATCCACATGAATTCTCTGGGGGGCAACGTCAAAGAATAGGTATAGCAAGAGCTTTATCAATAAATCCTGAATTAGTAATATGTGATGAAGCTGTATCAGCACTAGATGTATCAATTCAAGCACAAGTATTAAATTTACTTAAAGACCTTAAAGAAAAACACAATTTAACATACATATTTATAACACATGACTTAAGTGTTGTAGAATACATAAGTGATAGAATAGCAGTAATGTATTTAGGAAAAATAGTAGAACTTGCAGATGCAAAATCTTTATATAAAAATACACTACATCCATACACAAAGGCATTATTGTCAGCAATACCAGTAGCAGATATCAATCATAAAAAAGATAGGATAGTCCTTGAAGGGGATGTTCCAAGTCCTATGAATCCACCAAGCGGATGTTTCTTCCATCCAAGATGTAAACATTGTATGGATGTTTGTAAATTAGAAGAGCCAGAAATGAAATCTTATATTATTGATGGAAAAGAACATTTTGTAGCTTGTCATGTAGCATCAATGGAAATGGAAGAAGGTGTGCTAAATGAATAAAGAAGAAATATTTAAAAGTATAAAAGGAAGTGTAGTTATATCTTGCCAAGCACTTCCTAATGAACCACTATATGTAGAAGAAAAATCTATAATGTATTTAATGGCAAGAGCAGCAAAAATGGCTGGAAGTCCAGCTATAAGAACAAATAGTGTAAGAGATGTCATAGCAATAAAAAAAGAAACAGGACTTCCTGTAATAGGGCTTATAAAAATAGAATATGAAGGTAGTGAAGTATACATAACACCTACTATGAAAGAAGTAGATGAATTAGTAGATGCTAAAAGTGATGTAATTGCATTAGATTGTACATTTAGTAAGAGATTAAATGATGAATCTATAAATGATTTTATAAAAAGTATAAAAGAAAAGTATCCTGATGTAATACTAATGGCTGATATATCAACATATGAAGAAGGAATTAATGCATATAAATGTGGAGTAGATATGGTTGGAACTACTATGAATGGATATACTCCTCAAAGTATAAAAGAAAATATAAACAACTTAGAATTAGTAAAAAAATTAACTAAAGAAATAGACATACCAGTAATAGCAGAAGGAAAGATACACTATCCATATCAAGCAAAAGAAATGTTAGACGCTGGTGCTTATGCTGTTGTCGTAGGTGGGGCTATAACTAGACCTTTAGAAATTGCACAAAGATTTATAAATGCAGCTAAAGGAGAAATTTAAAATGAACTATTTAGCACTTGATATAGGAGGAACAGCTTTAAAAATAGCAATTGTAAATGAAAATGGGAAAATCTTAATTAGTGATAAGTATCCAGTTAATTTTGATAATTATAAAACACCAATAATAGATACAGTTTTAAAAGAAACTGATAAATTTTTAGCTGATAATAAGATAGAAAGCTTTAAAGGAGTAGCAGTATCTGCTACAGGTCAAATAGATGTAAATAAAGGTGAAGTAATAGGAACAGGTGGAAATATAAAAAACTACGAAGGTTCAAAATTTAAAGAAAAAATAGAAGAAAAGTATAAAGTAAAAGCCACTGTAATAAATGATGCAAATGCAGCAGCACTAGGAGAATTATTCTTAGGAAATGGTAAAAATTCTAAAAATATAGTTATGATTACTATTGGAACTGGTGTTGGAGGTGGAATAGTAGTAAATGGTGAAATTTTAAATGGAAGGTTAGGAATAGGTGGAGAACTAGGTCACTTCTCTATAAATAATAAAGGAAAAAAATGCACTTGTGGAAACACTGGTTGCTATGAACAGTATGCATCTATGAGTGCTTTAATAAAGAGAGTAAAAGAAGAATTAGATATTAATGATATAAATGGAAAAGAAATATTTGAACAAATAAATCATAATGAAAAAATGAAAGAAATAGTAGATAGATGGATAGAAGATGTAGCTTGTGGAGTTGTATCTTTGGTGCATATTTTTAATCCTGATATAGTTTTAATTGGCGGGGCAGTAAGTGAGCAAAAAGAACTATTTATAGATAAGCTAAGAAAATTAGTTAAAGAAAGAGCTATGAAAAATTTTGCAAAAGATTTAAAAGTAGAACCTGCTAAATTAAAAAATGATGCAGGTATAATTGGTGCACTTTACTACTTATTAAAAGGGGAGAATAAAGATGAATTACAATATGGAGAGATTTAAAAATATTACAGTAGCACTTAATACACCATTTAAAGAAAATGGAGATGTTGATTTAGAAAAAACTAGAGAATTAGTTAATTATTTATATAACAAAGGAATAAAAAATCTATATGTATGTGGAAGTACTGGAGAAGGTTTCTTACTTGACAATGAAGAAAGAAAGGCAGTAGTTGAAGCAGTTTGTGAAGAAGTAAAAGATAAAATGACTATAATTGTTCATGTAGGGTGTGCTAGTACAAAACATTCATGTGAACTTGCAGCTCATGCTGAAAAATGTGGAGCTCATGCAACATCAGCAGTTCCATGTGTATATTATAGATTAGGTGAGGAAAGTGTATATACCCATTGGAATGAGATAACTAAAGCAAGCAACTTACCATTTTTTATATACAACATACCACAACTAACAGGATTTAACTTATCAGATGGATTACTTAAAAAAATGTGTGAAAATGAAAGAGTAATGGGTGTTAAATGTTCTTCAGAGCCAGCTCATGATATAGCAAGATTCAAAGCTATTGGAGGAGAAGATTTCTTAGTATTTAATGGTCCTGATGAACAATATCTAGCAGGAAGAATGATGGGTGCAGATGCTGGAATTGGTGGTACTTATGCAGGTATGCCAGAATTATATTTAAAGCTTGAAGATTTAATAAGAAAAAATGAATTTGAAAAAGCTAAAAAACTTCAAGCAACAATGGTTCAATATGTGTATAGAATGTGTAGTTTTGGTTCATTATATGGTTGTGTAAAAGCCCTAATTAAGCTAGATGGACTGGATATCGGAGTACCTAGACTTCCATTTTTACCTGTAAGCTGTGAAGATGAAAAGTTAGTAAACTTATACAATGATATTAAAGGAACTATAGAAGAAACTAAAAATTGGTAGGTGATATTTTGAATATTTTATGCTTCGGTGACTCTAATACACATGGATATAATCCTGAAAATGGGAAAAGATATGAAAGAAATGAACGTTGGACAGGAATTTTACAAAACCTTCTTGGAGATAGTGATTATGTTATAGAAGAAGGGTTAAGTGGAAGAACTACTGTATTTGACGACCCATTATATGAAGGATTAAGTGGACTTGACTTTATAATTCCTACCCTTATGACTCATGAGCCTATTGATTTACTTATTATTATGCTTGGTACTAATGATACTAAGGATAGATTTGGAGCAAGTGCTGAAGTTATATCATTAGGGCTTGATAGACTTATAAAAAAGGCTAAGTTTTGCGAGGTAGCTTTTAGAAATAGTAAGCCTAATATATTAGTAGTAGCTCCTCTTCCAATTAGAGAAGAGATAAAAAATGCTGAGTGCTATTATACTATGGGAAAAAGCTGTTCTGAAAAGTCTTATAAAATAATTCCTCTTTATGAGAAGGTGGCTAAGGAAAATGGATGTCATTTCTTTGATCCATCACCTTTTGCAATTTGTAGTGATTATGATTATATGCATCTTTCAAATAAAGCTCATGAAATATTAGGTAAGAAGCTTTATGAAATTATTAGTGAGATAAAAAATAAATAGATTGTAAGAAGTAACTGAGGTGTCTTTCATCTTAACTATTGAAATTTAAAAATACTCATATTAAAAGGATATGAGTATTTTTTATATTTTTAAAAATTTATATAAAAACAATATAATAATTCATACTAAAATATTAAGGCTGAAAAGCACTAATATTATTTATAAGATTAACTATTTCTTGAGGAGATTCATTTAAATCATTTTCTATCCATGATTGAACAACTGCAAAAACTCCTCCTACATTGTATTTTATAAAGTAATCTAAAAATACATCATCAACTTTTGAACTACTAATGAGCTTATCTATTTCAGCCTTATTTGCTATATAAATAATACGATCCATAATATTAGTTTCTATATGTTTACAGAATAATATTTTGCACAACTTTTTATTTTCCTTAATCAATTCAAGAGCTTTAAGTAATAAAATATCTTTATAATCTTCAACTGGAGTCTCTTCAATATATTCTAGTATTTGATTAAATAATTCATCTTCCATTGATTTAAGTAGGTCATAAGCATCTTTATAATGAGTATAAAAAGTTCCTCTATTAATATTTGCAGTTTTACATATATCAGTAACAGTAACTTGATGAATTTTTTTATCTTGAAGTAGATCAAGTAAACTTTCCTTAATTACTTTTTTTGTATATAAAATTCTTCTATTTCCTTTAACTCCTGCCATGTAATCCATCCTTTTTATTTATTAAAACAATTTTAAATTATATGTTATTAAATGAACAAAAATAACTAAAATGTCTATTTAATAACAATATGAAAATATATGATTATTGTAACTAGTTTATATATTATTTATACTTAGTATTATAGCATTAAGCAAACAAGGTGTCTATTTAATAACATTTAGTATTTAATAGTCCATATAGATAGGGGAGGTATAGATGTCATATATAAAAATAATAGATGAATACAAAATATATAAGGTTGGGGAAAATACTGTTGTAGCAAATAATGGTATTAACTTTTCTATAGAAAAAGGAGAATTTGTTATTATTCTAGGTCCTAGTGGTGCTGGTAAAACAACTGTACTAAATATACTTGGGGGAATGGATACTTGTGATGAAGGTAAGATAATTATTGATAACGTTGATATATCCAAGTTTAATAAAAAACAGCTTACAAATTATAGAAGATATGATGTAGGATTTGTATTCCAGTTTTATAATTTAGTTCAAAATTTAACTGCAAAAGAAAATGTGGAACTTGCTACACAAATTTCAAAGAATGCTTTAGATGTTGATAAAACTCTTGAGTTAGTTGGGCTTGGTCACAGAAAAGATAATTTTCCATCTCAATTATCAGGGGGAGAACAGCAAAGAGTATCTATAGCAAGAGCTATAGCTAAAAATCCTAAGTTACTTCTATGTGATGAGCCAACTGGTGCTCTTGACTATAAAACAGGAAAACAGATTTTAAAAATATTACAAGATACATGCAAAAATACAGGAACAACAGTAATTGTTATAACTCATAATTCAGCTCTTTCACCAATTGCAGATAGAGTTATAAGTATTAAAGATGCAAAGGTTAGAAGTGTTAAAGTAAATGAAAATCCTGTTTCAGTTGAAAATATAGAGTGGTAGAGGATAGAAAATGAAAAATAGAGCATATAAAAAATCAATAACAAGAGAAATATTATCTTCAAAAGCAAGATTTATTTCTATATTAGCCATAATCTTTTTAGGAGTTGCCTTTTACTCTGGAATTAAATCAAGTGGACCAGACTTAAAAGAATCCATAAATGAATTTTTTAGCCAACAAAACTTAATGGATAGCAAGATAGTATCTAGTATAGGTCTTAATGAAAATGATTTAAAGTTACTTGAAAATAATGATAAAATTCTAGATTACTATGCAACACATAGTATAGATGTAAACTTAACTAATACAAATAATGTTGTTAAGTTTATGGAGTATAATCCAAATGATGCTAACAACATAAATAAACTTATTGTTACAGAAGGTAGATTACCTAAAAATAGTGGTGAGATATCTTTAGATGAAAATGCTTTAAAGGAAAATAAAAATCTAAAAATTGGTGATAAGTATACAATAGAATCGGATGAAGACTCAAATAATTATTTTAATAAGAAAACTTTTAAGATTGTTGGATTTGTACAAAGTCCTATGTATATAGATAACATGTCTAGAGGAACAACTAATGTTGGAAAAGGAAGTGTAGATTACTTTGCAATATTAAATAGCTCTGATATATCAATGGATATGTATACTGAAATATATGTACGATTTAAAAATGTAGAAAAACTTGGTGCATATAGTGATGAGTACAAAGAAAAGATGGAAGAAAATAATAAATATCTTGAAGATTTATACTCAAATAGAGTTATAGAAAGAATTGAAGAAATAAAATTAGAGACACAAAAAGAATTTGATAAAGCTTATAAAGAGATAGAAGATGGTGAAAGAAAGCTTGAAGATGCTCAAAGGGAAATAGAAAATGGGAAAATAAAGTTTCTTGATGGTAAAAAGCAATATGAACAATTTGTGAAAAAGTACCAGCAAGAAATTAAATATGGTGAAAGAAAATTAATTGAAGGTCAAAAACAATTAGATAATGGTCAAAGGGAACTTGATAAGCAAAAAGAGCAGTTTTTAGAGGGCGAAAAACAGCTTAATACAGCTAAAATTGAACTTGATAAGGCAAAACAAGAATTTTTAAACCAAGGAATTGATCCTACACAAAGTACAATAAAGTATAAAGACCAAATAGATGGTTTAAATATGTTAATTACAACATATAATACACTTTCAAATGATATGAAAGAAACATCAAATAACCTTAAAGAAGATGAAAAAATTTCAAATGAAAAAATTCAGTATTGGAAGAGTATTATATCTAACCCTAGCTTGGGATTAAATGGATTAAGCAATTTAATAAATAGTTTAGAAAAAAATCCAACAAACATTTCTTTAGCTCTAAATATTTCAAAAGAAATAGAAAATGCTAGTAAAAGTTTAAGTGAAAATAAAGCTAAGTTAGAAACCTTAGTAGCTAGAATAACTCAGTATCAACAAGGGGTAAGTGCCTATGAAGGAAAAGTTATTGAATTTAATGAAGGAAAGGTGCAACTTGAAAAAGCTCAAAAGCAATTAGATAATGGAAAAGAAGAGATTAAAAAGGGGAAAGAAGATCTTGTAAAAGGTAAAAAACAAGGTCAGATAGAACTTGATAAGGCTAAAACAGAGCTTGATAATTCAGAAAGAAAACTTTTTGATGGAGAAAAAGAAGTCAAGGAAAATAGAGAAAAACTAATAGATGGACGAAAAGAGATAGATAAAGAAAAAGAAAAATTAAATGATTTAGATGATAGTAAATATTATTTCTTTGATAGAAATGATAATCCTGGTTACTCAACTTACAAAGGTTCAATTGACAGTTTAGATAAAATAGCTTCAGTATTTCCTGTATTTTTCTTCTTAGTTGCAGCACTTATATGCTTAACTACAATGACGAGAATGGTAGAAGAAAACAGAGTAGAAATAGGAACACTAAAAGCCTTAGGATATAAAGATTTAGAAATATCTAGAAAATTTGTAGTTTATGCAGCATTAGCTAGTACTTTTGGATGTGTAATTGGTATAGTAGTTGGAAGTAGTATTCTTCCATACATAATTAATGAAGCATATTCATCTACATTTACTTTACCAAAGGTTAAAATAAACTATTATCCATCGTATATAATTCAGTCTTTAGTAGCTTCAATACTTTGTACAGTAGGAGCATCATTAATTGTACTAAAAGAAGAATTAAGAGAAAATCCTTCTAATTTAATGAGAACTAAGGCACCTAAACTTGGTAAAAAGATATTGTTAGAAAGAATTACGCCTTTATGGAGTAGACTTAACTTCAATCAAAAGGTTACATTTAGAAATCTTTTTAGATATAAGCAAAGAATGTTAATGACAATACTTGGTATATCAGGATGTATGGCTATGCTTGTTGCAGGAATATCTCTTGAAAAATCTAATTCTTCATTTATGGACATTCAATTTGGTAAATTATTAAAGTATGATGCTATAGTAGTATTTAAGGATAAAAGTACTAAAAAAGAAGATTCACAATATGATAAAAGTTTAAATAACTTAAAAGGATATGAAAGTAGTTTAAATATTTATCAAGAGTCAGTCACTTTTAGTAAACCAGGTACAAGTAAGCAAGCTGCTACTATGTATGTACCACAAAATATAGATGAGTTAAATAAATATATATTATTAAATGATAGAGTAAGTAAAGCTAAGTATAAATTATCAGATGATGGAGTAATTATAAATGAAAAATTGGCGAAACTTTTAGGAGTATCTGTTGGTGATTATATGAGTGTAACTGATTCGGATAATAATACTCATAAAGTTAGGGTTGATAATATAGTAGAAAATTATGCTGGTCATTATATATATTTATCACCATCATATTATAAAAAGATATTTAAAAGTGAACCAAGATATAATGCACAATTACTAAAGTTTAATTCAGATATAGAGGATGAAAGCAAAATAGCTACTACTCTTATGAAAAATGACAAGGTAGTAAATGTTACTCTTGCTTCAAAGATAAGAAGCTTGAGTGAATCTGCTGATTTAGGATTAGTTATGATAGTAATAATAGTTGCTTCAGGAAGTTTAGCATTTGTTGTACTATACAACTTAATAAATATAAACGTATCTGAACGTATAAGAGAGATCTCTACAATAAAGGTACTAGGTTTTTATGATAATGAAGTTGCAATGTATATATTTAGAGAAAATATAATACTAACAATATTAGGAATACTTGCAGGCTCATTTTTGGGTAAAATTTTATATGTATTTTTAGTAAGTACAGCAGAGATGGATAATATGATGATGATACCAACTGTAGATATTAGTAGTTATGTAATCTCTGGTTTAATTACCATGTTTTTTGCCATATTAGTTATGGTGATGATGTATATAAAATTAAAAAATGTAAATATGATTGATGCACTAAAATCTGTAGAGTAAAATTTATATTAAAGGGAGTCGGAAATTTCGACTCCCTTTAATATTTAAGAATATGTTAAGTTACTCATAATATATTTTTATATTTATGGCTTTAATTATATACTATAACAGTCTTAAAGTTATTAACATATTATAACATTACGTTTGGTTTTATAATATATAGTCAAAAAGAGGTGGAATTAATATGATTGAAGGATTAACAGGACTTGTTATAACTAAAGCAGATAAAATTTATAATATTGTTCGTAGAAATGCAAATTTATATTTTAACTACTACCCAAAGGTAATTGTATATCCTAATAACATAACAGATGTAGTTAATGCAGTAAATTGGGCAAGAAAAAAAGGTATAAATATTCGCTGTAGAAGTGGTGGTCATAACTATGAATCTTTTTCTGTGGCAGATGATGCTGTTGTTATAGATGTTTCTAATTTACTTGATTTTGAAATAGATACTAATAAAGGTTATATAAGAATAGGATCAGGGTACACCCAAGAACAACTTTATTCTAAGCTTGAAGAATATGGATTTGCATTTGTTGGAGGAAGTTGTTCATCTATTGGTGTTTCGGGAGTTACACTAGGAGGAGGAGTTGGATATTTACAAAGAGAATATGGGCTAGCATGTGATAATTTAGTAGAAGCACAAATAGTAGATGCTTTTGGTAGGATAATAACTGCCAATTCACATGAAAATAAAGATTTATTTGCTGCATTAAGGGGGGCAGGAAGCAATAATTTTGGAGTGGTAGTGTCGCTTACCCTTAAAGTACACCCAAATGATAAAGTAACAGTAATGAATGCTATGTGGCCTAAAAATAGTAGATATGAAGTAATTCAAGCATTTCAAAAAGTAGGAGAAGATTTAGATAATAGGTATACAATTAAGGTTACTATGACTAAAGACACTATTTTACTATATGGAGTAGGAGTACGAAGTACAGAAAAAGAAATGGAAAAAGCTTTAAGCCTTTTATTAAAAGTTCCAAATAAAATAAATTATACAACAAAATATATTACTTTTAATGAATCTGTACAGAAACGCCCAGGTTTTGTGCCTACACCAACAGGATTTAAAATTACAGGATTATTAGCATATAAGTCATTTGGAAAAGAACCTTGCCAAATAATGTTTAACTATTTAGACAATTCACCGCCCATACAGCCACCTATAAACATTGGATTTCTTCTATTGGGAGGAAAGATTGCAGAAAATAAAGATTTACCTAGCGCATATCCTCATAGAGGTGCTAAGATATTAGTACAAATTGATGCTCAGTGGACTCTTAATTATAGTATGCATGCTAATGATACAATTAGATGGGTAAACAATTTAAGAAAATCTTTACTTCCATATGCAGGATTTGGATATCTCAACTATTGTGACATTAATATCTCTAATTACTTATATAGTTACTTTGGAAATAATGTGCCTTGGTTAAAAATTGTAAAAGAAAAATATGATCCATATAACTTATTTTATTACCCTCAAGGAATATGATATTTTATAAAAATACTTGAAATCACTATGTTTTAATATAGTGATTTCTTTTTTTACTCCTATACAATCATTAAGTTGCATTTACCCCCTACTTTTTAAAAGTATTTGCCATAGCAATTATAATCACTGTATGCATATTTGTAAAAAAGTGGTAGGGTTTATATTCAATAACAAAATACAAGTATGTAAATAATATGTAAATAATATGTAAATAATACTAAATAATATATACATATAGAAAGGAGATTAATACAAAAATATGAGTGAAACAATTAGAGAAAGATTAGAAGGTCGTGTAAGTTATCATGATTCAGTTGAGGAAATGTTAAAGAGAATACAAACTGACGGCCTTTCAAGTGTGTTTTCAAGATGGGAGCCGCAAGAAAAAATTAGATGTAAGTTTTGTCTTCAAGGTTTAAGTTGTCAATTATGTACACATGGTCCTTGTAGAATTAATGAAAAAACAGGAGTTGATAAAGGCGTTTGTGGTATCGGGGCAGATGCCATGGCTATGAGAAACTTCCTTATGAGAAATATAATGGGTGCAGCTACATATGGTCATCATGCATTTGAAGCTTTTAGAACACTTAGAGCTACTGGGGAAGGTAAATCTCCATTTAAAATAAAAGATGAAGCTAAGTTAAAATGGATGTGTGAAAAAGTAGGAATAGATGCTAATCAAGATATTAATAAACTTGCTATTGAGTTAGCTGATTTTCTTGACAAAGAAATGAAAGTAGGTCCTGATCAACCTAGTATAATGACAGAAGCTTTTGCTCCACAAAAAAGAAAACCAGTATGGAAAGAACTTCATATTTATCCTTCTGGTGTTCAACATGAAGTTGAAAACTCAATTGCAAGCTGTTTAACAAATGTGGATGGAGATTATGTATCACTTGCTACAAAAGGTCTTAGATTAGGATTATCTACTATATATACAGCACAAATAGGACTTGAAATGGTACAAGATATATTATTTGGAACACCTATGCCTCATGAAGTTAATGTTGACTTAGGTATAATGGATCCTGACTATGTAAATATAGTATTTAATGGACATCAACCTTGGGTAGGAGCACTTACAATAGAAAAACTTAGAAAAGGTGAATATAAAGATGAAGCTATAGCTGCTGGTGCTAAAGGTATTAGAGTAGTTGGCTCTATTGAAACCGGACAAGAGTTGCTACAAAGATATGAAGTAGACGATGTATTTGTTGGCCTTATGGGCAACTGGTTGGCTATAGAACCACTACTTGCAACAGGTACTGTAGATGCTATTGCTATGGACGAAAACTGTTCACCACCAGCTATAGATCAATATGCTGAAAAATATCAAGTAGCATTAGTTAGCATAAGTACAATAATAGGTGTGCCTGGTACAGAACATAAAATGCCATATTATCCAGAAAAGGCTAATGAGATGTCAGATAATTTAATTAAAATAGCAATAGAAAACTTTAAGAAAAGACATGGTAAAATTGAACCTATGGTACCTAAACATGTTACAAAAGCTATCGCAGGATTTTCAACAGAAGCTGTTTTAGGTGCCCTTGGGAACAAACTTGATCCATTGGTTGATGTAATTACAGAAGGTAAAATAAAAGGTGTTGTTGCGCTTGCAAACTGTTCTACATTGAGAAATGGTCCTCAAGACTGGAATACAGTTAATATAACAAAAGAATTAATAAAAAGAGATATATTAGTAGTTGCTGGAGGTTGTGGTAATCATGCTCTTGAAGTAGCAGGATTATGCAATTTAGATTCTGTAGAAAAATATGCAGGGGAAGGATTAAAGGAAATATGTAATATGCTTAAGATACCTCCTGTACTAAGTTTTGGTACTTGCACTGATACAGGTAGAATATCAATGCTTGTTACTGCTTTAGCAGATCACCTTGATGTTGATATTCCAGACCTTCCAATAGCAGTTACTGCTCCAGAGTGGATGGAACAAAAGGCTACTATAGATGGTATATTTGCAGTAGCATATGGAGCATATACACATTTATCTCCTACTCCATTTGTTACTGGTGCTCCTAATCTAGTAAAACTTCTTACAGAAGATGTTGAGAACCTAACAGGTGGTAAAGTAGCTTTAGGAGATGATCCAGTTGAAGCTGCAAAGGCTATAGAAGCTCATATAATAAGCAAAAGACAAAAACTTGGACTTAAATAATATTTTGTAAAAATGGTGTTTTTAATAAATAAGCTATATTTTAATACAGTGTTAAAAATATAGCTTATTTATTTTTATTGAATTAGTACATTTATTTATAGGATATTTTATCATAAGTAAGCATAATTATTAATATAATTTATATTGAATTAAATTTTATTTATAAATTAATAAATAGAGGTGGTGCTATATGTATCCAGTTTATAAAAGTATTGGGAAAAAGGAAAAATGCGAAAAAGTAAAAGTATTATTTCCACCACAGCATCAAGAGTGTCAGCCTGGATTAGAATATCTTATGGAACCAAGACCTATATCAGATAATCCATATTACAGAGGAAGTTGTAAATTACAAGGTAAAGTAGCAATTATTACTGGTGGAGATAGTGGAATCGGAAGAGCAGTAGCTTATGCATTTGCTAAAGAAGGAGCAGATATTGCTATTTCATATCTTTGTGAACATAAGGATGCAAATGAAACTAAAGCTTATATAGAAGGATTAGGTAGAAAATGTATATTAATACCTGGGGATTTAAGAGATGAAGAAATGTCTAATGTTGTTGTTGAAAAGACTCTAGAGTGCTTTGGGAAAATTGATATATTAGTCAATAATCATGGAGTACAGTTTATTCAAAATAGTATACTAGACATTACAGCTAAACAACTAGATGATACATTTAAAACTAATGTATATGCTTTTTTCTATATGACAAAAGCTGCGCTTCCATATTTAAAAAAAGGTGCATCTATAATTAATACAACTTCTATTACAGCTTATAAAGGAGAGCCACTCCTTATAGATTATAGTGCAACTAAAGGGGCAGTACTAACATTTACTAGATCTCTTTCTCAGTCATTAATAAGTAAAGGCATAAGAGTAAATGGAGTAGCACCAGGACCTATTTGGACTCCTTTAATACCATCTTCTTTTTCAGCTGAACAAGTAGAAACTTTTGGCAGTGATACTAGTAAAGTTCCTATGAATAGAGCAGGCCAACCATTTGAAGTCGCTACTAGTTTTGTATTTTTAGCTAGTGATGATTCTAGTTATATGTCTGGTCAGATTTTACATCCTAATGGTGGAGCTATAGTTGGATCTTAACTTATAAATAATATATAAAAAACACTCATATTTAATAAATATGAGTGTTTTTTATATATTATGAATTTAATTGCTGTACTTCATTATAAAGAGATCCGACTTTATCTATTTCTGTCTGTGGTGCAGAGCATAAAGGATAGAATCCTTTTTTAATTAACCACCCAGATACTTCATAAGCATGATTACAAGCCATTGTAAAGGCATCTTTTAAGAACTCTCTTAATACTGGATTAGTTGCTTCCATTGAACTCCAAGCATATTCTCTACCAGCTCTTTTTAAAGTTAAAAGATACCCTGTAGCTATTTCTCTATCATTTAATTGCTGGATATCTGTTCTAGGTGTAACTGGTATTGGTTGTACAGGAGATGTAGTAAAGTCCTGCAAGTTTATTTTTAACTGAGGTACATTTAATTTTTCATTAGGTGCACTAGCTTCTTTAACAAATCTTACCTTAAGGTTATAATCCTGTATATGAACTGGAAATTGAGCTTCAACCATAGCTTTTAGTTCTGGATCTGTAATTTGGTTTTTATATAGTGCCATATTTGTTATACTATTTACACAACTTAAAATTAGTTCGTGTAAATTATGTAATTCTGCTGGTGTTAATTGCATAATACATTTCCTCCTAAGTAAATAAAATTTTCTACATTATTAATATTCCAAATTAAATAAAATTTTCACATGGTAAATACTTCTTAAGTAAAACTTTTTACAAATAAGTACAAGTAAGAATATAGTAGTATCAGAAATATTGAGAAAATTTGAATAAAACTCATAGAAATGTTTAAATTGACTTTTTATAAAAAATATAATAAACTAAAAAAGTAATTAAATATTAAACTAAAAGAAACGACACATGTAGTGCATTGCACGTAAATCTGATTACGGTACAAAATTCTCATATGTGTCTTTTTTATTACAAAAAATAAAATACTGAAATAACTGACACATATGAAGCTTTCTACGTAATTTAGATTACGATATAAATGCTTATATGTGTCTTTTTATTGTTTAAGTATTAAAAAATATTTTATTAAAAGGAAGGAGCATATTATATGCCAACGACAAAATTACAAAAAATATTTTTCGCTTTTTTTACTGTAATGATAACAGTACCTTTATTTGTGTTTTACAACCTTGCAATTGAAATAGGAGGTATGTCTAATCAAGTATTTATAAAATCACTTAAGATAATTCCAGTTGAATTTGTATTTGCAATCATATTAGAAATACTTATAGCAGGTCCACTTTCAGAAAAAATAGCTTTTAGTATTGTAAATCCAAGAGAAGAAAAGCCATATATAATTACTACAGTAATGATATGTTCAACAATAGTATTAATGTGTCCGATGATGTCATTTGTAGCAGCATTTTTATTTCATGGTATAACTGTAGAATTTATTACACAATGGATGCAAAACATAGTAATTAATTTCCCATTTGCATTCTTTGCGCAACTATTCTTCATACAACCACTTGTAAGATTTATTTTTAGATGTGCTTTTAAGAATCAGTTAAATAAAGAAACGAACTATAATATAAGTGAAACAATTCAAAATTATTAAATATAACTAATTTATATTTTATTGGGGGAAAAAATCCGATTCGGGGGTTGGTAAAAACAAAAGAGTTAGATTAAAATATTTATTTATCATATTTTTATCTAACTCTTTTTTAGTTTTATTAATAAAGATTAAATTACTTATTTAGTTTTATATATTATAGTAATTTAATAAAAGAATATATTGTTTATTTTTATGTTATTACTCACAATTATACTATACATTGTTAAAATACATGATGAAGTATTTTAATGTGAATATAGGGAGATATTTTGAGCAAGCAATTCTCCAACTTGTTTTGCTATTTCATCTGTACTAAAATTTAATTCATCTAATATAAATGATTCTATAATTCCTAGTACAGCCATACTTAAAAATCTTACAAGTATTTCTGTATCTTTTTTATGAGTTATCTTATTTATTTTTTTACTTAGTTGGTTCATCATGAAATCTAGAAGCTGCTTTCTAAATGAAACAGTGCTTTTACTCGAAAACAAAGCCGAAAAGAAATCTTTATTTTGCTCAAAATAATTAAACCAAATAACCGTTCCTTCTATAAATCCTTTTTCTTTTTTTTGTGCACAAATTTCTTCTAATTCCTTTAATTGCTGATTGACGATTGTATCTAGTAAGTCATATTTATCTAAATAATGTAAATAAAATGTCTTTCTACTTATATCAGCTTGTTCAGTAATTTTTTTAACCGTGATTTCATCAAATCCATCTTTAATCAACATTGTTAAAAATGTAGACTGAATTAGTTTTTGTGATTTTATAATCCTTCTATCTATTTTACTATTCATATAAAAGACTCCTTTTATTTAGTATACACAATTTAAAAAATGTGTATTAATACACAAAAATATAAATCTGGTAATTGAAGTGATTCTATTTATAATATAGTATAAATATACACGAGAGTATTAAAACTCACAAGTGTATATTTTATAAATTAATAAAAGGTGGTAATAAATATGAAAATAAATAAGAAAAATGTAAAATTTAATGCACGTGGTTTACAAGTAGCAGGTATTTTAAATATACCTGAAAATGCTGAAGAAAAGAAACAAAATCCTGCAATTGTTTGTGTTCATCCAGGAAGTAGCTGTAAAGAACAAACTGCAGGTATCTACGCCCAAAAACTTGCTGAACTAGGATATGTAACTATTGTATTTGATGCATCATATCAAGGAGAAAGTGAAGGAGAACCTAGATATATCGAAGAACCAGCTGCAAGAGTTGAAGATATCCGCTCAGCAATAGATTATCTAACGACACTTGATTTTGTAGATGAAAATCGTATTGGTGTATTAGGAGTTTGTGCAGGAGGCGGTTATGCAGTAAATGCTGCTATGACAGAGAAAAGAATCAAAGCTGTTGGTACAGTAGTGGGTGCTAATATTGGCCGTGTATATCGTGAAAGTAGTGATCCTATAAAAACATTAGAAGCAATTTCTAAGCAACGTACTGCTGAAGCTCGTGGGACTGAAACAATGATTACAAATTGGATTCCTAAAAATCAAGAGAAAAGAGAACAAGCAGGTATTAATGATATAGATATTATAGAAGCTGTTGATTATTACACAACTTCAAGAGGTCAAAGTCCTAACTCTCCAAATAAGTTAAACTTTACTAGTGTAGCATCAGTGATAGCTTTTGATGCTTTTAATTTAGCAGAAAGTTTACTAACTCAACCTTTACAAATAATTGTTGGTGATGTACAAGGAGCATTTGGCTCATATAGAGATGGTCATGAACTTTACAATAAAGCAGCTTCAAAGAAAAAGGACTTATTCATTATTGAAGGTGTAAGTCACTATGATTTATACGACAAAGAAGAGCCAGTTAGAAAAGCTGTTGAAAAATTAGAAGCTTTTTATAAAGAAAATATCTAATCGAACATAGTATAAGAAGAATTATTAAAATAAGTAATAAATAGAAATTAAGTAAATGTCTTAAGGTAATTAATGAAAAGTTCTTAGTATACTAATCAATATAGCATTAGAGTTATTTAATAACAATTTTAATATTTTCACACCTTTACCTTATTCATTTTTGGAAGTAGTTTTTTGTTTTAGATAATTAGAATAAATAGAGATGAACCGTATCACAAGTAAGTGATACGGTTTTATTTTTAATATATAAAATTATAAAAATTATTGTCTCTAAGCATTTGGGCATGTTTACAATTAATTAAAAACTTCTTTAATTCAGTTAAGCATAAGAATAAAATAGCTCTATTCTCAAATTTCATTCTATATTAATAAATGATTAATAAATGAAAAACTAAAGGTATTTTTCAAATAAAAGTATATAAAATATACATCTGTAATTTACAGGTGCTTTTCATTTGTAATTTATTGTAAAAATTTAGGAAAAAGTATTGAATTAGGAAAAATAATATGCTAGTATACAAGTATATAAGGAAGGTGGAGGTACAATAAATGAAATTACCATTTAATATTGATTTAAATAATAAAGTAGCTGTAGTAACAGGTGGAACAGGAATACTTTGTGGGGCTATGGTTGAAGCTTTAGCTAAATGTGGAGCTAAAGTAGCTATACTTGCACTTGGAAAAGAAGCTTGTGAAGCTAA
>NZ_JADMRK010000003.1:0-302830 GCF_015560225.1 Romboutsia sp. BSD2780061687b_171204_C1 | reverse complement strand
GAGTTTGGACCGTGTCTCAGTTCCAATGTGGCCGATCACCCTCTCAGGTCGGCTACTGATCGTCGCCTTGGTAAGCCATTACCTTACCAACTAGCTAATCAGACGCGGGTCCATCCTGTACCGCAAAAGCTTTGATAAGAAAGCCATGCGACTTTCTCATGTTATCTCGTATTAGCATACCTTTCGGTATGTTATCCGTGTGTACAGGGCAGGTTACCCACGCGTTACTCACCCGTCCGCCGCTCTTTACTAAAAGTAAATCGCTCGACTTGCATGTGTTAGGCACGCCGCCAGCGTTCATCCTGAGCCAGGATCAAACTCTCAAAATAAATTTTTCGAATTTATATCGCCAACGATATTGTTTCACATCCGTTCAACAACATCCGTTGCTAAAATAAATTTGACTACCTGCTCAGACTATCATTATCTGAATATCTGGCTTGGTTTGTTTTCGATTCTTTAAGAATCAGTTATATAAATTAACCTACTGTTTAATTTTCAAAGTTCATTTTAAGCGACTGTGTCGGCGCTTACTTTTTTGCTTTGCCCTTTTCTTAAGGACAAGTAATACTATATCACCATAATTTTATATCGTCAATACTTTTTATAAACTTTTTTATTTTTATATTTATTATTTAATATTAATATCAATAAATTACTTATATTCACTTAGTTTTAAATATATTGTACTAGTTAATTTTTTCTTATCTTTATTTTTATAATTAATTTTAACTAGTACAATATGTATATTATTTTTTATTTAATATAATTTTCTTCTGTTATCATATGATGTGTGCATATTACCTTCATAATCTAGTTTAGCTTTTATGCTTACTATACGTCTACCCTTATTATGATTTACAGAAATATCCGCATATCTAGCATCATCTGCATTACTTTTTAAATAATCTCTTAGAAATTCTTTACCTGATGTTGTGTCTGCGTTATCAAATACATTAAAGTATGCAGAATCTTTAACTTCTAAAGATATATCATATGTTCCATCTTCTCTTTTATATCTAGTTTCTCTTATATTGTCCATATTACTTCCTCCTGTAAGAAATAGCATAATTATATTTAATTTTTCCATAATATTATTTTTTATTATAAAAAGCTTAAATAAATTATAAAAAAAGAAGAATGCAATTTTGCATCCTCCTTTTTTATAATTTATATTCCATCTTCAGCCAACACAACTTTTCTTATTGGCGGTTTTATACTGTTTATTCCAGCTGTCTTTATAGCCTCACTATCAATCTCAAATCCTAGAGACACCATCATAGTAGATTCAACTAGCATTGGCAGATTAGTTCCACAAAAAACTTCTATATTCGAATGTTCTAATGTTAATTCACTACTAACCTTAAAAGGAGTTCCTCCAGGTAAATCTGTAAATATATATACTTTATTATAAGTATCTTTAACTATGTTTCTTATTTCTTCTTTTAAATCATCTGATGATTTATTTTCTGTAAAATCAACAGTTTTTATAAAATCATATTTTCCTGCAATTAAATCCAAACTACTTTTAAGTCCACTTCCAAAATTCCCATGTCCTGTTATTATTATCATTTTATCCTCCTAGAGTATACCTAAGAATGCTCCTATTAATCCTATTACTACTAATACTAATATATTAACTAACGGAGAAACATTTTTCTTAACTAATCCATACATTCCAAATGTTAATCCAAGAGGTAATAAACATGGCATTATAGAATCTAGTATCTTTTGTAAGTCTATAGTTCCAGACATACTTAAGTATTCTGGAGTAACTATATTTATATTTACATATGATGCTATTAATGCTCCTACTACTATCATACCAAGTACTGTAGCTGATCTAGTAAATTCTTTAGCATTTTTAGTAAGCTTAGTTATACCTTCAACACCAACTTTATATGACCAATGCATAAGACCAAATCTCAATCCTAAATGTACTATATTAAATAACACAAAGAATATAATTGGTCCTAATATACTTCCTTGTAAAGAAAGATTCGCTCCTATACCTGCAGATATTGGTAATAATGTAAACCAGAATATTGCATCTCCTATACCACCTAAAGGTCCCATTGCTGCAACTCTTAGAGCACGTATAGTTTGAACATCTGCCTTTTTTTGTTCAAGAGATAATATTATCCCCATAACAAATGTTATTAAAAACGGATGGCAGTTGAAAAACTCCATATTATGTTTCATTGATGTTGATAAATCTTCTTTGTTTTTGTGTATTTTTTTAAGCCCTGGAAGTATAGAGTATAACCATCCTCCAGCTTGCATTCTTTCATAGTTAAATGATGCTTGTAAAAACATTGATCTCCAAGCCATTTGATTTAATGTTTTATTGTCAAGAGTTTCGCCTTCTGTTTTATCGATATACTCTCTTTGACTTTTTAATGCTTCTGTATTAGATGCCATCGCCTATACCTCCTCCTGTATTTTTAGTTTTCATACTTACATGGAAGTCATAAACTGCTGCAGCTATACCTACTATAGCTATAGCTAAAAGTGGTAATTTACCATATGCTACTAAAACAAATCCTAACATCATAAATAATGCATATTCTTTACTTAACATAACTTTAAGTAACATTGCAAATCCTAGTGCTGGCATCATCTTACCTGCTGCAGTTAGTCCATCCCAAACCCATTGTGGTAATACTTTTGTTAAAGTTTCTCCTATTGCCTGACCTGATAATAATCCAGCTAAAACTATCAATGCAAATGATACTGCTAATATTCCCATAGCCATATAATTGACTCTATCTATACCTTTTGGATTAGCCTCATCTGCTGCCTTATCACATAGTCCCATTAATGGAGACATTACTGTAAATAAAGCTGTTACTGCATATTGACCAAGTAATGCAAATGGTATTGCAAGAGGTAGTGCAGCTGAAGTATCTAATCCTGATTGAATAGCAAATACTGTAGCCATTATTCCACCTATAACTGCATTTGGAGGTTGTGCTCCTCCTACTGGCATTGCTCCTATCATCATAAGTTCATATGAACCACCAACTATAAGTCCTGTTTGTAAATCTCCCATTATAGCTCCTAT
The DNA here is from genome assembly GCF_015560225.1 of Romboutsia sp. BSD2780061687b_171204_C1. Lineage (NCBI taxonomy): Bacteria > Bacillati > Bacillota > Clostridia > Peptostreptococcales > Peptostreptococcaceae > Romboutsia > Romboutsia sp. BSD2780061687b_171204_C1. Next base: position 299,766 of record NZ_JADMRK010000003.1, on the reverse strand, counting down.
TATAGGACCAATTACTATCGGTCTATAAAAGGACTCTAAGAAGTTAAATTGGTCTATTGCTGCTATCATTGTAACTATTAATATAAGACCAATTTGAATAAAACTTAATTCCATAAACTTACCCCCTTATTGAATTTTATTTAAATAGTTCATCTAGACTCTCAGCAGATTCACTTGGAACCCTTCTGATTTCTAGCTTCACACCAAGTTCTTGAAGACGTCTAAATGCTTTGACGTCATCATCATCTACGCATACAGCTTTAGATACTTGTCTTTTCCCTTCTGCCATATGCATATTTCCTATATTAACTTCTTTTATTGGTACTCCACCTTCTACTAATCTCACTACATCTTGTGGAGTTTCACATATTATTGCTATATGTTGAGCATCACTTGCTTTGTCTATTATATTTATAGTTTTTTCTATACTAAAATATCTAGTTTGCGCAAAGCTTGGTGCTGCCATATCCATAAGACCTTGTCTAAATTCATTAGCACATACCTCATCATTTGCAACTAATAATAAATTTGCTCCTACACTTGAAGACCACATTGTCGCTACTTGACCATGTATCAATCTGTTATCGATTCTTGTTAATACTATATTTGGCATAATCCCCCACTCCTTAAATTTTGATATTATTTGTTATGTTTTATAAAATTATATTACTTACTTTAATTGTAGTAACTTTTTCAATCTGTGTATTTGTAATTTTGTGTTTATGATTTGTACTTTTATATTCTAGATTCATATAAAAATATGTGTAATTATATATACGAAAACTCTTTTCTCTGTAATTTAAAATACAATATTTTAATAAAATAAAAAGCGATTCATAAGTTATTAAACTTAAGAATCGCTTTTTATTTTATTAACAGGCTTCTACTTCTTCAAACTGACTATTGTATAATTCAGAATAGAATCCGCCTTCTTTTAGTAATTCATCATGACTACCTTGTTCTACTATGTCCCCATCTTTCATTACTAATATTAAATCAGCATTTCTTATAGTAGATAATCTATGAGCTATTATAAAGCTTGTTCTACCTTCCATAAGATTTTCCATAGCTTGTTGTATTAATACTTCTGTACGAGTATCAACAGAGCTTGTTGCTTCATCTAATATTAATATTTTTGGGTCTGCAAGTATAGCTCTTGCTATTGTTAGTAATTGTTTTTGACCTTGAGATATATTGTTAGCCTCTTCATTTATTTCCATATTATATCCATCACTTAATGTCTTTATAAAGTGATCTGCATGCGCAAGTTTTGCTGCTTTTATAACCTCTTCATCACTCACTTTAAGGTTTCCATAACGTATATTATCCATTATACTTCCATTAAATAACCAAGTATCTTGTAAAACCATACCAAATAGATTTCTTAAATCTCTTCTTGTAAATTCTTTTATATCGTGTCCATCTATTAATATCTTTCCACTATTTAACTCATAGAATCTCATAAGAAGTTTTACTATTGTAGTTTTACCTGCTCCTGTAGGACCTACTATCGCTACTTTTTGACCTGGTTTTATTTTTATTGAGAAATCATTTATTATTATTTTATCATCACTGTATCCAAAGTTTACATTTTCAAATTCAACTTCACCTTTAATATTTTCAGTTGATACAGGTGTTTTAGTTTCTTCCATTTCTTCATCTTCACTTAAGAATTCAAATACTCTTTCAGCAGCAGCTGCCGTTTGTTGCATTACATTGGCAATTTGAGCTGTTTGTGCTATTGGTTGCATAAATGATCTTACATATTGAATAAATGATAGTATATCCCCAACTTCTATTTTTTTCTTTATTGTAAGATATCCACCCATTATAGCTACCATTACATATCCTAAGTTTCCTATAAAAGTCATTATAGGCATCATCATTCCAGATAATGCTTGAGATTTCCAAGCAGAATTATATAATGTATTGTTTAGCTCATTAAATTCTTCAATAGCTTTTTCTTCACCATTAAATGCTTTCATTATATTGTGCCCACTATATATTTCCTCTATGTGACCATTAGTGTGACCTAAGTACTCTTGTTGATCTTTAAAGTGTTTTTGAGATTTTTTAACAACAATACTTATAAATACTAATGCTAAAGGTATTATTACTAAAGTTACTAAAGTCATACTTACACTTATTGATAACATCATCACTAGTACACCTATAAGTACTGTCGCTGCAGTTATCATCTGTGATAGTATTTGGTTTAAGTTTTGACTTATTGCATCTACATCGTTAGTAACTCTCGATAATACTTCTCCGTTTGTTGTTCCATCAAAGTATTTAAGAGGTAATTTGTTTATTTTTTCTGATATCTCTTTTCTTAAATTATAAGATACCTTTTGTGATATATCAGATGTAACAAATGTCTGAACAAATGAAAACAGTGCACTTATAACATATAATCCAACTAGCATAGCTAGTGTTTTTGATATGCTAGTAAAATCTATTCCGCTTCCGCTTCCACTTACTTTGCTTACTAATCCTTCAAATATTTCTGTTGTTGCATTACCTAATATTTTAGGTCCCACTATAGTAAATACCGCACTACCTATAGCAAATAATACAACAAATATTAATGACACTTTATATGGACTTAAACGATTAAGTAATTTTTTCATAGTCCCTTTAAAGTCTTTTGCTTTTTCTGAACCTGCCATCATAGAAGGTCCTCCACCCATTCTCATAGGTCTTTTGCTTTTCTTAACACTCATTGACTAACTCCTCCTTTGATAACTGAGATAGTGCAATTTGCTTATATACGTCACAGTTTTCTATTAGCTCTTGATGAGTTCCTTTACCTACCATCTTTCCTTCATCAAGCACTATTATTTGCTCTGCATTCATTATAGTACTGATTCTTTGAGCTACTATTAAAACTGTTGAATCTCCAGTTTGATTTTTCAGTTCTTTTCTAAGTTTTGCATCTGTTTTTAAATCTAAAGCTGAGAAACTATCATCAAATATAAATATCTTAGGCTTTTTAGCTAAAGCACGAGCGATAGAAAGTCTTTGCTTTTGACCTCCAGATACATTCGTACCACCTTGAGATATTTCAGTTTCGAATTTTTCTGGCTTAGTAGATATAAACTCCATTGCTTGAGCTGTTTGTGCTGCTCTTTCAACTTCTTCCTTACTTATATCTCTTGCACCATATTTTATATTACTATCTATTGTTCCAGAGAATAAAACTCCTTTTTGAGGTACATATCCTATTTTTTCTCTAAGATCGTGTTGGCTTACGTCCTTTATATTAACTCCATTTACTAAAACTTCTCCCTCAGTAGCATCAAAGAAACGAGGTATAAGGTTTATTAGAGTTGATTTACCACTTCCTGTACTTCCTATAAATGCAGTTGTTTGACCTGGCTTAGCAACAAAACTTATATCACTTAATACATTATCTTCTGCATTAGGGTATTTAAATGATACGTTTTTAAATTCAACTTCTCCATCTTTTGAATCATCAAATATTTTAGTGTTTTCAACATCTTTTATAGATACTTCTGTACCTAGTACTTCCATTATACGCTTAGCTGATACAGCTGCTCTTGGAAGTATTACTGATAACATTGATATCATTAAGAATGCCATTATTATTTGCATAGAGTATTGTATAAATGCCATCATATCCCCGACTTGCATCGCACCTGCATCTATTTGCTTAGCCCCAACCCATACTATTAGTACAGTTGTTATATTCATAATAAGCATCATAGTCGGCATCATCATAGTCATTATACGATTTACAAATGTATTTGTTTTTCTTAAAAGAGTATTTGTTTCATCAAATCTTTCTTCTTCTATTTTTTGAGTACTAAAAGCTCTTATAACTAACATTCCTGTTAATGATTCACGTGTTACTAGATTTAATTTATCTATAAGCTTTTGAACTCTATTAAACTTCGGTATAGCTAAACTAAATAATACTGTAACAACTATTAGTATTGCACCAATAGCCACTCCTATTATCCAAGACATAGAAGTATCTGTATCTAGTACTTTTAATACCCCACCTATCCCTAGTATTGGAGCATAAAATACCATCTTTATAAACATCGCAGTAAATACTTGTATCTGTTGTATATCATTTGTACTACGAGTTATAAGTGATGCTGTAGAAAATTTGTTAAATTCTACATTAGAAAATCCTACAACTTTTCTAAATACATCTTTACGTATATTTCTTCCTACACCTGCACCAACTCTACCAGCTATATAAACTACTGATATTGTAGCTGCCATACCTACAAGAGCTATTACTATCATTATCGCTCCTGTTTTGAATATATAATTGTTTTGTAACTTAGTTAAGTCCATGCCTATTTTTTCATATTCAGTTTTAACTGCATAAATAGCTGATTGAGTAAGCATGCTAGGATCTAAATCATCTATTTTTTCATCAATAGGCTTCATCATAGTATCTAATTGAGCCTTTGGCATATTTTCTATCATAGGCCATATATCAGTACCCTTTGGTACATTTGGTATATCGCCTTTATCACTAGCCATATTTATAGCTGCTACTCTCATCATAGAGTCAGACATTATCTTGTTTAAGCTATCTATAACATCTTTATCTTTAGTATTTAATTGGTATAAAGGTTCATTCTTAAGTGCAGGATACTTTTCAACTTCTTTGTTATACTCCTTGTCACTTAAGTCTTCTTTGTCTATCAAGTTATAATATTTTTCAACCTTTTCTTTTTCAGTGTCGTTCATAAATATTTTTAACTTCTTAAATTCTGTTTCTCTTATAACAACTGGTACTGCATTTTCTATACCACTTTGTTGAATTCCTACGTTTACTATGTTTGAAGTATAATCAGGCAATGATAAATCACACATTGCTTGAACTACTAAAAGCATAACCGCCATAATAATTGACACAATAAACGGTTTTGAGTATTTAAAAATCTTAAACATAGCTTAAAATTCCCTCCATTTAATTTTAGTCTTTTTACACAATTTATAGTTTTTGATGTATAATAATATTAAACTACTTATACTAGTTAATAGTTATACTTTTTAACTATTATATTTTTTAAGTATATAGTATTTTAAAAAAAAGTCAATATTTTATATATATTGTGTTTCCCTACAGTGTGAAAATAAATTTAATGTTGTATATAGTATGAAATAATTTTTATGGGTAAAATTTGTGTTAAAATAAATTTTTATGGAGGTATTATTATGGCTGATGATAAATTAGAATCTATAGTTCAAAATTTTGTAAAGATAATGCCATTATTTCAAAAGAAAATAATTAGGAATGAATGTGGTTTTAGAAATGATACATTCAATCATTCTCACTTCCAAATAATGGAAGTTCTTAGACGTAAGGGTACTCAACCAATTTCTGAAGTTGCTAAAAAGCTGTTAATTTCAACACCAAATATGACAAAACTTCTTAATAAACTTATAAATGAAGGAATGGTTGAAAGAGCTCATGATACAAAAGATCGTAGAATAGTTAATATTAGCTTAACTGATAAAGGAGATCAATATTTAAAAGATAAGTTTAATCTTATGAAAGATACTTTAAAAAATAGGCTTTCAACTATTCCAGACGACCAACTTAATAAATTAAATACATCTCTTGAGAATTTAAAAGAGGTATTAATGGAAATAAGCTCAGACAATTAAGTCTGAGCTTTTATTTTAATCAAATATGTTTTTATCTGCTTCACTAATCTCTTTAGTGATAGTATTTTCTTTTTTTCTTAATTTATCTGGAACATCTAGTGCTGTTGACTTACCAAAATAATATCCTAAAACCATACTAAAGACAGATATAAATTGTTATTGTGTTATGGTTCCACTAATACTTAGATAACAAAATACTAATGTAAGCAACAACGCAATTACTTTTCTTACATTTCCAAATATATTAAATAATAGACTTTCTTTATTAAATATTTTCAATTATATCACCGCTTGCATTAATATATTCTCTTAATTTACATTTAATGATATAATACTTTAATTTCTATTACTTAACCTACTAATTTATTTCTTCCATTATCTCTTTAATTACTGATTTTGCATCATTTATAACATACTTAGGCTCTACTTCATAGTATTCACAATCTATAAATCTTTCTATCTTTTCTATATCTTCCACTTCAAAGCTTATTACAAATAATACTGCACATGCTTTTCTAATTTCAGCTTCACTTATTTCATTTTGTATTTTGCAATTTTCTTGTATTTCACAAACTACATTTATCCCTAATTCTTTTCCTGCTAACTTTATTGCTTCAGCACTTTGTAAATTTTCACATATAACTACTATATTCTTCATATCTAATACCTCTCTATTTTATAATCTATCTTTATATTATTATATTTTATTATTCTCTGAGTCAATATTAATCTTATAAATAAACCGTCCTATATAAATCAATATAGTTTTTTATTTGATACAAGTACACTCTAATAAAAAAAGTATTGTTAGCTATATTAGCTACAATACTTTTTATATACTGTTTCAAATGTTATTTAACTAGTTAAACAAATTACATATTTTGAGGAAGTATTTCTATCCAGTAATTATCTGGATCTGCTATAAAATAAATTCCCATAGCTTCATTCTCAAAACATATACATCCCATATCCTTATGTAATTTGTGAGCTTTATCAAAGTCATCTACTCTAAGAGCTAGATGGAATTCATTATCTCCTAAATTATACGGTCTATCCCAATCTCTTAACCAAGTTAATTCTAGCGTATAATCACTTTCTCCATCACCTAAATAAACTAATATGAAACTTCCGTCTTCAGCTTCTTTTCTTCTTACTTCTTTAAGACCTAATGCTTTTTCATAAAACTCAAGACTTTTCTCAAGATTTAATACATTAAAGTTATTGTGGCAAAATTTAAAATTCATAGATTCCCCTCCATATATCTTTTTATTTATTATAATTTATTTATTGATTTAAATAAATATATTAACCTAATTTTAATGTTACACTAGTATCTAAACATATGTAATTATTTAAAAAATATAATAATCTATCCACAAATTAACATAAATATAGTGGAAAATTTAACTAACAATTTTAGAAAAATTTCTTAAATATATAATTACTCCTTAACATTTTATGCTTATTCGTGTGTTATTAATAATATATTCTTATAATATTAAATTTACTTTGTATTTATATAACTTTTATTAAGCTAGTATCAATTCTAAGTCTCCTATATAATAATAAAAAAATTTGTATATAAACTAATTTAGCTTACTATAATGCTAACTATATTAAATTATTTTTGTGTATAGTTTTATTATATAACTAGCATTTTACCTAATTCATTATTAATCAACTTTAACTTTTCCATATCATCTATATTTTGACTCTCTACTATTTCCTTTATGTTTATTATTATTTTTTTACTTTCATTTTCTCTTTCATTTTTTAAATCTATTAGCCCCTCTATTATATTCTCTCTACTTAAAACCATTCTATATACCCCCTAAATTAATTGTTAATACTATCTTTGACATTTCTTATGGTATTTAATCAATCTATGTAACAAAAATAACTAGCTATAAGCTAGTTATTTTTGTACATATTTTCTGGTAATATTATTGTAAATTTAGTTCCTTTCCCTAATTCACTTTCTACATATATTTCACCTTTATGTAAATTGATAATATGTTTTGTTATAGTAAGACCTAGTCCACTACCTTGTTTTGATTCACCATATTCATCTATCACTTGGTTAAATCTATTAAATATAGAATGATGATATTTTTCTTCTATTCCTACTCCTGTATCAGATATTTCTATCTGTACGTTTGTTCCAACTTCTTTAATTATAACTTCTACCTTTCCACCTTCATCTGTAAACTTTATAGCATTATTTACTAAGTTTACTATACATCTATCAATATCATATGAATCACATAGTATTGTTTTTTCTTCTATATAAGGGTCTACTATCAATTCAATTCCCTTATCATTAGCTAAATTGCTCAAGCTTAATGCACTTTCCTCTACTAAGTAGACTATATCATGCTCGTTTATATTAAGTATATAGTTCCCATTTTCTATTTTTGATGTATCAATAATATTATTAATAAGCCTTAATAATCGATTTGAATTTTTTCTTAAAATACTCATATAATATTCTATTTTTTCACTTGATATTTGCTTTCCACGATTATTAAGCCCTGTTATTAGCTGCTCTGTGCTACGTATAAGATTTAATGGTGTTCTTAATTCATGAGATAAGTTTATAAAATAATTATTTTTATTTTTTTCAAGTTCAATAACCTTATCAAAAAGAACTTTATTTTTTTCCATCTCTTCTCGTAGTTCTTCTGTTCTTTCTCCTACTAATTTGTCTAGCCTTTTCATTTTTCTTTGATTGTGGACAATAATGGCTATTATAATAAGTGCATAAATAACTATTGCTTCTTTACTTCTCCACCATGGTGGATTTATCTTAAAGTTTATACTAGTTTTTTCGCTCATTACACCATCATTATTTATAGCTTTTACCACAAACTTATAATCTCCTGGACTTAAATTTGTATATGTTACTTTATTATCCTTTATGGTATGCCAACTATCCTTACTCCCTTCTAACTTATATACATATTGTATTCTTTGAGTATTTTTATAATCTGGTAAGAAGAATTTTATCTCTATAGTATTTTCATCACTTTTAAAGTTTAAATTTTTTCCCTCTTCAAACACAACTCCATTAACTGATATATCATCAATCATTACTCTAGATATATCTTTTGATGTTACTAAATTTTTTGGATTAATTATATTTAATCCATTAATCCCTCCAAATAAGATCTCTCCTTTAGAGTTTTTAAAGCAAGCATTAGCATTAAACTCATTACCTTGAAGTCCATCTGTAACATTTAAATTTATAAATTTATTATTTTTTACATCGAATTTAGAAATCCCATTATTTGTACTCATCCAAGGATTATTTTCATAATCAAGAACTACACCATATATCGTATTATTAGGCAAGCCTTCTTGTTCTGTAAAATGTATTATTTTTCCAGTCTCTTTGTTTAATTTATTTAAACCATAATTAGTGGCTATCCATAAATTCTTTTTATTATCTTCAACTACATTCCTTATTTCATTAGTGCTTAATCCATCTTTTTTGTTGTATATTTTTACTTTTTTAGTTTTAGAATTTATGCTTATTAAACCGCCTTCAGTGGATGTACCTAACCAATAAATACCTTCCCTATCTTTATAAATACAAGATATATAGTCTTTAGGAATTTTATATATTTCTAGCAAATCATTTATATTACTTATTTCATTGGTTTTAGAATTAATTACATTAACTCCACCCCTTGTAGCTACAAATACATATTCTCCATCGATATAAATGGTTCTTATATAATTATCTAATAATCCATTATCTAAAGTGTAATACTTTATTTTCTTTGTTTTTTTATTTATCCTATTTAATCCACTATTTGTTCCAATCCATATATCATCATCTTTACCTGTTATATATCTAATTCTATCATCAGTTAATATTCCTTTTTCTATTTGCCTTATTATGCCTTTTTTTCTATTAATTATATTTGCGCCTTCAGATCTTGTACCTACCCAAATTAAGCCGTCTTTATCTTCATATATTCCATGAATTACACTGCTACTCAAAGAGTTTTTGTCATAAGGATCACTTTGATACTGAGTCACTCTATTTTTAGGATCAAATATGCTTATACCTGTGTATGTACCTACCCAAATTAAACCATTTTTATCTTGCATAATACACCTTGTACTATTGCTAATTAAACTATGACTATCATAAGGTTTATTTTTATACAATTCTTCATGATTTCCATCCTCAGATAGCTCTAATAATCCATCATCAGTACATACCCATATATTTCCTTCACTATCCTTTAATATATTTTTTACAAAGTCTAATTCTTTATTTTGTTTACTTACTTTATGCAACTTTATCTTATTTGTATTAATATCTATTTTTAATAGACCATTTTTCATAGTTCCTATCCATACATATCCTTCTTTATCCATATAAAGTCCATATATAGTATCTTTTTCATTAGGTTTCTTATCCTTTGTCAAATATATCTTATCTACATTTTTATCTTTTGTATTTATTTTATTTAATCCATCACTAGTACCTATCCATATATTTTTATTCTTATCTTCACCTAAGCAATAAATAAATTGGTTTGTTAAATCAGATTCTTTCGATAATATTCTTTCAAATTTATCCTTGTCTTTATTGTATATATTTAGTCCATTTGTAGTACCGACTAAAACTTTTCCATCAGAAGTTACTAATATATCACAAACATTGCCATCAGAAAGATTTCCATTTTTACTACCCTGCTTGTAATTTTTTATCTTTCCATTTTTAGAAATTTTACTTACTCCATCTATAGTTCCTACCCATATATTATTGTCCTTATCTTCCTTTATCTTTATAATATTATTGCTTACTATTGAGTTTTTAGATTTTTCATTATGTCTATATTGTTTAAACTCATATCCATTGTACCTATTTAAACCATCTTGGGTTCCTATCCATATGTATCCCTTACTATCTTGATACAAATCTTCTATAGTACCTTGCGACAGTCCCTGCTCAATCGTGATATTTCTAAATTTCAGACTTGTTTGAGCAAATATCTTATTAGTATTTATAGATAATATCATTATTAATACTACTAACACTTTAAAAATATTTAACTTCTTTATATATGTCATATTGACCTCTCTTTATCTGTATTTTTTAACTCTTTCATTATATTACATAATTTTACATATTTCTACATAAGTAGATATTATTACCTATATTATTGTATTTACTATACAGTTGTATTTATTTAAATATTTTACATTACTTAATTACAAAACATCATATAAGGACTATAATTATTATAGATATATAATTTATGTATTAGGGGGAATAAATTTTATGAGATTTGATTGTTTTTATTATCCTACAGTAAATGACGATGGTAAAGTCATAAGATCTAACATAAATTTAAAAGAGTTTGATTTTGGAGATCAAGTCCCAACAAAAACACTTTATTACAATTACAGTAAAAACTTTGCTATTTACCAAGGGGAAGAATTTTATATTGTAGAAGATGGAATTTTAACTCAGTCAGTAAATTCCGATAATTTAAAATTTCCATTAAAAATAGTATTTGGTAAAGGAAGACAACTTAAAATATTTTCAAAAAAAGATTTGCCATCTATAAGACTTTTGTTAAAAGGAGAGTTTGAAGAAGAAAAAGAACTAGGTGAACTATTTTGCTTATCCCTTATGTTAAATAAAAAAATCAAGCATATTCAATATGAAATTATGTCAGATTTAACTAATAGTTCTAGAGACTATGATTTTTTAAATCAAGAAATAGCTAATCGAACACAAAAACTTATAGAAGATTTAAAAATAGTAGAAAGAAAGTTTTATTCTCTTACTTTAGATCATCCTAATTTAAAGGACTCTTATTTAAAATATATGAATTTTGGTGATAAAGAAGACATGTTAGAAATATCTATAAATAAATATTTTAAATCTGATAGTAGTGAGTATAAGCATTACTTAATATTACGTTCTATGTGCAATTCAAAACCTATATATCCTAAATTCAAGCTAGATAATCTTATTAGTTCATTTAATTACAATATTTAATAAATTTTATAAAAACTATTTATATTTAATAGCTAATCATTATAGAAAATACCTGCACTACATATATAATAGTATATCTGTAAATATCAATAAATTAAAAATGGTATTGTTTTAATTAAATCAATACCATTTTCTGTATGTTACTAACTCTTTTATCTTAGCTTCCTATATATATTCTCTCAATATGCAAGCTAATTTTTTGTAAAAAAATAGACTGCATATGCAGTCTTAAGATTTTTAATACTATTCAGGGGGGATAGTATTTTCCATGTCATTAGATTTACTCTTATATTATTCATCATTTAAAAATAGTCTGAGTAAATTAATTTATTCTTATGATATAAATTGTGGTTGTGTCCTTCTATGTCCGTTCCTGTCGGTGACTATTAATAATATAATATATTTCTACATTTTTTACCATATTATAATTTCTTTTTTATGTAAAATTTTATTTTTATGTATTTTTCAATTAATTATTTTTAAACATCCTATAAAATAGATTTTATATTTTTCTCATTTTTATAATATAATTTATATATTTGTTTTATTTAATCAATTTCTTAATACAATAAAAATGGATACCTAAACTTTTAGGCATCCATTTTTATTATATATGTGATTCTACTTTGCTCTTTATAGATTCCTTTGGCATAAATCCAACCATAGTATCTACAGGCTTTCCATCTTTAAAAATCATCATTGTAGGAACACTAGATATCATATATTTTCTAGCTATTTCAAGACTTTTATCTATGTCTACCTTAACAAATTTAGCGTCATCTTTCATTTCAACGCTAAGTTGCTCAAATATAGGAGCTAGCATTTTACAAGGTCCACACCAAGTAGCAAAGAAATCAACCACTACAACTCCATCATTCACTTCTTGTTCAAAATTAGTGCTATCAATTATTTTTGACATTTTTCTCCTCCAAAATTTCCTCTTTAATTCTTATTAATTTAATACATACTATTTCTAGTGTAAAATATATTAATAGTATATTTATTACATTTAATAACTGTTAAATCAATTTTTCAAAAATTTATATCTTGGCAAAATTTATTTATATTTAATAGTTATTAATTTGTATTTTTACATTTCCTCTGCAAGTAGCTCATTTATAGCATCATAAGTAAAGTTTATTATTTCATCGCATCCAACTTTATTTTTCTTTAAGTCTACACATATTTCTGAATTATATTTTTCTCTAACTTTTTTCATCAACTTATTTGAATATTTTCTAGCTATATTAGCCTCTGTATTATTTTCTCTTCCTTTTATAAATCCTATAACTACTATACCTGCATTTACAGCACCACATACACTTCCTACTGTCATACCAACTCCCATACCACTACCTAGTGCAACAGGTATGTCTGTATTATGTTCTTCGTTATATGCTTTTATTAATGCTTCTGCACAAGTATACCCTTGACTATGGTATTCTGATGGTCTTATCATACTATCACTCCTTAAGTACTTTAGTTCATGAATATATGTTACCATACTTTACTACATATTTCTGTGACTTTGTCACACATATAAATAACCCTTATAATTATAAAGATTTATTATATTAACTTATCATCTTTTAGAAGTTTGTATAATGTTGGCTTAAAGTTAAATTCACTTATTAAATTATTTACTTCATTTAATGCTTTTTCTCTCTTCTCTTTAGACACTTTTCCCTTAGCCGCTCTTATTAATATATTCTTAGGTGAGTGGGCTATATCTATAAATTCTAATAATTGAGTTTTATACCCTATACTTTCAAGTAAATTTGCTCTTACAGCATCTGTCATAAGTGCAGCCATTCTTTCTTGGATTATCCCATACTTTGTAAGTAGTGAAAATTCATCTGACTTCATTTGACTATTAAACTCGTGTTGACAACAAGGAACTGAGAATATCATCTTTGTATTCCACTTTATAGCATTATATAGAGCATAATCAGTAGCCGTATCACATGCATGAAGTGTTATTACCATATCTACCTTATCTGTAAATCTATATCCATTTATATCTCCTAATTCAAAGCTTAAATTATCATAATTGTACTTTTTAGCTATATCATTACACTTTTTAATAACATCAGCTTTTAAATCTAGACCTATCATTTTTACGTTTATTTTTTTTATCTCTACAAAATAATAATATAAGACAAATGTTAAATAAGATTTTCCACATCCAAAGTCTAATATAGTAAGTTCTTTATAGTTATTCTTCTTAATTTCATCATCAATAATCTCTATAAATCTATTTATTTGCTTATATTTATCATATTTTGATTTAACAACCTTCCCTTCCTTGGTAAATACTCCTAAGTCTATAAGTGGTTGTATTATCATTCCTTCTTTTAATATATAGTTTTTCTCTTTATTATGGCTCTTGTTTACCATATTTGAGTTATCACTATTCTTTTTTCCTAAAAATATTTTACCTTTTTTAGATACTTTTAGATCAAAAGTTTTAGATATAGTCCATGCTGCTAATTGTTTATAGTTATCGCCTATATACTCTAATAATTTAGTATTTAACTCATCTTTTTCTATGTTCTCATGAAAAACTTGTTTATCTGTATACTTTTCTATTTGATAGTATTCTTTATTGTTTTTTTCTTTTAAAACTATATTTATTTTATTGTATTCTATATCTTTATTTTTTTTATTACTTATAACTACTTTAATAACTTCATCTTTAGTTATTTCATCAATTGATTTTATTAGTTCTTCCATTTATTCACACCTATCATCTCATATTTTTATGTCCACATTAAGATATTATTATATATATTAGATTAATTCAAACTCTTTTTGCATAACACCATCATGTATAGTCATTTTTTAATATTTACCTTACACACTTATCTCTATTCCTTCATTTTGTAAATTTTCTTTGAGAATATGCACTTCTAATAAAATAAATTAAAAAGCCGCCTTTAATTAAAGGCGACTTTTTATTAAGCTATTTTAATTTCCTTTTCAGCTTCTAGTCTTTGTCTTCTATCTTTGTTTAGATTATTCATTCCTCTAGATGCTATTATAAGTAATATGTATGCTGCTGCAACACAAGCTAATATTCCCATCCATGCAGTGTTATAACCAAACTTATCTGTAAATAAACCAAATATAGCTGATCCTCCTGAGAATCCAAGTGCAAATACCAAGTTTATCATACCTAGTATACTACCATATTCTTTTCTTCCAAAGAATGAACCTGTAAGATATGCTGGTCCCATCATATACATATAAACAGCTATACCTTTTATAGCAGAGAATGCATATGCAAATATTGGAGATGTTCCAGACATAGTCAAGAATATTCCTGATACAAATACTGCTACTGATGATATTACTAAACACTTCATAACACCTATTTTATCAAATAATATACCACCAACTACGTTTCCACATAATGATGTAATTGCAAATATTGAACCTGACATTGCTACAACACTAGGATCTAACTTTAACTCTCCTTGGAAATATGCAGCATATTGTACTGAATATGCAGACACATATATTCCTACAAATAAGAATCCTATTGCCATCATCCAGAAATATTTTATTTTCTGTACTTCTTTTAATGTATATGCTAAATCTACTTTTTCTTCCTTTTTATCTTCTGCCTTATCTGATTTTTTATTTCCTACTACTATCTCATCTTTATTTTTAGGCATTCTTATCATTAATAATGCTACTGGTATACCAACAGCTAAAGATAATACTCCAAATAAGAAATAAGCTCTAGAATATCCATTAGATGCTATTGAGTATATAGCCATTTGTTGAAGGAATATATTACCTATAGATCCTCCAGCAAAAGCAATTCCCATTGCCTTTCCTTTTGTACTTTCATCAAACCATGAGTTTATTAAAAGTGGAACTCCTATAGCTGATATAGCCGATGTTCCTATATTAACTATTCCTGCTACTAAGTAGAATTGCCATAACTCTGTACACATAGAGAATAACATAAATCCTCCACCAGATAATAAACATCCTACTATATATATTAATTTAGCATTTACCTTCCCGTAAAGCGCACCTATAAATGGAGATGCTACCGCTGATACTATTGTCCCTATTGTAAATATTAATGAGAATGAACTTAAGCTAAACCCCTTATCTGTTGTTACTGGATGTATAAATAATGGCTGAATATTTGATGCTACACCAAATGGTATTGCTTGTATAAGCATACATGCTATTACTATCATCCATCCCTTTGCTATTTTGTTACTCTTTAAATTGCCCATATATCCTCCTAATTTATTGCCTAGAAATTTTCTAGTTTTTCCTTACCGTAATTTTAGTATATTTCGTATTCCCTTGTTGAGAAAACGTATTTTTCATTGTCTATGCTTATATAATAACACGTATCATCTACTTACTTTTACGAATAATAACGAAACTTAAGGATATAAGGCATTTTTTATATGCCTCTGCATTTTTCATTGAAAAAACTTTCTTCAAATTGCTTCTATTTTATTATATTTCAATCTATTTCGAACTCTTATAATATACCTTAGTAAGTGATATAATATAATTTAAAAGCTGACATAAAACGAATTATTAGGGGGAATATAACTTGAAAACCATTACTTTTGGAAGTTTATTAGAGAATCTACTATACTTATCAAATCAAAAGAAAAGTAGTTTGGCAAAGTATGTAGGCTATGATGTTTCTTATGTAAATAAGTGGATTCTTTCTAAACATCTTCCAAGCTCAAAAAGAATAAATGAAATATGTAAAAATATATCAGACTTTATTATGGAGTCTTTAAATGACGATACATTAGATAATTTAATAGATTATTTTGAAATATCTTCTGATAGCAGTAATGAATTCATTGGAGAATATATAGAAACTAAGCTCAAAGAAGTTTATATGGATACTGTCAATGTAAACAATACTCAGGTAAAATCCATGCCTAAAACTACGCATTCAGAGGAATATTATAATAGTACTTCTTTAGTTAATCCAGGCATAATTTATAAAACCTTTTTTAAAGAATTGAGCTTTTATGCTGATAAAGATGAAGATTTAGAAGTACTGATTTCTGTAAATTTACTTTATCTAAACCATAAAGATAAATTAACACTATCTAATTTGAAAGCTTTTTTAAATGAATTAAGTAAAAAAGTTAATGTTAAAGCGAGTTTTTTAATCGGTCTTAATGACTATGAAGATGAGGACGTTATTAATACACTCCTTGCTATAAACTTAATTTCAACATCTACTTCACTTAATTTTAAGTTATACAACTGTAGTATAAATTCCAATACTGCAATATTTGCAATTAAAAATAAATTCTTATCTACAAATCTATTCTTTGAAGAAGGTGAATGTATGTTTACCACAACCTCTAAAGACAGAAAATTAGTAGAAGATTTTTATGCAAATATAAAGTATACTTTAAAAAATAAAGGAAAACTTTTATACGACAAAAGAGATTGTACCTCTATGATAGAAAATCAAACTTATATACAATATATAATGAACAATGATTTAAGATGTCTTTTAGGTTCTATTAATGAATTCTTTATGCCTCCGGATTTATTCATGGAGATTGCCGAAAGAGTTTTTGGAGATAATAAAAAAATTATAAATGAGCTAAAAAAAATAAATGTATTCCTTCATAATGTTACTTATAAATCTAATCTTAAAGTACTTATATATGAATCAGAACTTAGAAAGTATATGTCTTCAGGTTGCTTACACTTTTTCAATATACCAGTAACTCTTACATTCAAAGAAAGGGAAAGACATATTGAATATATAGAAAAAATATTAATGGAATCTAATGATGTTGAAATACGATTAGTTGATGGAGATTTTGTTGATGATTTTAGAGAAAAAGAAAATCCATCTTTATATTTATCTAAGAATTTAAAGTTTACAAAAGTACATCCTAATTCAGGACAAAATGATTACTTTATAATAAGTGATAATGATTTCAAAAATATGTGTAATAATTTATTTGATACACTTTGGAATGATAGAAAAGATATAGTATTAGATAAAAAAGAAGAAATATTAGACAGAATATCAAAATCTATAAGTTATACGCGAATAATAAGCGAAAATTTCGGAGAAAATATAGAATAAAATCAAAGCTGTAGAAAAGCCTTTTGCTATCTACAGTTTTTTTGTACATTACATTATTGTAATATTATGTTTTTTTATTGACAAACGATAATTACATATTTATTATAGGTGTATAATATATATTTTTTAAGAGAGGTAAATAAAAATGATAAAAAGCTTAAATTCTAAAATATTAAATGTTATTATATTAATAGGAATATTTATTACAGGTGTTTTACTCCTAGCTACACCAATGATAAGTATAGCTTTATGTAAAACACAAGTACCTGTGTCAGAACTTAACCCAATAATGATTAATGTATCAATTTGCGTATACTTATGTTTTATACCTTATATGATATCTTTATTTAAATTAAAAAAGCTTTGTAGATTAATTATAAAGAATATACCTTTTACTATGGCCAGCTCAAAAGCTCTAAAAACTATATCTATATGTTCTTTTAGTGAGATTATTATATTTGCTGTATGCATGTTGTATCTAAAATACTTTGTAAGTCCATTTAATGACACTCTTATAATTCCAGCAATTATAGTAGTTACTTTTATCTGCCTAGTTATAGGATTATTATGTCTTACTTTATCTCAATTATTTGAGACAGCTACAAAGATAAAAAATGAAAATGATAAAACAATTTAGTGAGGAATATTTTATGCCAATTCTTGTAAATTTAGATGTTATGATGGCTAAAAGAAAGATTAGTTCTACCGAACTTTCAAAGGAACTTGGTATAACTATGGCTAATCTATCTATATTAAAAAATAATAAAGCCAAAGCTGTAAGATTTACTACATTAGATTCAATATGTAAAATACTAAACTGTCAACCAGGAGACATATTAGAATATGTAGATGAAGATGATGAAAGATTAAAGTAAATAATTAAAAAAGGAGCTATATTAGATTTCTAATAGCTCCTTTTTTAGTTTAATATTTTAAGTTACTACAAGTTCCACATTAAACAAATACTTTTTTAATATACAAAACAAGCTAGATACATATATTGTATCTAGCTTATTTTTATATTATGAATTTTTGACTATATTTTTATATCCAGTATAAGTTGCATAGAAATATCCAACATATATAAACACAAATATTAACGCAGTTACTAAAGATGATAATCCTATATCTGGCTTACCATACATAGCTATAAACTCATTTGATACTTTTATACCAACTATAGAATGTATAAATGCAAGTACTATTGGTAAACTAAAATATATTAATGTTTGTATAAATATACTCTTATTTATCATTTTATCATTTGCACCTATTCTTCTTAGTGATTTATATCTTTCTATACTATCACTTGCTTCTGATAACTGTTGTAATGCTAATACTGCCATACTAGATATTAAGAATATTATTCCTAGGTATATACCTATAAATAACATAATTGTTGTCATACCTTTACTTTCTGCATATACTTGAACCTTAGTTTCTCCGTAGATAAATGCTGAATTTTTATAGTCAATCTTACCATTTTTAAAATCATCAAATAATTTAGATAGTTTTTCTTCTGAGTTCTTGCTATTTTCTCCAAAATTCACATTTAAATAAGATTCTCTAACTTGAAGTTTGTTTGTTAAATCATCATTAACTACTATAGTAAACATATTGTCAGCTAAAGCAGTTGTATGAAGAGAGTCCTCTATAGCCTTTTCATTTTTAACCTTATAATTTTTTTTATCTATTTTTATCTCTTTATTATTTTCTAAAAAGTTATTTATTATTTTGCTAGCCATATTATTATTTGACATAATTAAAACTTCATTCTTACCTAAGCTTATACTTTTTTTACCCTCTAGCTTTCTTATGTCATTGTATTCTGATATTTTTATAAAATCAGCACCTATGTCCTCTATCTTGTTTAAATTCTTTTGATTTTCCTTATCTAAACCTTTATTTAGATTCTTTATCTCAAATCCTGAGTCATATGTATTATAGTATAAATATTTGTCTTTATCATTAAATTTAAATCCTAAATTATTTAAAGCATCTTTTATACTTTTAATTTTATCATCTTCATTTGCAAATACTCTCGCACTAGCATCAAATGGTGTTGTTTTCTCAAGTCCTTTTTCTAATGCATTTTTAAACCCTATTCCAGTTGATAACATTCCCATAGTTAAAAATAACATTAGACATATAATAGACATTGATATAAAGTTTGTATTAACTTTGCTATTTATTTGCTTTGTTATAAAAATATTTAATCCTCTAAAATAAATATTTTTACTATTTTTAAATATATATAATCCAAATCCAGCTAAACTATAGAAAAATAAGAATGTACCAACCACACCAAGTCCTATTGACATTGAAAATCTTATATCTTCAATATTAAGTTTAACATCTAATATTAACTTATATGCAGTTCCTATTGAAATTAAGCATAAGATAAATGTTATTAGGTATATAATTGGATTTTTAAATCTTATATTTTCATTCTTTTTCCCTGCAGTTAATAAATCTATTATCTTGTATCTAGATATTACAATTACATTAAATGCCATAACAATTAAAAATATTATTCCAAAGTATATTATGGTTTTGATTATTGCACTTGTAGAAAAAATAAATTTATACTCACTCATATTTACTTCAAATAATTTAGATGTAAATAATGATAACCCTTGACTCATTATTAGTCCTAATATAAGCCCACTTGCTAATGATATTACCCCAACTATAAGTGTTTCTAAAATTAGTATTTTAGATATTTTTCCTTTACCCATACCTAAAGTCATATATATTCCAAGCTCTTTTTTACGTTTTTTGATTAAAAAATTATTTGCATATACTATTAAACTACCTAATATAAATGATACAAATACAGATATTCCACCTATAATCTTAGATAGTGTATCTACAAATCCCATTGTTGAATTGTTCATCTCTAAAATAGCTTTTTGAGATTCTATTGAGTTAAAACTATAGAATATACTTACAGCTAAAGTTAGTGTTAAAAAATATATAGCATAATCTTTAAAACTCTTTTTTACATTTCCTATTGCTATCTTAGAATACATCGTTGTCATCACCTCCAAGAAGAGTTATAACTTCTATTATTCTGTTGAAAAATTCTTTTCTAGTATCACTACCTCTTACTAACTCACTAAATATTTTTCCATCTTTTATAAATAAGATTCTATGAGCATAACTTGCAGTAAAGGCATCATGTGTAACCATAAGTATTGTTGTTTTTAAGTCTTCATTTAAACTTTCAAATCTTTCAAGTAATAATCTTGCTGATTTTGAATCTAATGCTCCTGTAGGTTCATCTGCAAGTACAAGTGATGGATTTGTAACAATCGCTCTTGCTGATGCTACTCTTTGCTTTTGTCCTCCTGATATTTGGTATGGATATTTATTTAATGCTTTTTCTATTTCTAGATATTTTGCTACTTCTTTTACTTTAGAGTCTATATTAGATGGCTTCTCTCCTTTTATAGTAAGAGCTAATGCTATATTTTCATAATTTGTTAAAGTATCTAAAAGATTAAAGTCCTGAAATATAAATCCTAATTCATTTTGTCTAAACTTATCTAGTTTTTTTGATTTTAAATTCGTTATATTTTGACCATTTATTATTATATTTCCTGTAGATACATTGTCTATTGTCGATATACAGTTTAGTAGAGTTGTCTTACCACTTCCTGAAGGACCCATTATACCAACAAATTCTCCTTCATCTACTCTAAAACTTATATTATCAATTGCCTTTGTTATATTGTCTTTATTTCCATAGTATTTTTCTATATTTTCAACTTTTAATATATTATTCATTTAATAACCTCCTTAGATTTCTTATATATGTATTTTATACTAAATCCAAAAATCTACATATTCATTTGTCTTTCATTTTCATTACACTTTTGTAAGATTCTATAACTTTCTAATATTTCTTATTGTCTAATTTAGGTATATGTAACCATATTGCAACCAAATTTGTCTAAATATATCTTACAATTATATTACTTACTTGTTTATTAAGGGGGAATATTTTATGAACTGTTTAAGATGTGACACAAGTCTTGAATTTTTAAAAGAATATAGATTTGATTCTCAAGAGGCTGACCGTGGATTTTTTAAAGCTATCTTTGATGTAGAGGAGCATTTAATGTTTAAAATTTACGTCTGTCCTAAGTGTAGACATACAGAGTTTATATATACAGGTAAATCAACTTGGGTTGATTTATAAAAACAAAAGATGATTCTAAAGTTAGAATCATCTTTTTGTTATATAACTTACTATTTTCTATGAAGTTTTGAGTAAACTCCACCTTTTTCTATAAGTTCCTTATGAGTTCCTCTCTCTTCTATACCTTTTTCCGTTAATACTACTATCTCATCTGCATTTTTTATAGTTGATAATCTATGTGCCACAACTAAATTTGTTCTATCTTTACTTAGCTCTTCTAAAGATTTTTGTATTTCATATTCTGTGACATTATCAAGTGCTGATGTAGCCTCATCTAGTATCATTATTGGAGGATTTTTTAAAAATATTCTAGCTATAGAAATTCTTTGTTTTTGTCCTCCTGATAACTTAACTCCTCTTTCTCCTATATATGTATCATAACCTTTAGGAAGAGTTTGTATAAAATCATGTATTTTAGCCTTTTTACAAGCCTCTACTATTTCTTCATCAGTAGCACCAGTTTTTCCTATTACAATATTATCTCTTATAGTTCCTGTAAATAAAAATACATCTTGTGCTACAACCCCTATATTTTTTCTTAGGGAATCTAAGCTTACGTCTTTAATATTTATTCCATCTATCTTTATGCTACCTTCATCAAAATCAAAAAACCTAGGTATAAGATTACATAAAGTTGTTTTACCTCCACCTGATGGACCAACTAAGGCTATTGTTTTTCCAGCTTCTATAGATAAATTTAAATTATCTAAAACTTGATTTTCATCTTCATATGTAAAAGATACATTTTCTATTTCTATATTACCTTTTACACCATTAAGTTCTATTGGGTTTTTAGCTTCCTTTTCTGTTTCTTCATTTATTATTTCCATAAATCTTTCAAATCCTGTCATACCATTTTGGTATTGCTCAGTAAAGTTTATTAATTTTCTAATTGGCTGTATAAACATTTTTACATATAAAAGATATGCTGCGAAATCACCTAACGTTATACGATTCATATAAGTAAAATATCCTGCTACTATTAAAACAACTAACTCTAATAAATCTATAAATAAAAACATTCCCGAAAAATATTGTGCCATAACTTTATATGCACTTTCTCTTGCGTATTTAAATATGTTATTAGATTTATTAAATTTTTCTAATTCTTCTTCTTGGGTACAGAATGATTTAGTAACTTTCATACCTGCTATACTATTTTCTAAAGTAGCATTTACATCACCAGTTTTTACTCTAGTTTCTTTAAATGCCTTATTCATTCTCTTTCTTTGAGTTATAGCATATAAAAGTATTATAGGTAATATAGCAAAAACTATTAGTGTAAGCTCTATATTTATTCCTAATAATATAAAGAATGAACCAACCAACATGACAATAGATATGAATAAGTCTTCTGGTCCATGATGAGCCAATTCAGATATCTCCATAAGGTCATTTATTATTCTAGACATTATAACACCTGTTTTATTATTATTAAAATAAGAACTTGGAAGTTTTTGAAGATGAGTAAATACATAGCTTCTCATATCAGCTTGCATCCTTACACCTACTACATGCCCCCAGTATTGCATAAAATAGTTTAATCCTGCTTTTATAATAAATATAACTAATAGAGATATTGCAAATACAACTAACATTCTTGTATCTTTATTTGGTACAACATCATCCATTATACTTCTAGTTATCATTGGATAAACTAAGTCACATAGTGCCACTGTGAAAGCAGCTAGTAAATCAAGTACAAACAATTTTTTATAAGGTTTGTAATATTTTATGAATTCTTTTATCATTGTCTACCTCCATCTTTCAATATATTTATACATTGTATATAATATTTTAAAACCATTTTATATTTCAAAGATTTTATGCACTCCACATAATTATATTTCTAATTTATCTATAAGTAAATGATATCTATATTATTCTTACAAATAATATAACTTGTATAATAGTTACTAAAGAACAAAAGTTGTATAAGAATTAAACCCATCCTCATACAACTTTTAGTAAGTTACATTTATTTGTATTATACGTGAATTATTATTTGCTTATTGCTTCATCTACCTCATCTAGCATAGTATTTGTAGATATTATTCCACCATCACTTAAATACCATGAATGAGTATCTAAATAAACTATATTTCCATCTTTAGCTGCCCTAGTATTATTTATTAATTCATTATTTAATATTTCCTGTGCTGGCTTTTGACCTTCATCACTAGATATAACTGACTTATCAACAACAAATATATAATCTGAATCTTGACTTGCTATATATTCAAATGAAACATCTTGTCCATGATCAGAATTTTTCACATTCTCATCTGTCTCTTTAAATCCTAAACTCTTATATATTATCCCAAATCTTGATTCTGATCCAAGTACACTTAATGATCCATCACTAACCATTAAAGTTGTTGCATCTAAATCTTTTTCTGTTACTTTCTTATTTATTTCTTCTACTTTTTTATTTATCTTAGCTAACTCAGCATCTACCTTATCTTCTTTATCAAATATATCTCCTATAACCTCCATATTGTGAGTAAAAGATTCCATGTACTTCCCATCTTCTTTTGATAATGATATAGTTGGTGCTATTTCCGTAAACTTATCATAGAAACTATGTTGTCTTCCATTTATTATTATTAAATCTGGCTTAAGTTCATTTACCTTTTCTAAATTTGGTTCTTTTAAGCCTCCAACATTTCCATACTTAGACCCTTTGTATTCGCTTAAATATTCTGGTATCGAAGATGATTGCGGAGTTCCTACTACACCATCTATACCTAAACTTTGCATTACATCTAATGCTGCATAGTCAAACACTACCACTCTCTTAGGATTAACTCCTACCTCCGTAGTTCCTAAGGCATGCTCTACCTTAACTGTTTCATCTGCTTTAGATGCAACTTCTTTATCTCCTTTATTTGAAAATACTAATGCCCCTCCTATTAATCCTGCTATAACCAAACCTGATATAGCTGCTACTTTTTTATTCATAATAAGTCCTCCTAATAATTTCTATTATTTTATATTGATTATCTTTATCATTAAAACCTTAAATTTTTTAGAAATAAATACAAATTTTATCTCCATTTATCTCTTGAATATCAAATTTCATCTCATATATTGCTTCTAATACTTCCTTATTTATTATCTCATCAGTCTTTCCATGCTTTGCTATTTTTCCATCTTTAAGTGCTACTATATAATCTGAATAGCAAGATGTATAATTTATATCATGCATAACTAAAATTACAGTCTTTCCTAGCTCATCACATAAATTTCTAAGTACCCTCATCATTTCAACTGAGTGCTTCATGTCTAAATTATTAAGTGGTTCATCTAAAAATACATATTCCGTATTTTGAGCTATAACCATTGCTATGTAAGCTCTTTGTCTTTGTCCTCCACTTAATTCATCTAAGTATCTATCTTCTATACTTTTAAGCTTCATATATTCTATTGCTTCATCTATATATTTATTATCTTCTTCTGTAAGCCTTCCTTGACTATGTGGAAACCTTCCAAAGGCAACAAGCTCTCTTATTGTAAGCTTTAGATTTATATGATTAGATTGTTTTAATATAGCTATTTTAGTAGATAATTCTTTATTATCCCAATCTTCTAATCTCTTTCCATCTATAATAACTTCTCCACCATCTTTTTTCATTAACCTAGTTATTATAGATAGGGCAGTACTTTTTCCAGCTCCATTTGGGCCTATAAAGGATGTTATTTTTCCTTTTTCTATATTTATTGAAACATTGTCAACTACTGACTTATTTGAATATTTTTTTATTATATCTTTTACTACTATCATTATGCTTTACTCTCCTTTAGCAATAAGTATATAAAATATACTCCCCCTACAAAGTTTATAATTACACTTAGAGTTGTATTAAAGCTAAATACTCTTTCTACTAAGAATTGACCACCAACTAATGTTGATATACTTATAAGAATCGATGCTACTATTAAGTAACTGTGCTTATATGTGCTTAGCAGTTGCTTTGTTATATTTACTACTAATAGTCCTAAGAAAGTTATTGGACCTACTAAAGCTGTAGATATTGATACTAATATAGATACTACTATTATCATCTTTTTAACAACTTTATCATAATCCACACCTAAATTTATGGCATTATCTTTACCTAAACATAATACATCTAAATACTTAAGTTCATCATATATAAATGGTATTATTGCTATTAAAATTATGGATGCTATTAAAAGTATTTCTGTATTTACATTCCCAAAACTTGCATGTAGGCTATTTTGAAGAGTAGCATACTCATTTGGGTCTATTACAACTTGCATGAAAGTAGACATACTTTTAAACAAAGTTCCAAATATCATCCCTACAAGAAGTAAGAAAAATATATTATTCCCACTTTTTTCAAAAAGTTTCTTATATAAAACAAAAGATGCTACAACCATTATTACTACTGATAATAAAAAGTTATGACTTTTACTTGCTATAAATTTGCTATCTATTCCAACAATAAATACTATAAGCGTCTGAACTAATATGTATAAAGAATCTAAACCTAATACACTTGGTGTAAGTATATTATTATTAGTTATGGTTTGAAAAATCATGGATGAAAAAGCTATACATCCACCTGTTAATACTATTGCTATTAACTTAGGTATTCTTTGGCTCATAGCATAATCTATATGTTCTGGATTTACCCCTGCTATTAAGAATAGTGCTGAAAATGCAATAACCATTAAT
The DNA here is from genome assembly GCF_015560225.1 of Romboutsia sp. BSD2780061687b_171204_C1. Lineage (NCBI taxonomy): Bacteria > Bacillati > Bacillota > Clostridia > Peptostreptococcales > Peptostreptococcaceae > Romboutsia > Romboutsia sp. BSD2780061687b_171204_C1. The sequence goes on along the minus strand of NZ_JADMRK010000003.1, from coordinate 273,071 downwards.
CCTATTAAATATATAATTCTTTTTTGCCTGTTTTCTTTTTGTAATCTAATATTTATATTTTTACTAGGTAATTTATTTACACTACTAACTTGCATATGACTTCCTCCTTAATATCATATAAAGGAAAACTATACTTCCTATAACACCAACTGTTAATCCTATTGGTATTTCATAAGGATATATTACAATCCTTGAGAATATATCACATGTTAACACAAATATTGCTCCAAATAACCCTGTATGCCATATACTATCTTTTACATTATCACCTTTATAAATTGATACTATATTTGGTACTATTAATCCTATAAAAGGTATACTTCCTACTGTTGTTACTACACATACTGTAACTATTGCTACGATAATTAACCCTAAGTTCACAACTTTATTGTAATTAAGTCCTAGGTTTGTCGCAAAATCTTCACCCATACCAGCTATAGTAAATTTATTTGCATAAATATATGCAAGTATTATCATTGGTATTGTTATGTATAATATTTCATAGTTTCCTTTAAGTATCATAGAGAAATTTCCTTGCATCCAAGAAGTTATATCTTGCATTAAATCATATTTATATGCTATAAAAGTCGTCATTGAACCTATTATATTTCCAAACATTATACCAACTAACGGTACAAACACAGCATTTTTAAACTTTAAACTTTTTAATATTTTCATGAATATAAAGGTCCCACCAAGAGCAAATACAAAAGATGTTATCATTTTGCTACCCATAGTTGCATTTGGTAGAATTAGCATCGCAAATATCAGTCCTAATTGAGCTGAATCAATAGTAGCTCCTGTTGTTGGAGATACAAATTTATTTCTACTTATTTGTTGCATTATAAGACCACATATACTCATTCCTATTCCTGCAACTAATATACTTATTAATCTAGGCAATCTGCTTATTAATAAAATATTTAATTGTTCTTCATTTAAAGTTAATATATCTACTATCTTTATGTTATGTACTCCTAAAAATACTGATATTGCAGATAATATTATCAATATTATTCCTAAGTATCTTTTCTTCATCTTTCCTCCTAGCTATAACCTTATATGAAAATACATATCTCTTGAAATTAATTTTCAACTTACTTTTATTGTATTGATAATTATTATCATTGTCAATATTTTTTTATTTATTAATAATTATTAATTTAAATTTTTATCTTCAAAAACAAAAATAAGCTCTTACATATATTAACGACTTGTTTTCATTTATATGACAAGCACCTAATAATAGTGATTTCTAAATATAATATAAAATAAGAGGAGAATGAATAATCTCCTCTTATTTTAATATTTAGCTATGTCTATTCCACCTAAGGCAATATGAGCAACTCCTGCTCCCACTAGAAGTGCACCTGCCATATTTTTATAATCTTTTCTATTGAACTTCTCTTTTTTATTTTGCTTAGCATCTAACATCAATCCTGTTGCTGTTACTACTGTTCCTAAAGCTACTGGTATTAATCCTTTTTTCATATTACTACCTCCATAATGATATTATTTTATTATTTATCTAAATTTATTATTTGGGTTACCTACTCTATTATGACTTTTAGGCCCTGCGCCTGCTCTAGTTATACATCTTTTATTCCCATTACTGTTTATTTCTGTTATATTCTCTCTATCAGTATTTGTATTCTCACTTTCTGTGTAAAGTAGTTGCTTTCCCAAATTTCTTAATCCATCCATAAAAGAATTATTATCTTCCACTACCTTCACTCCTTTTTATAATCTATTTAACATTAGTTTGTTCATTATACAAAATCAAATACACCATAATTTTTGCAATAAAATCTACTTATCTTCTTTTTTTTAATTAATATCCATTTGTGGATATAAAATACTTATATTTTCCTTAAAAAATTTTAATTTAATTTTTACTAATAAGTAAAATTTCCATTTGTTAAAACTTCCCTTACACTTTCCATATCTTCCTATTATAAAAATTTTATTATTTTTATAGTATTTACTTTTGAATTGGAGACTATCATAAATTAATGCTAATTAGTTTAATCTTAAACATTTTGTGTTATATTTATAATTAAACTATTATATTATCTGGAGTGTTTTATATGAAAATTAATAAGAATATACATTTTACTACTGGAGAATTTGTTAAGCTTTGCAAAACTAGTAAGCAAACTCTTTATCATTACGATCAAGTTGGAATTTTTTCTCCTGAAATAAAAGGAGATAATAATTATAGATATTATTCTTATCAACAAATAGAAACGTTTGGAGCTATAACAATGCTAAAGGATATTGGTATGCCTTTAAAAGAAATAAAAGAATACTTAAGTAAGAGAAATCCCAATGAATTAATTAATTTACTAGAAAAGGAACGTATAAATGTAATCAATAAAATAGATAAGTTAAACCAGATAAAACTCTTTATTGATAGAAAAATTGAATACTCCAAAGATTTTATTAATAATTATACAGATAAAGTCAGCATTTTACCATTACAAGAAGAATACATATTTATTTCAAAAGTTTTTAATTGTTCTACAGATAAAGAAGTTTATGAGGCTTTTTCTGCTCATATAGGTCGTTGTGAAGATAGAGGTATAGCTTACCCCCATTTTTTAGGTGAAATGCTTGAATACAGTGATATAGCTAATGGTAATTACTTAGATTATAAATATATATATAATAAACTTCCTAATAAAGAATATTCTAATTTTACTAAAGCTAAGGGATTGTACATTGTTGCATATCATAGGGGTAGTTATTATAACACTAGCATTACTTATAATAAGATTTTAAAGTTTATAGAAGAAAATAATCTATCTGTTCAAGGTCATTTCTATGAAGATATAATACTTGATGATTTAGCAGTTCAAGAATATGATGATTATGTAATAAAAATCTCAATAAAAGTTAATTTATCTAAATAAAACTCATGATTTAAATGGTATTAACTTTAAATTCTAATCCTTTACTAGATCAAAGATTGTAACTATTTTAAATAGTAAAATACATAAAAATACCTATTTATAATAAAAGTTAGCGTCTAAAATAATAAAAATTATTTTAGACGCTAACTTTTAATCTATATTATATTCATTTATTGTTTTTTTTATATTTTTACTACTCATTAGGTTAGACATAACAGCTATATCATCACAATAATCTACTATGTATTTGACATTGCTAGGTGTTATTCCACCTAATGCAATTAAATTTATATTTGAATTAATAAGTAAAGAATTGGCCTCTTTTAATATTTCAATTCCTTTAGGTTTTAAGTTTTCCTTACATTTAGTTTCATATATGTGTGATAAAAATATATAATCTGCATTTCTTTTTAGTACTTCTACTATATCTTTTATACTATGAGTTGATACTCCTAATATTTTATTAAAGTTTTTGATATCTATATACTCATTTGTATCTTTTTTATTTTTTTCATCATAAATATCTATAAACTTATCAAATGGTAAATGTATACCGTCGGCATCAACTCTTTTAAATACTTCTATATTGCTATTTATTATTATCTTAGTATCTTTATTTATATTTTTTTTAATCTTAAGATATAAATTTTCTAGCTCATCATTACTCAGATCTTTTTCTCTTAGTATTATATTTTTAACGCCACAATAAGATGCTTCTTTTATAACTTCAATATACCTATCATATTTGCATAGATGCCTATTCGTTATTAGATACATTAAAACCTTTCCCAATCTTTAAATATTTGTTGGTATCCAATATCTTTTAACATGGCTTTTATATCACTAACACTACTTTCATCACTAATTTTAAATTGAGATGTATCTTTACTATTTTGAGAATGCCCTCCTACATTTGTTGATACACCTGCACTTAATTTTGTAACTCCCAAAGGTATTAAATTTCTTCGCAATGATAAGCTTTCTCTAGTCGATAAATTTATACCACCTTGATTATCAAATAATCTCATAACAACCATAGCTTGTACTAAATCATTATCATTGATATCAATTATTTTTTCATAACATCCCTTAAATGGTCTTATTCTAGGTATTGAGTATGAAACGTCTACATGTGGATATTTTTTTCTTAAATATCTTCCATGCATTAATGTAAAAAAAGTTTCTTTTCTAAAATCATTAAGACCAAGTAACGAACCTATTGATACACTTCTCATTCCAGCTTTTATTCCTCTTTCTGGTGAGTCTAATCTATATTTATAATTAGATTTTGGACCTTTTAAATGTACCTCTTTATAAATATTTTCATCATATACTTCTTGGTATACAGTAAGCCCTTCAACGCCTTTATCTACTAAATATTTATACTCTTCTTCATCCATTGGATAAACTTCTATTGTAATAGATGGAAATTTATCTTTAAGAACTTCTACAGCTTCACCTATATACTCTACGTCTGAATGAATCTTACTTTCTCCAGTTAAAAGCAACAAATGCTTAAATCCCTCTTTAGATATTTCATTTCCTTCTATTTTAATTTCATTAATGTTGAGCTTTTTTCTACTTATTCCAGAATCTATATTATATCCACAGTATAGACATTTATTTACACAATAGTTTGCTATATACATAGGAGTATACAAAAGTATAGTCTTTCCAAAATATCTATTAGTTATCTCGTGTGCTTTTTGTGCCATTTCTTCCAGGTATTTAGTGGCTTTTTTAGATAATAAATTTAATAAATCATATTCATCTAAATTATCCTTTTCTAAACTTCTTAAAACATCATAATTTGATACATTTTCTAGATATTTATCTATATCAATATCTTTATACTTTTCTATAACATTATAAAAACTCAAATTAAACACCTACTTCACTTAAAAATCCAGTAAGAGGTGAAGATGCATTTGCAAAATTGCTTACTCTTCCTGTTTTAGCTAAATATGCTTCTCTTCCACCTTCAACTGCTAATTTGAAAGCATTCGCCATTTTTATAGGGTCGCCTGCACTAGCTATTGCAGTGTTTACAAGTACTGCTGCTGCCCCCATTTCCATAGCTTCCATAGCCTGAGATGGTTTTCCAATTCCTGCATCTACTATTATTGGTATATCTAATTCTTCTATCATTATTTTTATCATTTCTTTCATTTTAAGCCCTCTATTAGAACCTATTGGTGCCCCAAGTGGCATAACTGCTGCTGCCCCTGCTTCTATTAGCCTTTTGCCTGCATATAGATCTGGACTCATATATGGAAGAACTACAAATCCTTCATCAGCAAGTATTTTAGTTGCTTTTATAGTTTCTTCATTATCGGGTAATAAGTATTTTGTATCACTTATTACTTCTATTTTTATAAAGTTTCCACATCCCATTTTTCTAGCTATTCTTGCTATCCTAACAGCTTCCATATGATTAGTCGCTCCTGATGTATTAGGAAGTATTGTCATATTGCTAGGTATATGTGATAGTATATTTTCTTCTGTATTGTCTAAGTCTACTCTTCTTAGTGCCATAGTTATTATTTCACTGTTACTTGACTCTATTACTCTTGGTAACATATCATTTGAACTATATTTTCCCGTTCCTATTAAAAGTCTACTATTAAACTCATGTCCGTTTAATATTAATTTATCCATTTTTATCCCCCACATAATCTTATTTGTCTTCTATCAATATTTTTGTTGCTAAATTAGCCATGTGATTAGCACATATAGCCACCCTTGGTGCCATAAGCCCATCACCTTCTTTAGCTTCATTTATCTCATCTCCACATATGTAAAATTTATCTCTGATTTTTCTTGTTTTTATTATGTTAGAATCATAATATCCTGCCACTCCAGATGAGGATATTAAATATTTATCTCTCATTTTAGTTAAAATGTTATTTGCAATTTCTGCTTTGTACTTTGGATTATCAAAAGCCTCTATTATTATATCTACGTTCCCAAATTCATGTATATTTGATGAATCTATTATTTTGTTTATAGTTTCAACTTCTATAAATGGATTAATATTTTCTATATTATTTTTAAGTGCCTCGGTTTTATATTTTCCTATATCATTTATAAAATATTGTTGTCTATTTAAATTAGATGGTTCTACTATATCAAAGTCTGCTAGTATTAATGTTCCTACGCCTATTCTAGCTAAAGATATAGCTATATTTGAACCCAATCCACCAATACCTAATATTGCTACTTTTCCATTTTTTAATTTGTAGTGAACATTTGGAGTATGTCTGCTAACCATAAGATTTTCTAATTCTTCAAATTTTGGAATTTCACCCCTTTTTATTAATGTAACTCTATCATTTTCATATAATTCTAAATCTACATATGCATCTACTGGATGACCATTTAGTATTATTATATCTGCATCTTTTTTATATTTTTCTTTAACTTTATCTACTGTAACTATATCTTCATCAATATTTACAAGTAGCTCATTTATAAAAAGTTGCATCTTATCCCCCTCCAACAAACCTTATGACTTCTATAACATCTTCTTCTCTTAGTATATAGCTATCGTATTGATTATTTTCAATTATGTTTAAATTTATCTCTACTACTACGCTATCTTTTTTTACTCCAATATCTTCTAATAACTTTGATATTGTCATATCTGATTTAAATTCAAACTCTTCCCCATTTACCTTCACTTACATTTCCTCCTTTTAAGGATTATCTTTTATAAGATATAAAAATAATTATATAAATTTAACTTTAATAGCATTAAAAAAGCACTCTCTTTTTATAGAGAGCGCCTTATTTAACTAAAAATCTAGGTACATTAAAATATACGAGCTTCCCTACGTAAGAATTATCTTAATCAGGTTCTTAGAGTCTGAAAGTTATGGCTTTACTTCTCAGCTATCCAATCATAGCTCCCCTAGCTTTTATTTATTTTTACAAGTTGAGTGTAGCACAATGTATTTTCATAATCAACAAATTATTAGTTTATAAATAAACTATATATATATATTTATTATACGAATTTTATTTAATTTCCCTATTAAATTAGTTAGATTTCTTATGTATAATAATTATATAGTTATTCAATAATTTCAATATACTTTGAATTATTCTATAAATTAATTCTTATAAAAAATTCGGAGGCGAAAAAAATTGATTTCAAAAGATACAAAGTACTTTTTTATAGTACTAATACTTTTTTGTATAATTGGATTTACAGTAACTATATCTACAACACAACTCAATATTTTAATATATGGTTCTCCTATTTTTATGTTATTTTATGCACTTTCAGGGTATTCTCCTGCTTTAGCTGGATTAATTACCGCTAAAAAGTTTTTGTCTAAAGATGAATTTGATAGATTTTTAAGGAACTGTGTAAATGCAAACAGGAGTCTAAAGGAATATTTATATGTTATTATCGCCGCTTTAATACTTTGGACCGTTCCATATATAGTAGTTGAAATGTTTAGAGGCTATGGTGCCTTACTAAAATCCCCATTAATATTTTTAAGTTGGTTAACTCCTATAATGATATTTGGGGGAGGATTAGAGGAAATAGGATGGAGAGGTTTTTTACTTCCTAAATTACTAAAGAAATATTCTCCTTTTAAAAGTTCTCTAATAATAGGTATTATTTGGTCCTTATGGCATCTACCTTTATGGTTTGTAGTTGGTACACCACAACAACATACTAGTTTTATTCCATTTGCTCTTAGTTGTATTGCTTCTTCTTTTGTACTTACTTACATATACATGGAAACTAATAGCATTTGGCTTTGTATATTATTTCATGCTTTAGATAATGCTTGTTCTTATGTATTTGAGTATGATGTGGATTTACATATAATTATAGCTCTAGCAACTTGTCTAGCTGGTTTTATTATATTTTATATATCAAAAAAATGTATAAAACTAAAATCTAAATAATTCAAGTTATATTAATAATAATAAGCTATTTTTTAATAATAAAAAACGTATTGAAATTTTCAATACGTTTTTTATTATTAAATGTTTATGGTATTACACTTGTTCTATAAGGCCATATCCATCATGTCTTTTATATATAATACTTGTTTTATTTGTCTCTATATTTCTAAATAAAAAGAATTGATGTCCTAATAAATTCATTTGAACAATTGCATCTTCTGGAGTTATTGGCTTGTCCATTTTAAATTTCTTTCTTCTTTTTATTACATCGTCATCTAAATCTATTTCTTCATATTCCTCTATATTATCAAATCTTATACTTTCATTTTTTCTATTTCTTCTTATCATTTGTGTTTTGTATTTTCTAAGCTGTTTATAAAGCTTATCATATAATAAGTCTATTGCTGAATATAAATCTTCTTGGCATTCTTCAGCTCTAACGATAGTTCCATGTTTAGTATATACTGTCGCTTCAATACTTTGATTTTTTCTCTTTACATCTATTTTAACATGTACATCAAAATCATCATTAATATATTTTTCTAGCTTTTCAAACTTACTTTCAATTTTTTCTCTTATTGCCTCTGTAACTTTTACATGCTTTGAAATTATTTTTACGCTCATAGTATGTACCTCCTGTATCTGGACTACATTTTTAAATATACAAGTTATCTTGTATATTTAAATAATAACAGGAAAACAATTACATTTTAAGGCTATTATTATATATTTTTTTGGTGTATTATAGAAGTTAAGGGGGTTTTTTATCTACTATCTTTTTTTATTTTTACCATCTTCTTTTTTACACTAATCTCTTTATACTTCTTTAATATAATTTCACCTTTGTGATTTAATATATCTACATAAGAACAAAGGTCTTGTACCTCTATTACACCTATATCTTCATTATTTATTCCCTCTATACTATTAAGAGCTCCAACAATATCTATAACTCTTATTTTCTTTTTCTTTCCAGCATTTAGGTATAGTCTCGTTACTTCACTGTGAACCTTTTTTTCTTCATTTCTATTTTTTCTATTTTTTAAAACTTTTTTATTATTTTCTTCAAACTTAGCTTTTCCTAAAGCAATATCTTCTTTTTTTATGTCATCTAGATCTTCTATTTTATATCCAATATAATGTTCTATTTCTTCCATATACTTTTCATCTTTTTGATTTACCATAGTTATAGATTTTCCAAAGCTTTTTTTTCTACCTGTCCTACCTATTCTATGTATATAGTTTTCTTTATCTCTAGGCACATTAAAATTTATAACTAAAGATATGTCATCTATATGTATACCTCTACCAGCTACATCTGTACTTACTAGTATATTAAACTTACCATTTTTAAAATCTTTTATCGTAAAATTTCTTTTGTCTTGAGACATATCACCATGAAGTTCTGTTACTAAAAACCTATCTTCCTTTAAATTTTTATAAAGTTTTGTAACAGTTTCTTTTGTATTGCAAAATATCATAACTGATACTGGAGCCTGAGAATATATTATATTTTTTAAAGTATCATACTTTTTTTTATCCTCTACTTTGACTGTCTTTTCTGATATTTGTTTATTATTTAATAAATTTTCATTTTTTACTTCTACCATTTCTGCATCTTTCATATATTCTAAGCAAATATTTTTTATATCTTTATCTATAGTCGCTGAGAATAGTCCTTTAATGCTATTTTTAGGTATACTATTAAATATAAACTCCATATCTTCTACAAACCCTTTTTTAAGCATTTTATCTGCTTCATCAATTATAAAATATCTTATACTTTCAAGGTTAATTGTACCCCTACTTATATGATCAATTATTCTTCCTGGAGTTGCTACTACAATATGAACTCTTTGCTTTAACTCCTTTATTTGATCTTTCATAGGTTGTTTTCCAAATATAGCACTACATCTTATTTTCTTCAATCTACCTATATTAGATATCTCTTCTTTTACTTGAAGTGCTAACTCTCTAGTGGGTACAACTATTAGTGCTTGAAGATTGTTATTATCCACTTCTACTGTTTCACATATTGGTATAGCAAAGCTCGCAGTTTTTCCACTCCCAGTTTTTGATTTGACTATTATATTTTCATATCTTAATAACCTTGGTATAACTTCACTCTGAACTTTCGATGGTGAATTATAGCCTAAATTATACAATGCTTTTAATATATCTTTATTTAATTTTAAACTCTCAAATTTATTATTCATTTAATTCCACCTTATCTAATTTTACTATTATTGTTTTATTAACCATCATAGAATATGGCTAATATGTTTATTTTATTTCAATGTTTTATTGTATTATGATTGTCTTTTTATTTTATTACTTTTATATTAGCATTTAACTAATATACACTAAATTTTTATTTTTTCTATAATTGCTATTACTTAAGCCTTTATAATTTACTGCATATTTATAAAATATTTTTTACTTTAATTATAAAATAATTTGTATAAATTTTCTGAAAAATATTATTGACATATTCCCTTTAACTATATATAATCAATTTAAATATAAATTTTTTAGGAGAATATAAATATGATAATTAATACAAATCTAACTAACAATAAACAATTAAATATATCTTATTTTAGCTTTTGGCTATTGTAGTTGGTTTGTATTTATGAACGATAGATTAATCGTAGATACAAACTGGTACTTGTTTGTATCTATGATGGTGAAAGCTAACTTGTTATGTAAAGCCACATAGATAATACTATGTGGCTTTTTTATTTATCCTAGGCAAAATAAAAGTCACATGGTACATACTATGTGGCTTTTTTATATATAAAATAAAAAAAGAGGTGTTATTATGAAAAAAAATATTGATATTATTGTTATTGGTTTCGCACTATTTTCAATGTTCTTTGGAGCAGGTAATTTGATTTTCCCACCATACATAGGTGTTACCTCTGGTAGCAATTGGCTAATGAGTTTCTTAGGGTTTATAATTGCAGATGTTGGTATAATACTACTTTCTATCAATGCAATAGCAAAGGCTGGTTCATTCCAAGATGTTATTGGAAAAGCTGGCAAAAGATTTGGGCTTACTTTAGAAGTAATAATGATGTTGTGCTTAGGTCCAATATTAGTAGTTCCTAGAACTGGTGCAACTACATTTGAAATGAGTATACTTCCTCTAAATAACTCATTTAATCCAATAATATTTTCAATTTTATTCTTTACACTAGTGTTTATATTAACTATAAAACCAAGTAAGGTTATGGATATTATAGGTAAATTTTTAACGCCTATACTTTTAGCAGCGTTAGCGATCTTAATAATCAAGGGGATATTATCTCCTATTGGTGAGTTAAATACTAATATTTCTTCTGATAATCTATTTATGAGAGGTGTAACTCAAGGTTATCAAACTATGGATGCCCTTGGATTAGGTGGTATAACTGCACTTGTTATGTCATCTTTCTTAAGTAAAGGTTACAGAAATAAGAAAGAAAATATAAGCCTTACGATAAAAGCATCTTTAATTGCAGGTATTGGGCTTACACTAGTTTATGGTGGACTAGCATATCTTGGAGCTACAGTTTCTACGGTGTATGATGCTAGCATTTCTCAGACAGAATTACTAGTTAATATAACAAATCTTTTATTAGGAAATACTGGTACTATATTATTAAGTATAGTTGTTGCATTTGCTTGCTTAACAACTTCCATAGGATTAACTTCTGTTACAGCTAAGTATTTCGAAGATGTAACTAATAGAAAACTAAAATATGAATACATAGTAACCTTTATATGTGTATTTAGTGCCATATTTTCTAATTTAGGCGTAGATAAAATAATAGCTATTGCTGCTCCTATACTAACAGTGTTATATCCTGTTTCAATAGTTTTAGTTCTAATGAGCTTGTTTGGAAAAATATTTAAGAGAGATTCTGCTTTTAAGGGTGCTGCTTATGCAACATTATTAACAAGCTTGCTTACAGTACTTAGTAATCTAGGTATAAATATCCCTTTTATTAACAATCTTCCATTTGCTAATATAGGATTTAACTGGGTTATTCCTGCACTAATTGGAGCTTTTTTAGGCAAACTAATAATTAAAGAAAATAGTATATGTATAAATTCAAAGATTTCTTAATAAAAATATTCATATAAAAAACTAATAAAAACCTTCAAATAATTAATAGTTGTTTGAAGGTTTTTTATAGATTTTATTAACTTATTTTATCTTTTTCAATTTTATCTAATGAACTAGCAACTGCTATTGCTGAAGCCATAGTTCCATTAACATTAAGCATTGTACGTCCCATATCTAATATTGGATCTATAGCAAGTATTCCACCTAATAGCGGGAAATATGCTCCCATACCCATACCTGATATAACTACTGAAACTGACATTGTTGCAGTACCTGGTATCCCAGCTATTCCTAACGAACTTATAGTTATTACTATAAGTAACATGATATAAAAACTAAAGTTCATAGGAGTACCAGACATATTAGCTACAGTAATTGCCATTAATGCTGGATAGATTCCTGCACAACCGTTCATTCCCATATTAGAACCTAAACTTCCTACAAAACTTGCTATACCTTGATCTACTTTAACATTATCTGTAAGTGTTTCTATTGTTACAGGCAATGTTCCTAAACTTGATCTAGATGTAAATGCTAATATAAGTGGTTTAGATACATTTTTTAAGTATTTTATAGGATTTACCCCACTTAAAGTTATTATTACTAAATGTACAATAAACATTATTGCTACACTTACATAAAGAGCTATTATAAAGTCCATAACATCTAATATTGATGTTACACCTCTATCTATTATCGTAGTAGCCATTAAAGCAACTACTGCATAAGGCATTAGTTTTATTACTGTTATAGAAACACTTATTATTATTTTATAAAATGCTTCTACTAAATCTACAAATGGTTTTATTATTTCTGAATACTTTTTATTAAGTCTCTTTACTGCTATACCTAAAAATCCTGCAAATATTACTACTGCAACTACATTAGCTTGTGCCATTGCATTTACTGGATTTGATGGTAATAAACCTCTTATAGTATCGACTATTGGTGTAACCTCTCTTATTTCTCCACTTTTTACTATCGCTTCGTGTCCTACTCCTAAGTTAAATAAATTTCCAACTACTATACCTATTATTGCTGCTATCGCTGTTGTTCCTAATAACATTACAATAGTCTTTCCTGTTAATTTACCTAGGTTTTCACCTTGCTTTAAGTTCATTATTACTCTTACTATTGAAACAAACACAAGTGGAACTACTAACATTTTTAATAAATCCATAAAACCATATCCAAATAGCCCATACCATTTAGATACTTCTGTTAACCAAGTTACCTTAGTAGGATCTTCTGGGAATCCTGCTATAGCATGGACTAATACTCCTAGTCCAATCCCTAATACTATTGATAAAATCATTAATTTATTAAATTTTATCTTTTTACTTAATTTATTTATTACAAAAAACATTCCTATTAAAATTGCTATTGATATTAAAGTCATATAATTCGTGACCATAAGAAATTCTGAAAAAAACGTATAATTCATGTATTGCCTCCCTCCGATTATTTTTATATAAAGTAAATGAGCTCATACCTGTTTTTTATAATATAACAAGTATGAGCTCTTGTATCAACTGGTAACTTTTTTGTAACCAGATTAATATCTATATAAAATTAACAATCACATTTAATATGTTTGTTACTCCAAAGTATCATAGTTTCCATTATTGGAAGTAACGAAACACCACATTCACTTAAATAGTATGTTGATTGGATATTATTTTTTAATTCTTTTTTGTCATTAATTACTATTCCATTTTCGATTAAAAATTCTAATTGTTGAATTAACATCTTCTTGCTACATCCTTCTATGCACCTTTGTAATTCTCCAAATCTTTTTTTATCATTACCAATTTCCCATATTATTTCACATACCCATTTTTTTCCGAGTATGTTTGATATGAATTTTAATGGACAATTATTTTGCTTGATATTGTTCAAACTATACATTAACGACCTCCTTTTAATTATTTTATATAGATTAGCTTATAATATAACTATCATTTTGTCCATTTTTATCTTTATAAAATACTTAAAATAAAAAAATTACCATAAACCCTAAGATTTATGGTAATTTTATATTTAGATTATTTTGAGTAGTACTCAACAACTAAAATATCGTCAATTTCTATTGGTACTTCATTTCTTTCAGGCTTTCTAGTAAGAACACCTGAAAAGTTCTCTATATCCTTAGTTAAGTAAGGATATTGGCTAGTAGCATTTTGTTGAAAACTATCTTTAAACATTGTATTTTTTTGAGATTTTTCTCTTAAAGATATAACATCTCCTACTGACACTCCATAAGAAGGTATATCTACTTTTTTCCCATTAACTAGTATATGTCCATGAACTACCATTTGGCGAGCTTGTCTTGTAGAGCTTGCTAACCCTAATCTATATACTAAGTTGTCTAATCTACATTCTAACATTTGTACTAATGCTGTACCTGTAGAGTCTTTAGATTTCATCGCTTTTTTTACATAGTTAGAAAATTGCTTTTCTAACACACCATAGTAAGCCTTTAATCTTTGCTTTTCTAATAACTGTACTCCATATGGTGAAAGCTTTTTGTCCGCTCTAGACGTTCCTTTTGTAGCTCTATCCATTGCTTTTGGATGCCCACATACATTTAACCCTAGTCTTCTACATTGTTTAAATCTAGGTCCCATCATTCTTGCCATAATTATCATCTCCTATAAAATCAGAAATTTGCCGCGATAATTTTAAGCCTATTTTTAATATATCATAATTTTTATTTTTTGTAAATGAATTTCATTATCATTTTTTAAAATAAAAACCACGATATGAATCGTGGTCTTTATATAGAAGTTGTGTAGTTATATTAGTAAATTAAGAGTATAATTAGCATAACATTTATAATGTAATTTATCATATAGGGGAATATTATACTTTCTGTATTAAATCTAATAACGTGCTGAAGATCATCGGATTTAAAAAATTTATGTAAGCTATGATATAATTTACACTTTTATGTTCACTTGCTAGTAAATTACTCATTAATTCTCTATTTATTTAAAGTATATCATAATTAATCATTTTTGTAAATGATAATAATTATTAATTTCATTTTTTGAAACTAAACGTTAAAGTACTCTATGAAATTACTTCTTCTAGCATAATAATTTTTTATTTTGTAAAAAATTCGCTTCGCTTAAGCCACTGCGTGGGCGCTACACTTCATGTCACCAACGACTTTGTCCGTTCCTCAAATGTCACGTTTTACATTTTCAATCTTATTGACATATTTTACTTTCATGAGTTGTTAACATTTTTGTGCTTAATATAATTTACTTACATGTAAAAAATGCATCAAGATAAAATTTATATTTATCTTGATGCATTCTACATACTTAACCTAGCTCATAAAATACTATTTTATTACTTAATAATGTCTTTTTTACGTCTATAACTCTTTGATTTGATGAACCTCTTAACATTAGGCTTAGATTTCTATTGTTTTCTTCAAACTTACCATCTATTAATACATCTATATATTTTAATACTTTCTTTTGACTTTCATCAAAATTTTCTAGTGTATATCCACTCCATAGGTATATCATTTTATTTGGGTAATGTTTCTTAAATTCTTTGCATAAATTAAATACACCTTCTACATTTTGAGGGCATAATGGCTCTCCTCCTAATATAGATAAGTCTCTATCTATATTATTTTTATTTATATTATCAATAATATATTGTAAATCTTCTTGTGTAAATTCTTGACCTCCGTTAAAATCCCATGTTTCTCCATTGAAACATCCTTTACAGTGGTGGGGACATCCTTGTGTCCAAAAAGACATTGTTACTCCAAGTCCATTAGCTATGTCATTGTCTTTTATTTTGGCAAATCTCATATTATCACTCCAAATTCTATAAGTGAAGTACTCTCTCACCTATCTCTTGAGTACGTCCTTTACCCCACATATTTGCCCCAATGTATCCACAAGTTCTTCTCATAACTTGCATTTCATCTTTATCTCTGTTTCCGCAGTTTGGACAATACCATTCTAAATCCTTATCAAGCTTTATTTCACCTGTGTATCCACATTTATAGCATATATCTGGCTTAGTATTTATTTCTGCGTATTGTATATTGTGATAGATGTAATTTATTATTTGCTCTACTGCTTGTAGGTTTTTACTCATATCCGGTACTTCTACATAACTTATACATCCACCTAAACTTATGTCGTGGAATTGACTTTCAAACTTTAATTTTTCAAAAGCATCTATTTCTTCAGTTACGTGAACATGGTATGAGTTTGTATAATACATTCTATCAGTTACATTTTTAATTTCTCCGAATTTTTGCTTATCTATTCTACAGAATCTTGAAGTTAAACTTTCTCCAGGAGTTCCGTATAATCCAAATCCAAGACCAGTTTCTTCCTTCCAACTTTGGCAAGCATCATTTAAATGGTGCATAACTTCTAATGCAAATGCTTCCCCTTCTTTAGTTGTATGACTTACACCAAGCATTGCTTGAGTCATTTCATATACCCCAACATATCCTAAAGAAAGAGTTGAATATCCATCCTCTAAAAGAGCGTCTATCTTCTCTCCTTTTTTAAGTCTAGCTATTCCTCCATGTTGCCAATGTATTGGAGATACATCTGATTTTACTCCTTTTAATAAATCATGTCTAACCATTAAAGCTTCTTTACAAAGTTCTAATCTTTCATCTAATATCTCCCAGAATTTATCCATATCTTTATTTGCAGTTAATGCAACTTGTACTAAGTTTAATGATATTACACCTTGATTGAATCTTCCATACCACTTATAATTTCCATTTTCATCTTTCCATGGAGATAAGTGACTTCTACATCCCATAGGTGGGAAAGTATTTCCTTCATAATTCTTTCTCATTATTTTAGCACTTTGATAATCTGGAACTAATCTTTTCGTATTACATTTAGCTGCTAGCCTTGTAATATAGTCATACTTACCACCTTCTAGGCAGTTATGTTCATCTAATAAATAAACTAGTTTAGGGAATTCTTCTCCTACTTCTTGTCCTTTGTAGTTTTTCATTCCTTCTAATCTTTGCGCTATCATTTCTTCGCAAATTAAAGCCATTTCCCTTTCATATTCATGACCTTCTTCAATCTCTAAATATATAGTTGAAAATGGTGATTGACCATTACTTGTATATAACGTTGATAATTGATATCTTATAGTTTGTATACCTGCTTTTAGCTCCTCTAACATTCTTTCTTCAGCTAATTCTTTAGCCATTTCTTCAGAATACTTTTCTTTGTATTTATTGAAATATTTATCATACGATACTCTTAAAAATGGTGCTATATGCTTTATAGTTATAGAGTTTCCACCATATTGACCGCTTGCTATTTGAGCTATTATTTGTGTTGTAACTGTACAAGCTGTTGTAAATGATTTTGGTGATTCTACTAATTTATTACTTATTACTGTACCATTATTTAACATATCTTCTAAGTTTATAAGCATACAGTTATGAATTGGTTGAATTGCATAGTCCATATCGTGATAGTGAAGTACACCTTCATCATGGGCATGCGCTATATGTGCTGGTATTAATTTTCTTCTTGCTATATCTTTTGAAACTTCTCCAGCTATTAGGTCTCTTTGAGTAGACGCTAATAATCCATTTTTATTTGAATTTTCATTTATAACATCTTCATTACTATTGTCTAGTAATCCTAATATACTTTCGTCAGTTGTATTCACTTCTCTTTTAAATGACTGTACCGCTCTATATCCTTCATAAGCTTTCGCAGTCAATTCGTGTTTATAATCTATTAACTTCTTATATACCATATCTTCTATTTGATATACTGTCGGCGAAGGTGACTTTTCATAACAATTTTCTTCTATTTCGTTAGCTATTTTTTTAGCTATTTCTTCTTCATATATACCGCTACCATATTTCATAGCATTTAGTATTGCATTTTCGATTTTTATTTTATCAAACTCTGCAACCTTTCCATTTCTTTTTATTATATTTAATTTTCTGGTCATAAAACTCTCCTTTTGCCTAATATTTCTTGATGTGTTTGTCAAGTCTTACTAGATAAAAAAACAATAACTTTTTTAATAAAAAGTATTGACTTTTTTGTTTTTCAGCACTTTACTTAACTTTGCATAAGCACTATATGTAGTAACACAACCTCTATTTTATACCATATATAGTGTATATTCAAGCTATTTATATTCACTTTTCTTATACCCCTTGATACCACCTAATTCTAGCTTAAATTTTATATTTTTCAGTAAATTTCCTTATTTTTTTATATTTTTTTGAAAATTTTATAATATCTCGATGTAAATAATCTAATAAATATAAAAGTAGCTATAGATCATATTTACCCAAATTTTTATACAAATAAAATTTATTTTATACTAAAAAGACACTTATATCATTAAATAATATAAGTGTCTTTATATTCTATATCCTAAAAATAAACAAGAATCATGATTAGAGATACTATCCCATACATTAAATAAATT
This sequence comes from Romboutsia sp. BSD2780061687b_171204_C1, assembly GCF_015560225.1. Lineage (NCBI taxonomy): Bacteria > Bacillati > Bacillota > Clostridia > Peptostreptococcales > Peptostreptococcaceae > Romboutsia > Romboutsia sp. BSD2780061687b_171204_C1. Next base: position 254,657 of record NZ_JADMRK010000003.1, on the reverse strand, counting down.
GTCATACAAATATTTATAAGAATAGACTTTATATAATTTAGAATAAGCTAAAACTATCCCCCATTGATAAGTTCTATATACATTATTTCTATGTATATATGGTTTAATCTTCTCTTTATTATAATATATGTATTCTTTCTTTAATGACGTTTTAATTTCTTTTAATATTTTCATAGCCTCCTTTTGCTTTCCCTGTGATATGAGTTTCATACCTTCACTAGACCTTGAAATATAATAATCTATATTCTCAATCATCTCTTCTTCTGAAACTAACCTTTTGTCAAATTCTAAAACAATACTTTGGTTAAACATATGAACTCACCTCTTTATTAATATACTTTTACAAATTTAAACAAATTCCTTTAATTAATCCACTTTTTTTATATCTTTGTATTTATTATTTAAATATATTAAAAAACACTAACTTTAATAAGTTAGTGTTTTAGTAAATAATCTAAATAGATACTTATATAAACATATAATACTTAAATTATATACCTTTATAAATACCTATTTAATTTATTTATTTACTTTTCTTTCTTCCCTTTTTTCTTCAAACTTTTCTTTTTCTAATTTTTTCATAGATTTTTGATGAGCTTTAGCTTCTTTTTGTGCTTCTTTGTAATTTCTTTCGCTGTTAATTTCGAATTCCTTTTTATCACATTTCTCAGATTTTCTTTCTATCTTTTTAGCTTCTCTTTCTTCTAATATTATTTCTTTTTCCAACTTCATTTTAATATCTCCTAACTACATTCTTTAAATTCTTCAATTTCTTTTTTACTTGAATTAAGCTTTCTATCCATATATATTAATTTTATTCCCATATTTTTACATATAAAACATATAAGTTAGATTTTAAACAAAAAAATACTAACTTTACTTGTTAGTATTTTTTATAAAGAATTTAGTTATTTGTTTAATATATCAATTATTTGACTAAATGAATTTTCATTTCCATTTCCACCAACTTGAGTTACTTCATTTGTTTCTTTAGATGATAAAATTTCTTTTTGCTTCCAATTTAAATTACTTCCAACTATTACAATTGGAGAGTTTTTCTTAGCTGCTAATACTCCTGCTGATAGGGCGTCAATTAAATCATCTTGTTTATTTATGCCATCTTTTGCTATAAGTATGTCTTCTAGATTTTTTTCTTTATAAAAGTTCTCTAAAATTAAAGCATTGGTTTCATTTCTATCATCTCCACCTATTCTTTTATAGTTAGGTAATTTAGTTGTTATATCATTAGATATAGTACTTTGTCCACCTATAACATAAGATGTTTGTATATTGTTTTGTTTAATAAACTTATTAATTTTATCAAAATTTTCATTTTGTGATGTTAGTATTATCGGCATATTCTTATTGGCTGCGACAGGTGCTATACTAACTGCATCTGCTAATCCTTTAACTCCATTTACAACAGCTATATTTGATATGTTACCTAATCTTTTAGCTATTTCTAATGATGTGTCATATCTATCTATTCCACTTATTCTATTTACCTTAAATCCATCATATTCAAGCTCATTTACTATATTATTCGATACTGAACTTGTACCTCCAATAATATATATATTTTTAGCTTTTAGTCTCTTTATCTCTTGTTCAATATTATAATATAAGCTGTCATTTGGTGTTAGAAGTATTGGAGCATTTATAGATTTTGCAAATGGTGTGGCTGAAAGAGCATCTGCTATAGAACTTGAATTTACTAATACTACATTATCAGAAGTATCCCAACCTTTTTGACTTATCATTATAGATGTTTCATATCTAGTTTCTCCTACCATTTTACTTATAACTACTTTAGGATTATTTGAGCTTACCTTCATTATCCCAACAGCTTTTAGAGCATTTTCTACTGTTTCTTTTTCACTTGCTGTTTTAGCTTTTAATAATAATACTTCTCCTAGATGATTAAAATCTGATTGAGAATATAAGCCTTCTGTAAGTGCATCATAGAAAAGTTTACCCATTTTTTCTTCTCCGATACCTTTAACATTAATACCATATTGTGTTCCACCTTCAGATATTAGGTAAGCTAATTTATTTATTATACCACTATTTTCATGTACGTAATCATTGTCACAGCTATCATTATGTACATGAGACCTTCTACAGATTTCCATATTATCTACATTATCTATATCTGGGTTTTTCATGCTTCTTAAGTATCCATATTTTGAAAAATCTTCTCCTATAGTCCAATTTTTGCTTGATTTATAAGTATGTTCTACTAAAGTACCAAAAATATCTCCATATGCTTCGTTTATAGCGCCTGATTGAGATACATAATCTAAATTAGCAGTATGTCTTACTACTGAATGAGTATATTCATGTCCAATTACATCTAATGATCCTGCAGAATCATAAGTTGTTGAGTTTTCATTTCCAAAAACTAGTATATCAACTCCATTTACTAGACTGGAAAATGCATTTCCTGGCTCATTTACATTTACAAGTAATTCTGGCTTACTTCCCTTTCCATCTAGCCCATCTCTATTGTATTTATTTAAATAAAAATCGTAAGTTTTTCCTACATGGTAGTTTGCATCTACAAACTTTCCATCGCTCTTTTCTAGTTTTGTGCTAAAATATTTTATATCATTATCCATGCCATAAGGAATTTTATTTTGATAATAATATTGATAAAAATATTGACCTTTTATATCTAAAGTTTTTATAGGTTTTGATCCTCTACTTAAATCTATAAAATAATACCCGTCTTTAAAGCCTGCTTCACCTTGTCTATGTATTACTTGTATTTCTCTTTCATCTCCAAATACACCTTTTGCTTTAATTTTTTCTGATTTGATTATATTGTTTGTGTTTTCGTATTGATTTATTATATCTCCACTGTTAGCATCTATAAATACAATTTTGTTATAAATTGTTTTTCCTATTATATTTACATCTACTTTGTATGCAAGTTTATATTCTTCTTTACTTTTATATAAATATAACTCTACTTTTTCATTTTTATTTAATTCATTTTTTAGTTCAAGTTTTTCCTTTGCTATCTTAAGTGCATCATCTTTAGTTAAAGTCGGATTATAGTTAAATCCTTTTAATGTCTTTGATGTTGGCTCTATATATCCTGAAATTGATTTTATATTTCCGTCATAATCTACGCATCCTACTAAATCTGAACCATAGATAGGTATATTATTTATATACTGTTGAAGTCTTACTATAACCTGAGAATCATTTTTATCATCTTCTTTTGATTTGACTTTGAAAGTAGAAGTTTTTTCTACATTGCTTAAATAATTAATTAGGATTTGTTGAGGTGATATACCTTCTTTTTTCTCTTCCTTTATATTACCACTTACTACAAATGGTTCCGATTTTTCTATAGCTTTTTTTAATTCTTGTTTTTGCATATCCTCACTTGCAAAACTCAAACTAGTTAGATTTATAGTTATTAAACATAGTGTTGTTATGCTTGCTATGCTCTTTTTTAATAATGTCACTTGCTTTCCCCCTCAATTTTCTTTATTTAATGCTTTTGCTCCTTGTTATATTTTTACTAACTATGTTAACTCTATTTTAACACTTGCAATTATTGTTAGTAAACTTATTATTTATTGTTTTTGTACAAAATCTAATCTTTTCTATTGACTTATTTTTTGTTTTGGTTATAATTTAAAACAACAAGTAGATAACTGAGATAGAGGCGCGAAATTTAAGAGTAGTATTATGGAGGTAAGCTCAATGAAATAATACAAAAGGAAATTTCGCCGAAGTAAATAGTTAATGGCTTTGATACTATTTACTGGGCTTATGTAAAATATGCATAAGACTGTCACATTTTTGTGGAGAGCTATTTTCAATGAAAACGTACGGTACGTTGTATTTTTTGTATATAATTTACGTATTTTTGTCATGGGTATAGTCTCATGGCTTTTTTTGTATACAAAAACCTTATGTAAACCTAAAATTACTGATAACTTATATAAGGTATATCAATAACTCAATAATATAAAAATATATCTGAGTAACCGTCGAAGTCGTTAGCGACATAAACTAAGCGCATTTTTATTGTTAGATAAATTTTATTATCTTAGTTACTTACTTATGGAAAATTTACACCATAAGGAGGATAATCAAATGAGTGAACAAAATCAAGAATTAAAAAGAGGATTAAAAGCAAGACATCTAAACATGATAGCACTAGGTGGTTCTATTGGAACAGGTATATTTCTTGCAATGGGAGATACTATCTATCAAGCAGGACCTGGTGGTGCATTAGTTGCATATGTTTTAGTAGGCATTATGGTTTATTTTTTAATAACAAGTTTAGGTGAAATGGCTACTTTTATGCCAATCTCTGGATCTTTCAGTTCCTATGCTACTAAATTTATTGACCCAGCACTTGGGTTTGCACTTGGATGGAATTACTGGTACAACTGGGCTATAACAATAGCTGCCGAAATGGTTGCAGGTTCTTTAGTTATGAAATTTTGGTTCCCAAACATACCAGGAGTTTACTGGAGTTTATTATTTTTAATAATAATTGTCGGATTAAACTTCCTATCATCAAAAGCCTACGGTGAGTCTGAATATTGGTTTGCTGGTGTTAAAGTTGTTACTGTAATTATATTTTTAATAATAGGTGTATTAATGATAGTTGGTATAATTGGTTCTGATGAAATAGGATTTCATAATTATTTTATAAAAGATGGACCTTTCCATGGTGGAATAAAATCAATCTTTGCCATTTTTCTAGTTGCAGGATTTTCATTTCAGGGAACCGAACTTATAGGAGTTGCTGCTGGAGAAAGTGAAAATCCAGAAAAAACTATTCCTAGGGCTATAAAATCCATATTTTGGAGAATATTAATATTTTATTTAGGAACGATAATAGTTTTAGGTGCTATAATACCTTTTACACAGGCTGGTGTTTCTGAAAGTCCATTTACTATGGTATTTGAGAAAGCAGGTATAGCTGGAGCTGCTTCTCTTATGAATGCAGTAATATTAACATCTGTATTATCTGCTGGAAATTCTGGTATGTATGCATCAAGCAGAATGCTTCACTCTATGGCTAAGGATGGACTTGCTCCAAAGCTATTTGCTAAGACTAATAAAAGAGGTGTTCCTGTAAATGCTTTAATATTAACTACTATAGTTGCATCTTTTTGTTTCTTAACAGGTGTATTTGCCGAAAGTACTGTTTATGTTTGGTTAGTTGCTGCATCTGGCCTTGCTGGATTTATAGCATGGGTTGGAATAGCAATATGCCATTATAGATTTAGAAAAGCATATACTCATCAAGGTAATAATTTAAAAGATTTAAAATTTACTGCTAAATGGTATCCTTTTGGACCTATACTAGCATTAATAATGTGTATAGTTATAATAATAGGTCAAGGTTATTCTTGTATTAAACCAGATGGCATTGACTGGAGTGGTTTAATAGCTTCTTATATAGGTATACCTCTATTTTTAAGTTTATATATAGGTTATAAAATTAAGCACAAGACTAAACTTATCCCTCTTCACAAGGTTGATTTAACTTATGGAGAAGATAAAAATTTAGATAATATAGAAAAAAAGATCCTTGAATTAAATTAATAAACATAAAAAATGTAACTCCTTTAACTTAGGAGTTACATTTTTTATGATGAAGTTATATAATTTCTATCAACATATTCTAATATATAATCTCTAAATAACTTTGCTATTGGAGGTATATATGAATTTTTTAAATAACTCATATATATTATTCTTTCCTTAATAGTTTCTTTAATATTTATTTTAGATAGTGTATTTGTATTGATAGTTGGTGAATCAGGAACTACTGAAATCCCTGCTCCAGCAGATACTAATCCTTCTATTACACTTCCTATATTAGCTCCTTTTGGCTGAATTGATATTTTAGGGGTATACCCTAAAGCATCAGTACAAGAAAGAATCCTATCTTTACTACCTTCACAAAATGCTATAAAAGATTCATTTTCTAATTCCTTTAAAGATACCTCTCCTCTACCGGCTAATTTATGATTCTTTGGTACTATTAATATATACTCTTGCTTTTTTATTGGTATAGATTCTATATTAATATCCCAAATAGGTTCTGTATGATTATCATAGAAACCAATATCAATTTTTCCTTTTTTTAAATCTTCTATTATTTCAGTTACAGACTGTTGGTTAAATTGAAACTTTACATTAGGGTTATCATTTAAGAAATCGCTTATTATAAAATTCATAAAATAAGCTCCTACTCTAGATGTAGAGGAAATAGAAACTGTCCCTGTAGTATCACTAACCATTTCATCTAATTCCTTTATCCCTTTTTCAATCTCTACCAATGCTCTCTCTGCATGAACTAAAAATAATTTCCCAAACCTAGTTAGTTTGACATTTCTGCCACTCTTTTCAAATAAAGGGACTTTTAGTTCTCCTTCCAACTTTGCTATTGATTTACTTAATGCTGGTTGAGTAACTAATAATAACTTTGAAGCTTTAGTAAAATTTTCGGTTTCAGCGACTGTTTTGAAATACTCTAGTTGTTGTAGGTTCATTTTCTACTCCTTTTTATAATTTATCAAATCTATAACTAAAAGTTATATGTTTATGAATATTTTAAATTAGACATAGTGGTTATAACAGTGCTATAATCACTATTATCCTTAATAAATATATTTGTATTTTCTTATGAATTTTACTTATTAGTATACCAAAATAATTAAGACATATAAATTAAAATTGAAAGATATTATATAAATTAAAGGGAGTGTTTTTTATGATGAAAGTAGATAAGGATCTTTGTATAGGATGTTCTCTATGTGTTAAAGATTGCATGGTTAAAGATATTGAACTTATAGATAAAAAGGCTCATATTAAAAATGTAGCCTGTTTTAAATGTGGTCACTGTATTGCAATATGCCCTAAAAATGCAGTATCAACTGATGATTATAACATGAATGAAGTTAAAGATTATAATAAAGAGGATTTCTCTATTGATGCAGATAATTTACTAAACTTTATCAAGTTTAGAAGAAGTGTAAGACACTTTAAAAATCAGGATGTAGAAATAGAAAAACTTTCTAAAATCATAGAAGCAGGGAGATTTACTCAAACAGCAAGAAATGCACAAGATGTATCTTATATTGTAGTTAAAGATGGCATAGAAACTTTAAAAGAAATGTCTTTAGAAAGATTAAGTGATATGGGTAAATATATGCTTGCTAACTTAACACCTGAAACAATGAATTTAAAGCTATATGCCCAGATGTGGGTAAAAATGTATGAAGAATTTAAAGCAAATCCTACTGGTAGGGATAGTCTATTCTTCAATGCTCCTGCTGTAATACTTGTAGTTTCTGATAATCCTGTAGATGCTAGTTTAGCTTCCTCTAATATGGAACTTATGACTAATGCTCTAGGCCTTGGAACTTTCTTTAGTGGATTCTTTACAAGATCTGCTGAAGGAAATAAAAAAATTATGGACTTCTTAGGACTGAACGAAAATCAAAAAATTGTAACTTGCATGGTTATCGGATATCCAGATGTAAAATATCAAAGAACAACTCCAAGAAAAGAAGCACAAATATCTTGGAAGTAATCTAAATAAAAAATTCGCTTCGCTCATGTCGCCAACGACTACGTCCGTTGCTCAAAATATATTTTTCTACATTTTCAAACTTGTTGATATATCTTATATCCATAATTTATCAACAGTTTTGTTCTTAATATAAAATCCTTGTATGTAAAAAAATAGAAATGGGCTATGTTAAGGTAAATTAGCCCATTTTTACTATCTCTTCATTGATTTTATTAAGACTTTCCTTTCTTTGTCAATCTTTAAAGATTCACATATTTTCTGGAGAGATTTATTGTAAGTAAAATCATCAAGATTATTATTATTTAAATATTCTAGTGTTATATTTTTTTAGAAATTCCCATACTATTTCTTTATTTTTATTGGTTATTTTAAGCCCACTACAAAAACTATCACATACAGACCAGTTATTTATTTTAGGAATAAAGTTTTTTATATATACTAATATTTCTTCTATATTACTATCCTTAACATATCCTATTACCATTCCCTGTAGCATAACCTCTTCAAAATATGTATCATTAGCATTTTTTAGATATTCTCTCCAGTCTTTTTTAGCTATTCTCTTCGCTATTTTTCTTAAACACAAAAGTCTAACACCTAGTATATTCTCAACTCCTGGTATTAGCCTTGAAGAAAATTCTCTATACTTTTCTTCTGATAATTTCAAAAGTTCTTCTCTAATTTTTTCGTTCATATATCCCTTCTCCATATAATGTTAATATACTTTTATTTAATTATTATTTTCCATATCTAATAATTGTTTTTTTATCTCTAAACCCGCAGCATAACCAACTAAACTTCCATCAGCACCTATAATTCTATGGCATGGAATTATTATTAATATAGGATTTTTATTATTTGCCATTCCCACTGCTCTAGCTGCTGTTGGCTTACCTATTTTTTGAGCTAATTCTTTATAACTATATGTTTTGCCATATGGTACATCTTTAAGTTCATTCCATACTAGCTTTTGAAATTCTGTACCGTTAAGAGAAAGTGGTACATCAAATTCTATTCTTTGTCCTAATAAGTATTCCTGAAGTTGCTTTGCTGTTTCTTTAATTAATGGTGTTTCTTCAATATTCATATCTTCTGATGATAGTTTCTCCGCTAGATAAAGATCTGTTATTCCTTTTCCATCTTCAGCAATTCCTATCTTTCCCAGCTTTGTTTCATAATAAAAAATATTTTTCATATAAACACCTCATTTGTTAATTTGCATATGTTATTTCATAATCTAATATACAATACTTTATATAATATTTATATAATAAAGAAGTTACTATACTAAAAATAAGCATAATAACTTCTTTATATTTTTCTATATTAATATTATTTTAAATTTTTTAAATCATCATCATAGTATTCTTCTAATTCTAGTAAACTTTCATATGGATTACCTTTTAATCCTAGTTGTTTAGCAAAAGCTGGCTCTGTTTTTAATCCCCTCTTTTTTAAAGCTATTATTTCATTTTTAAAATCTTTTCCTAAAATCTCTATCAATCTAGCTTCTATCACCATATGTCTATATCCGTTGGTTTTCTCTGAATGATTTTTGCTCGCATATATCTCTATTTCTATATCATCCACATAAAAGTTACATACTATTATATTTTCTATACTATTTTATATTACTTTAAATCCTTTTCTTATTTCAAATTCATTGACTAATACTTCTTTAAAAGTAACGAAGTTTTCTACTTCACATACAATATCTAGATCACTACTTTCTATGTTTATTTGTATTGGAATAGTTCCTATCAGTATTGGGTTGTAATCCTTGAGTACTTCAAATATATTTATTCTTTTAAGTATTTCATAACTTTTTCTTTGAGTATTATTCCCCTCTTTTAGGTATGATATATCCTTCCAGTTTATGTCCTTTATTTTCATATCTTCCCCTTATTCAGATCTTTAAATGTAAATTGATTTTAAAAATGATTATCCATTTTCTTAAAGTATATTATAAAACATGAATTATTTATTTATCCATATATTTTTCACACAATCAATAATATAATCTATTTCTTTTTCTGTGTTAAAGTACACAAAACTAAATCTAACAGTACCATTAGGAAAAGTTCCTAGTGTTTTATGAGCAGAAGGTGCACAATAAAGACCGCTTCTAGTTGATATACCGTAATTTTTATCTAACATATGACATACTATCCCATTATCAAGTTCTTTAAAATCAAGAGAAACTACCGAGGTTCTATTTTTAGTATCAAGCTTTCCAACTAACAAACTTTTATCTATTCCTTTTATTCCACCTACAAATCTTTTAGTTTGATTTCGCCTAAAAAGTTACAATTAACTTTTGTAATCGTTATGTCATTTAAAGAATTCAACGGTCTCATAACTGCATTGTGCTCCATAGAAGAAACTATTACATTGTCACCTTTTTTAGTAAGCCTTTAATTACTATATTTAAGCTAGTTGTAATATTAGGTGTGAAAACAACATTTTTAGGTTTATCAAAATTGAATAATTCACATATTAATTCTCTAGTTTCATATAGAACATTTTCCGCTTCATAGGATGATGAATATGCACCTCTATTTACATTACAACCTACATTATTTATATAATCTAGCATAGTTCCACCCTTTAATGTTGTCTTTGGATATGATGTTGCTCCATTATCACAATGTATCTTATCCATTTTTCCCCCTAATTAAATATATCTTAAGTTTAATATATCATTCATTTTTATTACTGCTATACTGTTTTTATCTATCTTTACATGAGTATTTTAGAATTTTTCTATACTACATTTTTACCTAATTATCTACAAAATGGCTATGTTATACTTTGCGTGGAAAAGTATTTTGTATCTAACAATTTCATATGGGGGTATTTTTAATGAAGGAAAAAAGAAACATCATTATCGGTGGAGCTATAATTAGAATTATATCTGTTTTATCCGTACTTTATGGAAATCCAAAGAATATGGGAATATGTGTAGCTTGCTTTATTAGGGATATTGCAGATTCATTAGGTCTTCACAGAACTGAAATAGTTCAATATATAAGACCTGAAATTATAGGAATGGTGCTGTGTTCTTTTATTTTAGCACTTGGTAGTCGTGAATTTAAGTCTCGTGGTGGCTCTTCTCCATTTATAAGATTTTATCTAGGATTTATAGTAATAATAGGAGCATTAATGTTCTTAGGTTGTCCTACTAGAATGGTGCTTAGACTTGCAGGTGGAGATTTAAATGCTTTATTTGGTATAGGTGGTTTTGTAGTAGGTATACTTATTGGTATAGTTTGCTTGCGAAAAGGATTCTCTCTCAAAAGAAGTTACAAACAAACTAAATTAGAAGGATTTTTATTCCCAGCTATAAATATTGTATTATTCATTATGCTAATATCATCTTCTGCTTTATTATTATTCTCAAAAGAAGGTCCTGGTTCTCAGCATGCTCCAGCTTTTATAGCTTTAACAATAGGGCTAGCTGTTGGAGTTATATGTCAAAAAACTAGATTGTGTATGGTTAGTGGATTTAGAGATTTAATATTGTTTAAAGATTATTATTTTTTATTAGGATTTTTAGCTATGCTAGTAGCTGCTTTTATAGGGAATTTAACTTTTGGATTCTTCACTCCTGGATTTACTGATCAGCCAGTAGCCCATACAGATGGTTTATGGAATTTTTTAGGTATGGTATTAGCAGAATGGGGTTCTGTATTATTAGGTGGTTGTCCTATGAGACAATTAATTTTATCTGGCGAGGGAAATATTGACTCTGTAATAACTATATTTGGTATGCTTGTTGGAGCAGCTTTTTGTCACAACTTCCAATTAGCATCTTCTTCAAAAGGACCTACATCTAATAGTCAAATAGCTGTGATTATATGCTTTTTTATACTTGGTATCATTTCATATTACAGTTGCAAGGCTGATAAAGATATAAAAAATAAATTAAAAGTAGATGTTAGTATTGGCTAAAAAAATAGATGCTAGAGGATATTCTTGTCTTCAACCTGTACTCATGGCTAAGAAGGGTTTAGAAGAAAATCCTTAAGGTGTAGAAGTTTTGGTAGATAATAATGCTGCTTGTCAAAATATAAAAAGTTTACTCATTCTTGCGCTATTAAATTTTCTAGATTTTTAACTAAAAGTGGTATGGAAAATGAGTCTTCTCCAGTTCCCAGAAATTTAAGCTCTAACTGTGGTATTGGAGTTAGCTTTTCTTATACAGATGACATAAATAAACTTTATATAAAAGATATAGAAAAAATTTATTTTATAGATTGTAATGAGTACTCTTTGTATAAGGATTTTGATGATTAAATAAATTTATAAAAGCTGTAGATAAGTTTGTTTAATACAACTTTACCTACAGCTTATTTTAATTCAATATGTTTACCTTAACCAATCAGGATTTCCTGGAACGAAAGGTCTTTTACCAAACTTTTCTTTATATTCATCAAGAGCCTTTTTTATAAGTTCTTGATTATCTTTAAAAGTATTTACTTCTTTTATAGTTTCTAACTCTTGTGCAAATGGACATACTGATATACACATCCCACAATCTGTCCCCATATACAACCATTTTATGTAACAAGATTCTTGCTCTATTACCCAAGAATCTTTATCTGGCTTATTGGATAAAGATTGCGAAGGACAAAAATGTGCACACTTGTTGCACAATTTACAGAAGTCATCTAGCCCAAAATCTATTTGCTCATCTACATCTAATTCTAAATCTGTAGTTACCACTCCAAGTCTTATTCTTGAGCCATACTCTTTAGTAGTTAAAATAGTATTTCTTCCTATCTGTCCAAGTCCAGCATCTTTTGCCACCCTAACTGGCATCAATAAATAATTCGAGTCCATATGATTTCTAGCTTCATAGCCTAGGTTTCTTATGTAATAACTAAGTACCATCCCAACTATAGATGCATCTACATAGCACTTACTAGTTTCTATAACTTCTGCTATCATAGGTCCTCTATTTATCATATCTTTATCCATCTCTACTGCAAATACTATTCCATATTTGTGATGATTAGTTATTTCTTCACCATAATTTTCTTCATGTCTTCCTCTATGAGTATAATAATGATAGTCTTTTAATTCTGTTATCCCTACTAATTTAGCTCCATACTGTTTTGCAAACCCCTTTATTTTCTTAGTTATTATTTTTTTATTTACTTTTACCTTTTCTGGTTTAGGTTTGTTTTCACATAAGTGCTTTATGTCTGATAAAAATTCAAATGCAGACAAAGCCATTGGTGAATTTGTTGGATTATACGTCATACTTTCCTCACTGCATAGATAAGGTCTAGTTCTTATGCTATCATCTATATCCTTTTTTTCAGGATTTCTCGAGTAGTAATCTACATAAGCCTCACTACCCTTTTCATAGTTTGATCTAGCAAACATTGTATCTCTTTCATCAACTCTATTCATTATTTTACTTGTCATCCCCTTTGACTTAGTGTTAGTAGATAATATATTCGACTAAATCTCCTATAATCCTTTATACAAAAAAGATACTACATAATTTATTGTAGTATCTTTTTATATATTAATTGTTAACACAAGCCTCTAGATTTTTATTATCTTTTTCTTTATAATCAATATCTCTAATCCACTTTTTGCTAAATAATCTAAACACACACCAAATTCCCTTTAAAATCTCATCTGATTTTAATACAATAAGAACTATTCCTGGAGGTAATTCTAAAACAATCCCAGCTACATATCCTAGTGGAATAGATATAATCCATAAAAATAATACATCCGCAATCATTAAAAACTTAGTATCTCCACCAGCTCTAAGTACCCCTTTTGTAAGAAGTGTTGCTACAGACATAAATACTACTAAAACTGACGTTGAGTTCATTAATTGATAGGCAATAGATTTAGTATAATCTGATATATTATAAAAATCTATTACAATATATTTAAGGCTAAATATAACTACTCCTGAACATCCCCCTAATATAATAGCCATAGCCAAGAACGTAACAGCTCTTTTATATGCTGATTCATAATCTCCTTTACCTATAGTATTGCCTGTAATAACTCCACTTGCATTAGATACACCCATTAAAAATACATTAGTAAACTGTAGGACAACAGCAGATATACTGTTAGCTGCCACCATGTCTGAACCCATTCTACCCATTATTACAGATACCATGTTAAGACCAAGAGCAAGTATAAGATCACTTACTAAAACAGGTCCACCTATTTTTATATAACTTTTAAGTAGCTCTTTATCTAAAGTAAGTAAATACTTTAATTTGAAGTTAAGTTTTTTATCTATCTTAAATAAGTAAGTAACTACCACTGTAAATTCTATAATTCTAGCTATAAGAGTAGCTATTGCTGCTCCTTGTATTCCAAGTTCTGGTGCGCCTAATTTACCAAATATTAAAACCCAATTTAGAAAAATATTAAATCCAAAAGATGTTAAAGATGCAAATAAAGCAACTTTAACTGACCCTACTGTTCTAAACAAAATATTTACTGTAGTAGATATTCCTTGGAATATAAATGATAATGATATTATCTTAAGGTACATTACTCCTTGATCTGCCACAGGTAATTCACTAGTATATATAGACATTATTTTATCTGGCATAAACTGTGATAAACTTAAGAAAATTATAGCAAAAGCTATACTAGCTCTTATCAATATTGATAATACTTTGTTAATGGAATTTATATCCTTCTTGCCCCAAAATTGACCAGATAATACACCTGCTCCTCCACCTAGTCCAAAGTTAATAATTAAAAATATAAAACAAAATTGATTCGCTAAGGATGCTGCTGATAGTGTTATCTCCCCAAAAGAGCCTAACATCATAGTATCTGTCATACTTACACCAACATTTATAAGTCCCTGCATAGCTATCGGTATGCTAATTTTTAGTACATCTTTATAAAAAGATTTTTCTTTCACAAAAACACTCATATTCTCTTTCCTCCTTATGTTAATAACTTATTTATGATATAAAAAGCTGGATAAGTTGCAAGCTTAAAGCTCACTTCTTATCCAGCATATAATCTTAATTTATAAGCACATTTTAATTATTAGCTTGATTATTTTATTATATTATATAATATAATATTTTATTTGTAAATTATTTAAACTTAAAACAATATCACAATTATATAAAATTCCTTTTGCTAAAAATATAATTTAACTTGTCCATAGTTATTATTTTTAGAGTGAGATTTTAGAGTTTTTTGATTCCGAATAAAAATAAAAGAAGATATTATCATAAGACTATGGTAGCATCTTCTTTTACCTTTAATACTTTTAGATTAAATTTTATTCATTACCTAACTAAACGTTATATTATTAAAAATACATCTTATCGCTATCTTTATAACAGTAATATGTCTTTTCTTTTGTTTCTATACGTAAAGAATCATCATATACTACTATCTCATCTATAGCACTGTCTTCTACTTCACATACAGTAGTATTTTTACATTCTCCAAAACTTAGATATCCTTTATCTTCTTTAGGCTCATATCTAAATTTTATATTAGCCTCTTTTATATTCATTTCTTCACCATTTACTTTGCTGCTTACTTTTATATCTGTATATTCATTTGTAAGAAGTAAATTTTGTATTTTGTAAGTTAATTTATCAGTCATAATCTTATGCCTATTTCTAAGTACATTTAATACTTAAAATCCTTTCATTATATTTATATGTTTAATATAACAAATTTAATTGACATTAACAATTAGGCACTTTTTTGTAACTACCATTTTATTGTAGTTATAAAAACACCCTATCAAATATTGATATGGGTGTTTACTTTTAAATGTTTTTTACTTTTTTAAATTCTTTTAATAAAAATATACCTACTATAATCATAGCAATTATATCTGCTATCGGTTGTGATGACCATACTCCATTTAATCCGTATATTCTAGGTACTACAAGTATAACAGGTATCAATATTATTACTTGCCTTAATAAGCTTAGGAACATAGATATCTTTGCACTACCAATTGATTGGAAATATACTGCTCCTAAAATGGTAATAGCTGTTATTGGCAATGTAAATGTATAAATACTTATTCCATTCATAGCTAATTCAGTAAGTTTACTATCTTTTGTAAATATACTAATAAATAACTCTGGGAATAGTCTAATAAGTATAAAACCAAAAGTTAATATTATTGTTGCTACTATCATAGCTATTAACAATGTCTTTTTAGTACGGTCATATTGCTTAGCTCCATAATTATATGCAATTATAGTTTGCATTCCTTGGCTTAGCCCAAATACAGGCATTAAGAAAATCAAGTATATAGATGTTATGGTTGTCATAGCTCCTATTGCTAAGTCTCCACCGTATATTTTCAGTACTCTGTTTGTTACTAAATGTATAGAACCTGATGCTAGTTCCATAAAAAATGGAGTTAATGCTATTAATATAATAGCTTTTAAAAGTCTTTTTTCTAGCCTAATATTTTTGATTTTTAGCTTAAGATTTGATTTTCCTAGTGTAAAATAATAGGTAGACCATATAAATACTAACAGTTGACACATTATAGTTCCTATAGCTGCACCTTTTATTCCCATATCAAATCCAAATATAAATATAGGGTCTAATATTAGATTAAGAATACAACTTATTATCATCATTGTAGCAGCTAGCTTAGGTCTTCCTTCTGCCCTTATAGCACTATTAAGTGCAAACCCTGGCAAATTAAACCATGTACCAAAGAATATTACACTCATATAATCTCTTGCGTATTTAATAGTATCAATACTAGCTCCAAACATATAAAGTATATCATCTAAAAAGAATGCTCCTATTATCATTATTGCTATAGCAACAACTATTTCTAAAGCAAATGTATTTCCTAATATCCTTTCAGCTTCTTCTTTATTACCTTCACCGAGCTTTATAGATATATTAGTACTTCCTCCAATAGCAATTCCTACACAAAATGCTCCTAGTATTGTAAATAAAGGCATTGTCACTCCAAGTCCAGATATAGCAAGTGCTCCTACATCCTTAATAGAACCTATAAAAGCTCTATCTACTGTATTATATAAAGATGTTACCATCATTGCTAATATAGCAGGTACTGAATACTTAAGTAGTAACCTTCCTATTTTATCTTCTTTTAAAGCTTGTTGACTTTCCATAAATTACTCCTATACCACCATGTCATAAGTTATACATACTGGTTTTTGAGTTCTAGGATCTTCAACAATCTCAGCATCTATATTAAATAACTCTTTAAGATTTTCCTTTGTCATAACCTCATGTGCACTACCTTGACATGCTATTTTACCCTTTTTAACACCTATCATATAGTCTGCAAACCTAGCTGCATTGTTAAGTTCATGTATTACCATAACAATAGTTGTTCCCTGTTTTCTGTTTAATTCTTCTAATAACTTTAATACTTCTAATTGGTGAGCTAAGTCTAAATATGTTGTTGGCTCATCAAGTATAAGTATATCTGTTTGTTGAGCTAGTGCCATGGCAATCCAAGCTCTTTGTCTTTGACCTCCAGATAAGGCTTCCATCGGTCTATCTCTAAATTCCTCTATTCCCGTTGACTTTAATGCCCATGTAACTATATCATTGTCTTCTTTTTTTAATTTACCAAATCCCCTTTGATGAGGAAATCTTCCATAAGCTATTAACTCCTCTACAGTAAGGCCACTTGGAGCCTGAGGACTTTGTGGAAGAACTGCCATAGTTTTTGCTAATTCTTTTGGACTTTGTTCCTTTATATTTTTATCATTTATATATATGTCACCACTTTTAGGTTGTATAATTCTAGCTATAGTTTTTAATATAGTTGATTTTCCACATCCATTAGACCCTATTATCGTAGTTATTTTTCCTTTTGGTATGTCTAAATTTAAATCTTTTACTATATCTAAATTTCCATATGAAATATTTAAATCTTTAGTATTTATACAGTTCATTTTTATCTCCTTTGGTTAATTATTTCGATTATTTAAAATGAAATTATTTATTCTGATAGCATCAGATAAATAAAGTATGGAACACCTATTATTGCTACTACTATTCCTACAGGGATTTCCATAGGTGCTATTAAATTTCTAGCTATAGTGTCAGACACTAGTAAAATTAAACTTCCCACAAGTGCAGCTGTAGGAATTAACTTTTTATGCTTAGGCCCAACTAATTTTCTAGCTATATGCGGTGCAACTAATCCTAAAAAGCCTATACTTCCTGCTACAGAAGTCGCTACACCTGCTAATATTACAGCATATATTATTAATCTTCTTCTCTCTTTTTCAACCTCTATACCTAACCCTGTTGCCACTTCATCTCCTAAATTTAGTACATCTAAATATCTAGATTTATATATTGTAAGCAAAGTAAATATTAATATAAAAGGTAAAACTGATAATACATATTTCCAACTTGCTCCCCATATACTTCCTGAAGTCCACGCCATTACTCTATTAAATTCTTGTGTTGTAAATCTTAATTGGAATATCGTAAGTAATGATGTAAATGCTACATTTATACCTATACCTATTAACAATAATCTAGATGAATTTATTCCGTTTTTCCATGCAAGTATATAAATTAAAAATGCTCCAAATATAGCTCCTGATAATGCAACTATTGGCATTGTAAATATAGTCATATTACTTATACCATCATATACATTTCCATTCATAATATAAATGTATATGACAACGAATAATGCAGCTCCTGAATTTATTCCTAGTATTCCTGAGTCTGCCAAATCATTCTTAGTAACACCTTGTAAAATAGTACCTGCTATTGCCAAAGCTGTTCCAACTAGAATTCCAATCACAATTCTAGGTAATCGTAGTTTAAATATAGCAATTTCATGACTTTTAGATCCTTGTCCTACTAAAGTTTTTATAACATCTAATGGCTCTATAGACAGCGATCCCATATTTAAACTAACTAAAAATGTAGCAAATATTAATACCATTAAAATGCCTATAATCATAATAAATTTTTTATTCTTTTTTATATTCATAATCTATTTTGTATCCTTTCTAACAAGGTATATAAACATAGGAACTCCTAATAATGCTGTTAAAGAACCTATCGGTGTTTCATAAGGAGGATTAATCATTCTAGCCATAATATCACTATATACAAGTAAAACTGAACCTAATATCATTGAACTAGGTATTATATATTTATAGTCCGCTCCTACTACTCTTTTAGCAATTTGAGGAACTATTAATCCTACAAATACTATATTTCCAGCCACAGAAACAGATGCTCCAGTTAAAAATATTACTATTATTAAACTCACAAACCTAACTGCATTTGTTCTTTGTCCTAATCCTATGGCAACTTCTTCTCCTAAACTTAAAATAGTTATCTTAGGTGCCATAAACATAGCCCCTATAAATGCAGTTCCTCCTACTATAGCTAGTAGTTTAACACCTTCCCACTTAGCACTAACTAGTCCTCCAGAAATCCAAAAGCTTAGCTGTTGAGATAAGTTGAAGTACATTGAGATTCCCATAGCTAATGATATAAGTAAAGTACCTAATGCAGTTCCTGCAAGAGCAAGCTTTACTGGATCTACTTTCCTTGCCGACCTTGAGCTTATAAAATAAACTAAAAGTCCACTTATACTAGCACCTAAAAATGCAAATACCATCAACCCAAAACTTCCTATAACTAAATTTTTGTATATTCTTTGTAATACAAAAGCTACTGCTATCATAAATGTAGCACCTTGTGTTATACCCATTACAGATGGCTCTGCAATAGGGTTTCTAGTTATACCTTGCATTATAGCTCCAGCCACTGCTAAGAATCCTCCAACAAGAGCTGCACAAATAGCTCTTGGTATCCTAACATCTCTAACTATCTTAATACTTACATCATTACTATTTGTAAATATGCTATGTATTATTGTTTGAAAATCTATATCTTTTGCTCCTAGTGAAATAGACATAACTATTCCAGCTATAAGCAATATTATTCCTATAAGCATAAATGAATAAGCTAAAGTTTTTTTGCTTAATTTTTTCATAGTTCCTCCTTAGATTAAATTTAACTGAAATACTCTTTTAAATATACCCATAAAATTTAATTGTAATTATTTTTTAATTGAAATTAATTCTCTATAAATTAAATAGTAGGTGACAAAAGTTATATCCTTTTACCACCTACTTTATATACTTATATTATTTTACAACTTCATCTTTTATTGATTGTAATAATAATTCTCTTCCTATTGGATTGTATGCTTGACTAAAGTATGGACTTGCATCAAGTATTGTTACGTTACCTTCTTTTACAGCTCTAATTTCTGGCCATACTGTACTTTTTTCTAAATCGGCTTTATCTGAATCTGTAGCTATAACTATTATATGGTCTGCATCTATCTCTGTTAAACCTTCCATAGTAACAGTTGGTAAAGTTATTCCATCTTGCTTAGGCATATTAGCAGGTTGAGGTAATCCCATATCATCTTTTAATATTGTCCCTATACCACCTTCAGTAAATACCATAAATTGACCTTGACTAGCTAATACTGTTAAGTATGTTTTGTCCCCATTAGCTTTCTTTATTTCATCACCTAATTTTTTAGCTTTTGTATAGTAGCTATCTAACCATTTTTGAGCTTCTTCTTCTTGTCCAAATAACTTAGCTACATCTTTAAGTTTAGCTTCCCAATCATTTGCTTCATCTTTTAGCATAACTACTGGAGCTACTTCTTTTAATTGATCATATATCTTTTCTTGTCTTGGTGCCATTATTATTAAATCTGGATTAGATGCTAATATTGCTTCTATATCCATAGTATCCATCATTGAGTGACCAACTACTTTTGACTTTCCTAACTTATCCTCTACGTATGATGGAACTTTATCTGTTTCATATGAATCTACATTTGCTGTAGCTACTGGAGTGTGACCTAGTAAAACTAGCTCCTCACTACTTCCAGATATATCAACTATTCTTTTAGGATCTGCTGGTATTTCTACCTCCCCTTTTACTGATTGTACTACTCTTGTTTCTTCTTTTTTATTACTATCTTCATTGTTACTGTTTCCCGAACAACCAGTAACAATTCCAAGAGTAGCTATTGTTACACCTAATACTACTAATGATTTTAATCTTTTCATGTCATTCCTCCGTGTTGTTATTTATGTAATTATTATCATTATTTTTTGTTATTAATAATTATTATCATTTGATTTATATAATTATTATATCATCTAATTTTTTATAGTCAATATATTTTTATTTTATAAATTTTTTTATATATTTTAAAATAAATAAAAAAATATTATCATACGCTTATGATAATATTTTCTTATATTTGATATATTTAAAATGTATTTTACTTAACCCTATTTAATTTTTCCTTATTATTTTTCTGTTAATCTATCTATAATGCTAACAAGATTAACTATTTCTGGCTTAGTTATCTGTTCATCCGCTCCAAGTGCCTGACCTTTAATACGTATTTCTTCACTTATTAAAGATGAGAATAGTATTAGTGGAATATCTTTTAAAACACTGTCTTCTTTAACAAGTTTTGTTAGCCTATGACCATCCATTAGAGGCATTTCAATATCTGATACTATACAAGAAACATGATTTTCAATTGGGTCACCACAAGTTTTTACTTCTAATAAATAATCCCATGCTTCTTGTCCATTATCTGCCTTAACTGTGTTTTTATAGCCTGCTTTGTGTAAACACTCGATTATAAGTTTTGAAAGTAACATTGAATCTTCTACTATTAAAATAGTTTTATCATTACATTTACGATCGCCTAACTTTTCTATAGCTTCAAATTGAATACTTGATTCCGGACTAATTTCTGCAATTATTTTTTCAAAATCTAATATAGTTATAAGTCTATCCTTGTATTCTGCAATACCTGTTGCTGCGCCTTCATCTCCACCATATATAACTCTATCAGGTTTTTTTATATCTTTCCAAGAAACTCTATCAATCCCAACTACTGAATTTACACGGAATGCAAAGTTTAACTTGTTAAAATGAGTAACGATAAATATATCATGTCCTATATCTTTTGGCTTAGGAAGATTTAAATATTTTCCAAGGTCTATAACCGTGATAATCTCATCTCTTGGCTTAAATACACCTTCTACAACGTCATGTGAATTTGGCATTTTCTTTACTTCTTGAGCCATTAAAATTTCACGTACTTTTGCTACATTTATACCAAATACTTCACCTGAAATTGTAAACTCCATAATCTCAAGTTCATTAGTGCCAGACTCTAAAAGTATTTTCGTTTGGCTTGTATTTTCTGAAAGTCCCATTATAATCCTCCAATTTTCTCTACTAACTATTTTGATGTCTATATATTCTATATACGTCTTTTATGTATAAATCTATAGGATTATTAATCATCTATTGTAACTAAACTCTTGTAACGCTATAAATAAAAATACTCTTCTTTAATATGAATAGCATGTTTATAAAAACAGATAAATAATTGTTATTATTGCTATGATAATAAATATGCTTGATAGATTATCTGAAACCGTACCTACATAGAAATATGGATTTATAATAAACTTTAATAACTTACCTTCATCATTTTCTCTTTCTTCTTTATTTATTTCTAATTTGCTATCTTTTATAAATATGGCAGCTTCTTCTATTGCTGCCATATTTATTTTTAATTCACTTTCTGAAATAATGCATTTACTGCTCATATTTTCTATATTCTTAATTTCTTTTGATACTATTTGTTGCCTTTCTTCTTCATTTTTACATAACTTTAATTGTTCCTTTAAGCTATTACTTTTATTTATATATTTTTCTACTTCATGTCTTAACTCTGGGTACTTTTCATTTATAAGATTTTTTTCTTTAGGAGTTAATTTCTCACTTTTAATCATTTTGATAGCTATTATTTCTGACTTTTTAAGTTCTTTTCGAATATTCTTCATGAACTTTTCAACTTCTTCTATTCCTGACATTTTAATTCTAGTTTGTGCTTCAGAAAGTATTCCTTTTTTATTCATTAGTTTTATATTATTTATTGCTTTTGATATTACTTGTTGTTTTTGTTCTTCACTTTTTAAGTTTTTTATCTCATGCTTTAATTCTTTTACTTCTTTTTCAGATTCTTTTGCTACTTGCTTTAAATCTGGATATTTTTCTTTTATAAAGTTTTTTTCGTCAGAATTTAATATCTCTCCTTTAACTATTTTTACTGCTATCATTTCTGCCTTTTTAAGTTCTTTTTGAATATTCTTTATGAACTTTTCAACTTCTTCTATTCCTGACATTTTAATTCTAGTTTGTACCTCAGAAAGTATTCCTTTTTTATTCATTAGTTTTATATTATTTATTGCTTTTGATATTACTTGTTGTTTTTGTTCTTTACTTTTTAAATTTTTTATTTCATGCTTTAATTCTTTTACCTCTTTTGCAGATTCTTCTGCTACTTGCTTTAAATCTGGATATTTTTCTTTTATAAAGTTTTTTTCGTCAGAATTTAATATCTCTCCCTTAACTATTTTTACTGCTATTATTTCTGCCTTTGCTATCTCTCCTTGAATTCGCTTTAATAAATTTGCTACTTCTTCTTTTTGAGATTTATTTAATTTAGCAAATTGTTCCTTTGATACTGCCTCTAAATCTATTTTTATTGCTGACTTATCTTGTATTGTCTTAGCTTGATTATTTCTATTTGTTAATACTGCTTTAGATAAATTGCTATATGAATTACTATTTATATTATTAATCACCTTGTCTCCTCTTTAGCATTATATTTATTTTAAGTAAAACTATCTTTTATTATATTTTATTACAAAAATAAAAACCACCTATCCATTATAAACCGTCTTAAATATTAGCTTCAGTTTATTTATGAAAAAGTGGTATCTAATATTAAATAATATAAATAAAAACTTCTCTATTCTTAATGATATTATTTAATAAGTTAATTTATTCTTTCTTTTACGTTCTAATACTAAATATAGCATAATTAATACTAATGATATTGATACTGCTGCTAATAAATCTAACCCTATACTTAAATAACTCCCCTCCATAATAATCTTTTTAAATGCTGAATTTATCCAAGTTAGTGGTAAAATCAGTGAAAAATGTTGAACTGATTCTGGCATAAATTCTATAGGAAGAAATCCACCACTTAATAAGCACATTGGAGTTACTATTACAGAAAGTAGTGTATAATACATTGTTGAATTATTAGATATACTTAAAACTACTAAAGCTACTGCTATCCCTACAATGGATAATGCAAACGATAGTAGCATCATCCATATTAAGTTAATATCAAACTGTGGATTTAGTATATAAAAAGTAGCTACTAAAGTTACACCTTGAAACAACAATAATACAAAGCATCCTAATATGTGTCCTAATGTATATTCTACCTTACTTATCTTAGACATTAAAATTCTCCTGTCTATTTTGAGCTCCCTTTCTTTTAATAATGGTGCTATACATCTTCCTCCTATAATTAAAAATGCCATTTCAAATAAACCAAACATGATTATATAATGGAAAGCATACGATAAATCACTATTTTCATAAGTAAATTTATAGCTATTCTTTTCATATTCTTTATATAATTTTAGGTATTCATCTTTGTTATCTCCAAAAGATTGAATTTGCATAATTCCAGTATTTATAACGCTAAGTATATACTCTTTGTTTCCTGAATTACTTTGAGAAATGACTTCTATTGTTCCTTCTTTATTAGTTTTTATATCTTTATATATATCTTTACTATTTATTATGACTCCAACAGATATATCTCCTTTATCTAAAGTTTCTTTAAGCTCTTTTACACTACTAACTTTAAAAAAACTACCTACTTTATCTGGTGGCAATAAACCATCTACTATTTCACTATTGTCTTTTGTATATATCCCTACATTAAAACTATTATTTGAATCTTCTAGAGATGAGTCTACTTTATCAACCAACACGCTAACAAGTATATTAATAGCTATTGGAAATATTAATACTAACCAAAACCACCCTTTCATAGTACCTTTTAAATTATGCTTTAATATAATCATGATATTTTTCATATTATTTCACCACTTTTCTACTTAAAATTAGTATTGATATAGCCATTAACACAATAGATGCTATAATTCCAACACCTAATGCAGTATATAAATTTTCACTATAATTTAAAGTTACTAATGAATTAAATTCTTTACTGATCCATACAAATGGATTTAACTTTAATATTGGAATATTTTTTGCAAATTGTTCTATTTTCGGCATAAGTTCGCCTGAAGCTAAAGCCATAACAGTTACAATTATAGAGCAGACATTTTCTCCAACGCTTCTTTTCTTACATATAGATGATGCAAATAGTCCTATACAAACAGAAAGCATACTAAGTACACTTATCAAGGCTATCATTCCTAATAAATTTTGTTTAGTAATATTTACACCATATAAAATGGATATTGCAAGTAACATTATAATTCCTTGACCAAAAATAACTATGAATGAGCCTATTAACTCTAGTGACATAAGTTTAGATATTTTCATTGGAGAGGACTTTGCCCTTTCTCCTATATTTTCTTTTATGTAAAAGGTATTTTTAAAAGAACAAGCACTTACTGCAAGGATTGCCATTTGAAGCATGACTACACTGAAGTATTTACCATAATCTATATCTTCTGCTATTAAGTTTTTGTTTCCTTCACTTTTGTATTCTGATACCTTTACTAAATTATTACTTATACTAGGTACTTCACCTTCTTT
The DNA here is from genome assembly GCF_015560225.1 of Romboutsia sp. BSD2780061687b_171204_C1. Taxonomy (NCBI): domain Bacteria; kingdom Bacillati; phylum Bacillota; class Clostridia; order Peptostreptococcales; family Peptostreptococcaceae; genus Romboutsia; species Romboutsia sp. BSD2780061687b_171204_C1. The sequence goes on along the minus strand of NZ_JADMRK010000003.1, from coordinate 229,351 downwards.
GGCCACTGATTCGTATACAGACATTAAATTAAAAAATTCTTTTGTAATCCCTTCAATAACTTCTTCACCCATACTAAGTTTTTTGCTTCCTTCAAACTTTATATTCCTATTTTTATCATCTATAATTACAGTTAAATTACTCTTATTTACTTCTTCAATATTTTTATCAAGTTCTTCTTTGTTATAGATTTTATAATCTAAGCTTATCATCTCATTTTCTTTATCAAATTCTTCTAATGCTTTTACATATGATTTGTTTATTTCACTATTTTTGTTTCCTACTATACTTATATCAAGGCTTTCCTTTACACTATCAAAGCTAAAAATTATTGAGAATATATAAGGAAGCATTATAACTAAAAATATAGTACCAATGATTGTATTCTTATCTCTTAAACTTCTTTTTATTGCAGATAGTATTATACTCATTTTTTCCTCCTCCTTAATCTCTAAGCTTTCTTCCTGTGAGATTTAAGAACACATCTTCAAGTGTTAGTGCCTTACTTTTTATATCTAAAATTTTAATGGATTTACTACTTATATAAAGTATGAACTCATTTAAACCATTAATTTCTCTATCTATACTTACAATAATTTTATTGTCTTTAAATTCAACACTATCTATTCCTTTTATATCCATTAACTCTTTTTCATTTATTTCTGTAATATCATTAACCATTACTTCAAACTTGTTTTTATCTGTAATAATTGATTTTAAGCTTTCCTTACTTCCACTTGCTATGACCTTCCCTTTATCAATTATTGCGATATTATTGCAAATAGCTTCTACTTCTTCCATATAATGTGTTGTGTATATTATTGTGCATCCGTTTTTATTTAGAAATTTTATAGATTTCATTATATGATTTCTGGATTGTGGATCTATTCCAACAGTTGGTTCATCTAAGATTAATAACTCTGGATTGTGTACTATTCCACAAGCAATATTTAATCTTCTTTTCATTCCTCCTGAAAAAGTCTTGCTTAACTTTTTAGTGTCTTCTAATCCTACAAATTCCAAAGCTTTTAATGCTTTTTCTTTTAAGTCTTTTCCTCTTAGCCCATATAGGCTACCAAAAAACATTGTATTTTCTAATGCTGTCATATCTTCAAATATAGCTAAGTCTTGAGGAACTATCCCAAGCTTACCTCTTATGTTAGCATCACTCCTTCTTAACTCTTCATTACATATTTTTATACTTCCCCTATCTTTTTCTAGTAGTTGGCAAAGTATATTTATTGTTGTACTTTTTCCAGCTCCATTTGGTCCAAGCAGGCCAAATATATCCCCCTTTTCTATATATAGATTTAAATTTTCTATAGCATTTACATCCCCAAAACGTTTATATAAGCCACTTATCTCAATATATTTCATAAATATCACTCCCATTTATTTACATTAGTTTATATTTTAATTATATTAAAGATATATAAATTCCTTAAGTACACATAGTCATTGATTAACCATGACTAAAGTCATAAATTTCATGATTATCAAATAACCTTAATCATTTACTAATTTCATTTAAAATAATTCCTTGTTAAATAAAAAAGAAAACCTAAGTGGTTTTCCTTCAAAATCAATTATGTAATTAGTGTATTTTACTATTTAAATACTCTATAGCTATCTGTGTCCTATGTTTCAAATCCATTTTAGACAGAATAGATGTTATATGATTTTTTATGGTTCCTTCAGATAAAAAAAGCTTATTTGCAATTTCTTTATTTGATAAGCCTTTTGATATAAGTCTTACTATGTCTTTTTCTCTATCTGTTAACCCATAAATATTTAAACCCTCATCATCTGACTTATCATTTTTATTACTACTACCCACTACCAATTTTGACACTATATCAGACTCAAACACACCATTTCCAAGATAAACAGATTTTATCCCACTTATGATTTTCTCTGGCTTACTACTCTTTAGCAGATATCCACTAGTCTTATGCTTTATAGCACTACTTATTAGTTTTTCTTCATCAAAAGTTGTAAGTATTAATACCTTAACCTTTATATTCCTCTTGCTAATTTCCTCTAGCACTTCTGCACCATCCATCACTGGCATTCTCATATCTAAAAGTACTACATCTACTTCATTTTCACTTAAAAAATCTATACATTCTTTCCCATTTTCCAAAGCTTTAACTACTTCAATTTCATTATCTATCCCTATTATTATTTTTAGACTTTCTCTTATTAAAACATCATCATCTACTATAATTAATTTTATCATTTTCTCACCTTTTAAGTATTATTAGGTTTGAAAATCCATCTTCATTATTAAAATAAATATCTCCACCTAAATTGATGATTCTCTCTTCAATCCCTAATAACCCCATTCCTTTTTTTATTTCACCCTGATAACAACCATTATCTTTTATATGTAATCTTATAATTTTATTTAATACGCTAATGTCAATGTTAATTAATTCCCCATTGGAATATTTCATGCTGTTTGTCAATATTTCACTACAACATTCTATTATAGCTTTCCAATAAACTAAATTTATCTCATTTAAATCTCCCTCTATATTTAATTTAGTATTTATATTAGATTTATTAGAAAAATCCTCTAACATTAACCTTAGATTATTTATATTAACTTGCGATTGATCTGGCTTTATTTTTCTTAAAGTTTGCCTTATATCATCCATACCATTTCTTAAGTTTGTAATTATACTTTCTAGCATTTCATTGCCTTTTTCTTTATCATTTACAATTACTATTTTTAAAGCTTCTAGTTGCATTATACTTCCTGCCAAAGTATGTCCTATCTTATCGTGAAGTTTTTGAGATATCATATTTCTTTCTTCGATTTTTACAACTTCAACATTTTGATGTCTTATACGATTTTCTTTTTTTCTTCTTTCTTCAATGTTATAGTTTTTCTCTTTTAAATCATAGTTAATTTTTTCTATTTTCAAGATTTTTTGTTCATATCTCATAATTTCATAAGTAAAAATACTAGCAATTATTCCTATAAATATATCATTATAATTTAATCCTATCTTTATAGATAACATTATATATACAAAAAGTAAAATATACCTACATTTATAGCCTTTAACTTGTATATATTCAGTTATCATATATGTCAAAATCACTAAAGATGGAGGATAAAGGTAGGTTACTATAATCATATATAAAATATTTCCTAATAGTATTTTTTTATTTTTAAGTTTGATTATGTATAGCATATAAACTGATAAGCTTATGCTAATTAAAGCTATACATATTGGATAACTTACTTTGTCGAAGTATATATCATTTTCCATACCATATAAAAATATATTTACTGCCAAAATAATGTTTACAATTATTCTAAGTATCATTATTATTCTCCCAATATAAAATTTAAAGCTATGATTTAATTAGCTTTAAGCCCCCCACTTTAATCCTATTTAAACTTTATTCAATTACTTAATTGTGTTCTTTTCAATCATATCACATAAATTATATATTATTTAATACTTAAAAACTAATATAATTTTTTTGTAAAATAAAAACCATATTGAATCTTTCATCAATATGGCCAATTATTACTTTATATAAAGTCTATTTAAAAGTACTTTTAAAATCATTAACTCTGCTTTATCTTTGCATCTACCACAGGCTCTTCCTACATTTGTTTCTTTAACTATCTCTTCAACACTTGTGCATCCATTTTCTTTAGCTTTTATTATATCTTCAATAGTCACATTGCAGCAACCACATATTCTATCATTATTCATAGTAAAACCTCCCTAGGCTAAAGTATATTTTATTTATACCTAGTAAACACTTAATTAAACTATGGAAATTCTATATTCTTAAATAAATCTTTATTACCTTAAATTTTTATAATATTAAATGTGTTTTTTATTTATTTACTAACATAAAAATGACTATAAATAATCGTTTATTCAAAATCCGCATTATACTCTTTTATATAAAATGGCATATAAAAAACAAGTGTAAAAACTACACTTGCTTTCTTTATACACTTAATCCTTTGTCATCTACTGTTTTAAATTTACTAAATAATAAACAAACAGCTTTAATTACTACATATGCTATAACTAAAGTAGCCACTACACACTGGACATATAATAATATTTCGCATATCCCTTGTAAATTTGAATTTTTATTTCCAAGATATTTTACATATCTTTGAGAAGCTATAACTCCTATAGATAATGGGAATGTCAATGGTGCTAAATGCGGAAGTGATTTTTCCCTTATAAGTTGTGGTAATAATACATAACTATAAATAATAGATATGTATGTTAATATTGCAAGAATGCTTACAAGTATTTGATTTTCCATATTGCTAGTAGCTAAACAACCCGCTAAACATACACTAGCTGGAGCTGTAAATATCATTATTGTAGATTTTGCAGGCCCTTGTAATTTAGAATGTTTTTTTAGTCTGTAAATCATAATTGGTGTTATTATTGCAAACATAGCTAATGCATAGTAAAATACAATATCCGAAAGTAAAGGCATATTCATTGGACCGCTGGTAACGGCTCCTACTCCTATTCCCACACTAGGAATAAACCAACCTGGTATCATTTTATCTAATTTAAACTCTTTAAACATTTCTTTGAAGAAAAATATACTTATTATAAAATGTAGAGCTATTGCAAATATCCATGTTCCTTTTCCTATCATATGATTAAAATCATTAAAATAGACAGCTATAACCATAATTGTCATACAGACAGTAGGATAAACACTTCCTAATACAGGGTGTTTTATTTCTTCTAAAACTACTTTTGGGTGCATAACATACTTTAAAAATATAAGTCCTAAACAAATTACTGAAAATAAAACTGCTATGTGTCTTACCCATAAAATATTAAATCCTGCAAAGGCAGTTCCCAATCCCATAAAACCTAATGATATAGCTGATAATGCTATTGGTATATTCTTAAAATTATCTTTCATAGTAACTAAATCCTTCGACTATTTATTTAATTTATTATCTTCCATTAAAGTTTTTGCTACATATTCGCAAACTTCACCAGTTATTTTTATACAATGTTGTCTTCTTTCTTCTGATACAAATTCAAAATTTCTAGTCATAACCCTACAACAAGTGCTTTTGTAAAGTTCTTTTATGTGGTCATGTAATCCAGATGAACGTTTAAACATATCCTCATTCATAGGCTCTCCATGTTTTCTACCATATACCATTCCTAGGGCCATTACTCCACCACTTACTGCTCCACATAAACATCCAGCTTTACCTATTCCTATAGGAAAACCTGATGCTAGTTTAGTTATATCATCACTAAAAGGATTACCTAAAGCGTCATTTATAGTTTTTACTACTGCTTCAGAACAGTAAAATTCTCCTCTTTCAAAGTATCCTTCGCCTATTTTTCTTATTTCTTTTGCTTTTTGTTCAATATTATTCATAATATCCCTCCTATTTTTTCTGGTTATTATTATAACATTGGAATTTTCCCACGTTAAATAGATATTTTCTATAATTAAGTACTTGAATATAGAAATAATACTTGAATAAGTTTTCCCTATAAAATATTTTTTAAAAATTTATACATAAAAATGAGCTAGATTTTACCCTAGCTCTTGAAAATCCATATATGATTTTATTTTGATATAATCTTACCACTTTGGTATTTATTAATCTTTTACTATATTAAAAATACATTTTATCCTTATGATTATAAAAGTTATAGTTTTTTCATTGACCTTTAAATTTATGGAATCATCTTTTATGGATATTTACGTAAATTCATTTTGTAAAAGAATATTTTGTATTTCATAAGTTAATTTAATGTTCATACTTTATATCTGTCTAATCAACTTATATTAACTAGAATATTATTTATATGCTTTGAATCCTTTAAGTCTAAGTGCATTAGTTATTACAGATACTGAGCTTAAACTCATAGCCGCTGCTGCAAGCATTGGATTTAATAATGGTCCACCAAACATATATAATACACCTGCTGCTACTGGTATTCCTACTGTGTTGTATGCAAATGCCCAGAATAGATTTTGTTTTATATTTTTTATAGTTTCTTTGCTTAATTTTATAGCTGTTGGAACATCCATTAAGTCACTTCTCATTAAAACTATATCAGCAAATTCCATGGCTACATCTGTTCCACTACCTATTGCTATACCTATATCTGCTTGTGCTAACGCTGGAGCGTCATTTATTCCATCTCCCACCATTGCAACGAATTTACCTTGCTGTTGAAGTTTTTTAACTTCATTTGATTTATCTTGTGGTAAAACTTCTGCAAGTACTATATCTATTCCAACTTCTTTTGCTATTGCATCAGCAGTTTTTTTATTATCTCCTGTTACCATAGCAACTTTTATTCCCATGCTGTGAAGTTTATCTATTGCTCTTTTACTACTTTCTTTAACTACATCGGCTACTGCTATTATTCCACCTAATTCATTTTCTAAAGCTATATACATAGGTGTTTTACCTTGCATTGCTAATTCATCTGATTTATTACTTAAATTTCCTAAGCTTATTTTTCTATCATCCATAAGCTTTTTATTTCCAAGTAATACATTTTTATTATCTATAGTTACCTCTATACCATGACCTGGTATAGCTTTGAATTTATCTACTTTCATAAATCCAATATTTTTTTGTTCACCAAATCTTACTATTGCTTCTCCTAATGGATGTTCTGAACCTTTTTCAGCACTTGCTGCTATTTTTAATAAATAATCTTTATCAATATTGTTAGTTACTACTATATCTGTAACTTGAGGTTTACCTTCTGTTATTGTTCCTGTTTTATCAAATATTATAGTATCTATCTTGTGTGCTAACTCTAATGCTTCTCCACCTTTGATTAATATACCATTTTCTGCACCTTTGCCTGTACCTACCATAATCGCTGTAGGTGTTGCAAGTCCTAGTGCACATGGGCAAGCTATTACAAGTACTGATATAAATATTGTAAGTGCAAATTCTACACCTTTTCCTCCAACTGTAAACCAAAGTAATGCCGTTACTACAGCTATTGTTATAACTGTTGGTACAAAATATCCTGATACAGTATCTGCTAATTTTGCTATTGGTGCTTTTTTACCTTGTGCATCTTCAACTAATTTTATAATTTGAGATAAAGCTATATCTGCTCCAACTTTTTCTGCTTTAAACTTTATACTACCGTTTTTATTTATACTTGCTCCTGTAACTTTATCTCCTACACTTTTCTCTACAGGTATACTTTCACCTGTAAGCATAGATTCATCTACAGAAGTATGTCCTTCTATTACTATACCATCTACTGGTATCTTACTTCCTGGTTTAACTATTATTACATCTCCAACTTCTACTTCTTCTATTGGAATTTCTATTTCTTTTCCACTTTTTATAACTATTGCTGTTTTAGGTTGAAGACCCATAAGTTTTTTTATAGCTTCACTTGTTTTTCCTTTTGATCTCGATTCTAAATATTTACCAAGTAATATTAGTGCTATTATTATACCTGCACTTTCATAATATAATTGGTGATGTTCATGTCCTGCTACCATATTTGTAGTAGCCATTTGGACTGTTGTATATAAACTATATAAAAATGCTGCTAATGTTCCTATTGCTACTAGTGAATCCATATTTGGACTTTTATTTATAAGTGCTTTAAATCCATTAGTGTAGAATTTATTTCCAGCTATCATTACTGGTATTACTAGTACTATTTGGATTAAAGCATAGTTTAGAGAATTTGTCATTGGGTTTATAATATCTGGAACTGGCCACGGTCCAATTGGACTTGGTACCATAGGTCCCATCGCTATATAAAATAGCGGTATTGAAAATCCTACTGCCACTAAAAACTTTATAAATAGTGTTTTCATTTCTTTTTCTTTTCTTAATTTATCTTCATCTACATTGTTTGATTTACTAGTTGTACTTTTTTCTAATACTTTATATCCTGCTTTTTCAATAGTATTTCTTATTGCGGTTAATTTTAGCTTAGATGAATCATAACTTATAGTTGCTTTTTCGGTAGCTACATTTACATTAATACTTTGTATTCCATCCAATTTATTGACTGCTCTCTCTATTGCTTTTGCACAAGAAGCGCAAGTCATACCACCTATTTTAAAATCTATTTTGCTATAACTAACATCTTCTAATAAATTGTAACCTGCCTTTTTTACTGCATTTTGCAATTCCTCAAAGCTAACCTTATTTTTATCATATTCTATGTTAATTTTTTCTGTAGCCATATTTACACTTTGGCTGACTACGCCATCTATTTTTTTGACAGCTCTTTCTGCAGCTTTACCACAGGCTGAACATGTCATTCCTGTTACTTTGTAACTTCTTTTTACTATATTATTCATGTTAAATCTCCTTTCATATTTTTTATAGACTTTATATATTTATAAGCCCTATTTTTTATTTCAGCCGCTTGAATACTATTTTCATTATACCCCCAGGGGGTATTAATATCTATAAGTATATCTCATTTTTTTTATTTGTCAATAATCTTTAAGAAAATAGAATATATTCTTAAAATAATTTTAATCAATTTAAATATACACTATACAATAGAAGTTAAATCTATCATTAAACTTCATATCAAATTGATATAAACCCTTATTTAAATTAAGGTGGTTCTTTGTTATACAGTACCTTATTTATACATAAATTATTTTTACATAAATAAAAACCATATTGATAAATTCATCAATATGGCTCTTAATAGTGAAAGCTACTCCTATTCTTACCTCTTAATATTCGCAATAATTAGGTTGATTATAATCTATCTATAATCAAATTTTAATCTTATTTAAGAGCATCCTTTATATCTGAAATTATTAACTCTTCAGTTAGGTGATAACGCTCATATAATTCTTTTAATGATACACTATCTGTAAATTCTTTTGATGCTCCAAAGTTTAATACTTTCATATCTTTATCCCCATAGAATCTCGATATCTTTTCACCAAATCCACCGTCAAGTATTCCATCTTCTAATGTTACTACTAATCTATGGTTATCCAATAGCTCAGTTAATAATTTTTCATCTATTCCACTTATGAATCTAGGATTTATTAATGTAGCATTTATTCCTGTTGATTCTTTTAGCATCTCTTGTACCCTATTTCCTAAATGGTAGAATGAGCCAAGTCCAATAATTGCTACTTCACTTCCTTCTTTAACTTTTTCATAAGTGTTTAAGTTATCAAAATTAGGTTCTACCTTAACACCTGTTGACACTACCTCCATATTAGGAACACGTATTGCAACTGGATGTCTATCTTGCTCTATTCCCCACTCCATCATTGCAATATATTCTTCTTTATTAGTTGGTGCAAGATATACTATGTTTGGTATATTAGATATAAGCGGTATATCAAATAATCCAAGATGTGTTACATCACTATCTGTTATTCCTCCCCAATAAACCATGATAAGTGCAGGATTATTATTTATAGCAAGATCTTGAGATAATTGGTCATAAGTTCTTTGTATAAATGAACTAACAAAAGATGCAACGGGTTTACCACCTTGTGATGCTATACCTGATGCAAGTGCTATTGCATGTTCCTCAGCTATTCCAACATCTATAAATTGATCTTTAAATTCATGTCTAAATGAACCTAAACCAACTGGCCCAGGAGTTGCAGCTGTTATTGCTACGATACTACTATCTTTTCTTGCCTTTTGTGATAAAAATTCGCCTGCAACCTCTGAATAAGATTCACCTGTACTTTTAAATCTTGGTTCTTTTGTTTCCAAATCAAATGGCATTACCCAATGGAAAGCTTCTTTATTTTCCTCTGAATCTTTATATCCCTTTCCTTTGATAGTATGCATATGAACTACCACTGGATGATTTGTGTCTTTAACTTTTGAGAATGTTTTAATTAAAGACTCAATATTATTTCCATCCTTAATATAATGATAATCAAATCCTAATGCTTTAAAGAAGTTATTTTCTGATTTTCCATTAGTGTTACGAAGTAAAGCTAAGTTTTGATAAAGACCTCCGTGGTTTTCAGCTATAGACATATCATTATCATTAACTACTATTATTATATTTTTTCCTGATGCTGCTGCATTATTTAATCCTTCGTAAGCTTGCCCACCACTTAAAGAACCATCACCTATAACTGCTATAATATTTTCATTACCACCTTTTAAATCACGAGCCTTTGCTAATCCACATGCTAAACTAACTGAAGTTGATGTATGTCCGATTGTAAAGAAGTCATGTTCACTTTCTTGAGGTGAAGTATATCCTGTAACACTGTTGTATTTATCAGGATTTATAAATGCATTTTTTCTTCCCGTCAAAATTTTATGTGTATATGATTGATGAGAAACATCATAAACTATCTTATCTATAGGTGAATTAAACACATAGTGTAGTGCTATAGTTGCTTCAACCATCCCTAAATTAGGACCAAAGTGGCCACCTGTTGTACTTACTTTTTTTATTAAAATTTCCCTTATTTCGTCAGCTAATACTTTTAAGTCATTACTACAAAGTCCTTTTAAATCTTTTGGTTCATCAATTTTATTTAAAACATTTAATATCATATTAATTCCTCCTAGATGCTAGTCTTTAAAGTAATTTTCGTTGTTTTAATAAGTATACCCCTTAGAGTAAACTCTAAGTCAATAAGTATTTTTTAGTTTATCTATTTTGATTTTGCTTACAATTAACTATAGAGGTATAATATATTATCATATATTTTAGGAGGCTATATATGTCATATACTATTAAAGAAGTAGCACAAAAATATAACTTGTCACCTCATACACTTCGATACTATGAAAAAGAAGGGTTACTCCCTTTTATTGAACGTAATGAACAAGGCAATAGAATATTTAAAGATACAGATTTGGAGTGGCTTAATCTAATATGCTGTTTAAGAAATACTCATATGCCTATTTCTAAAATTAAAGAATATGTTAATTTATGTATAGAAGGTCCAGATACCATATGCCAACGTGAAGATATACTTTTAAAACATAAAAAATATATCGAAGATGAGATAAAAAATTTTAATTCTTCTCTTAAAATTGTCAATAATAAGATAAACTTTTATATTAAAGAACAAAAATCTAACATATGTAAATAATTAAAATTTATATAGTATTTTTCTACTATTATTTTCTTATAAAAAAACCTACCATCAATAAATCGATAGTAGGTTTTATCTTTAAAATTAATATCTCTATATAAATATATTTGTTTTTTGGTAACTAATTTTTTCTCTATACTATTTGATAAAATAGTCCGTGTTCTTTACAATAAAAATATAATTTACCACGTCCATTTTGATTTAACCTAAACTGCATATTCCACTCTGGATATTGTTTTACAATCTGAACTCTATCTCCTTTTACATGTGCTACAAAAGAAATATAATGTTCCTTCTTCATTTCATGTTCTGATGTAATAAATAACTCATTTTCTATATTTTCTACATTAAGTCTATGTCCATCTTCTGCTTTTTTTGCAATTGATGGTTCTATTTTCTTACCACAACAAGATATAGATGCTTCACCTGTTGTTGTTATTAAATTTCCACATTTATCACATATATAAAATCTTATATTTTTCATATTTCCTCCCTCTAATTCATTTAAATTTATTTCTCCTGATAGAATCCCTTCTATACTTACACCAAATATATCTGATAATTTTAAAAGTAAAGAAATGTCAGGGCAACCTAATCCTCGCTCCCATTTACTTATTGTTTTATCACTTATATTCATTAATTCGGCAACTTGTTTTTGTGTCATGTTTTTTTCTTTTCTTAGTTCATATATTAATTTGCCAACTTTCTTACAATCCATCAGTTTCACCTCTTGTTAATAATTTAAACTATTAGAGAAAATCTTTCAATAAACTAATCGTAGAGTTTATATTATGTTTTTCTTTTTATATTAATTATTTTACATCATTTAACTATATCCATTAGTCATTTAAAAAAAGTTTTGTAATATATTAAAAATAGTTGTAGTTAAATACAATATTTAACTACAACTATTAGTATTTGATTATTTATATTTATAAATTAATATTGTGTATCTAATAATCCACAGTACGCATCTACTGAGCTTACACCGACAAATTCTGATCTACCTAACATCTTTTCAACTAATGCTTTTATAGTGTATTCTTTATTATCATAAGTGTTTATATAAGTTTTTACTTGAGGTACATCAGCTAAATGGAATGGACATTGTACTGACACAAATATTGTTGGTATTTCATTTACATAAAATGGTATATCAGGAGTACCTTTGCTCATTGGCCATTGTATACGTTGGTCTGTTCCTGGTCCAATATCTGCTATGTTTATTATTAAATCATATTTGCTAGTTAACTCAGATATAGGACGCTTTCCTGAGTAAATATCCATCATTGATTTCATCATCTCTTCTGGTGGTAACTTCATTGCTTTTTCCATTGGAGATTCATATATTTCAACTACAAATCCTTCTGCTTCTAATAACTCTTTCATTAACTCGATTGCATTTTTACCTTTTCCACCCATCATAGCCATTAGTTTTCCAAATCCACCGTCATGACCTTTAGGCTCTACAAGTAATACGCGTTTTTGATTTTCTGGAGATATAGGGAATATATCTTCTTTATTCTTAACTAATGTTATAGCTTTATCTGCTATTTCTAAAGCAGGTATTTTATTTTCTTCTAATCCTATTTTAGCCATAGCTTCTTCTTTTAGTTGTAGTATTTCTGTTTTAGCTTTTTTATGTAATCCTAAAGCAGCTTTTAATCCTAATATACGAGTTAATGCTTCTTCAAGACGCTCATCAGTTATTATTCCATTCTTATAACCATCCATCATCCACTTGAAGTCCTCATCTGGATCATTGAAGAATAGGAATAAATCACTACCTGCCGCTATAGCTGTTGGTAACATTTCACTACGCTTCATTGCCGATGTCATAGCTACCATATGGCTTGCATCTGTTACTATTACTCCATTGAATCCCATTTTTTTACGTAATAAATCTGTTAATATATATTTACTTAATGTGGCTGGCATAGTTAATTCTTCAATAGTTGCTTCTGGATTAAAGTAACGTACATATTCAGGTAAAGCTATATGTCCTGCCATTATTGATGGAAGACCTGCATCTATTAATCCTCCGTATACCTTTCCAAATGTAGCATCCCATTCGTCTACTGAAAGCCAGTTTGGAGCAAATGATAAATGTTGATCACGTTCATCAATTCCATCTCCAGGGAAATGCTTCGCCGCAGGCATAATACCACTTTCCATTATTCCTCTCATGTACTCTAAAGAAAATTCTAATACTTGCTCTGCACTAGATGAATAACAACGAGAAGATATTATTGGATTTCTCCAGTTTCTATTTATATCAACTACTGGTGCAAAGCTCCAGTTACATCCTATTGCTGCTGCTTCCACACCAGAAACACGCCCCATTTCATAAGCATATTTAGGGTCATTTGTTGCTCCTATCTTAACTTGGCTTCCTACATATGTCCCATCTGTACATGCTCCATTACCACCATTTTCAGTATTTGCAGCTATTAATAGTGGTATTTTACTATTTTCTTGTAATATTTTATTTTGATCATATACATCTTCAGCTTTACCTGGATTGTATCTAACTGCCCCTATATGATAATTATTTAAAACACCTTTTAAGTATTGTTCATCACGGCTTGCACCCATATTTACAAATAGTTGACCTATTTTTTCTTCTATCGTCATATTTGCAATTGTGTCTTTTACCCATTGTATAGATTGTTCATCAAGATTATAAGGTTTTGATTTTAAATTTAACATATAATTATTCCCCCTATTGTATTTATTATGGATGTTTTTTATTACAAATATTTTTATTATTTTAATGAATCATTAAATTCCTTTATTAGTTGATTTTGATAAGCTTCATCAAATGTACCATTCATTAATTTAGGAACTACTTCATTTACTAATCTTTTCCAAGAATAACCTTCCTTATTTACTAATATAGGATAGAAATTTACATTATTATTTTTAGCAGCTTGTAAATCTCCTGGTGCATCTCCTACCATTAATATTTTCTTCTCATCATATCCTTTTTTCTTAAGCTCAGATATACAATATTGTTTTGTTCCAGCTTCTTGCCCTAGTAGTGCTTTAAGATGCCTAACAAAATTATGTCTATTCCACTCATCATCTAAAGCTTCTCCATTTGCTGATGATACTACTGCAACATCTACTAACTTAGATAATGTTTCTAATCCTTCTTTTACATTTTCAAATGGTTCATCACCCTTTGGTAATTGTTCTATAGATTTGTTTACATTTAAAGACCATTCATATGCCATTTTTAAGGCCTTACTATTAGTCTTTTCTATTTCTCTTTCTAAGGATTTGTTTGATAATTCATTTGTAGTCTCAACCCAATTTACAAGGCTATCAAGGTCATCTATTTCTATACCTTCGTTGCTTATGATTTTAAAGGTTTCAGCTAAACCTTTAAATCTATTTATACCCCTAGTTTTTGTATAAAGATTTATGTCATACCAAAGGTTTAATATATAATCTTCTTTTTCATATAAGTTCCATGTTTTTATCATCTCTGGTGCAAAACATCTTCTATGCTTTATTTCCATAGTATTCATTGCACATCCATCAGAGTCAATACATATTAAAAATTCTTGTGTCTTTTCATACTTATCAAATATATTCGCCATAATATCCTCCATTAGTAAGCAATTATATAGCTCTTTCCTTTATACTAGTATACTAACATACGCAATAATTAAAGGCAATCGTTTTTCAATTCATTTCTACAAAAATTTTGCTTTTTAAAGTTAATAAAAAATAAATTGATAAAATTCTAATACCTAATATAATTTAGCCTATAAACTATAAGCCCTTGTACATACAAGGGCTAATTAAGTATTTATATCTGTTTTGCTTAATTTTCTTATAATTTTATAGTAATTTCCTATATTTATCCCCTTCTAAGTTCTAACTCCTTTGTCATTTCTGCTAATTTAGTTTTTGATAAGTTATACACAAATGTCATAGCTATAGTTGAAATTAAAGCTGATACGAAAGGTAGTATTGTTATTATGTATTTTATCCCTTGAGCAACTTCTGGTGTTTGTGTTGCTACCCCTGCTTTGTATCCAATGAAAGTAAGCGCAAATCCACCTATTCCACCAGCTATAGCTTGACCTAGCTTTCTAACTAAAGAGTAAGATGCATAAACAATACCTTCTTCTCTCTTACCAGTTATATATTCTTGATAATCTATTGCATCACCTACTAATGCCCAAATTAATACATTGAAGAACCCAGTTCCTATAGATGCTATAAAGTTTATAGCCATATACACATATGGACTTTTTATAGGCATTAAGAATAATGCTAAGTTTGCTGCTACAGCAATTAACATAGTTCCTACTGAAAGCTCCTTCTTTCCAAACTTATTAACAAGTGGTGATAAGAATGGTAATATTAAAAATGATGAAATCATTCCAATTACACCACCAAGAGATATTAGTTCTGGTGCTTTAAAATAATCTTTATATAAGTATGGTGTTAAAGCATTAACTGCCATCATAGATGCTAACATACCAAATGAAGCTAACATTAACCCTATTAAAGCTCTATTACTTAGTAAAGTTTTAACTGTTTTTATAAAACTTGACTTTTCTTTTGTTTCTTGAACTTTATGCTTAACACGCTCTGTTGTTAATTTAAATGCCCCAAAATAACATAAATTAGAAAATACTACAAAGACAGCCGAAGCTTTCATAAACCCACCTGCTGTGGCTACACCATCACTAAATACTAATTTAGGTACTATAATCATTATTGCTAAATTTGCAATTAGTGCACCTACTGATCTAAATGTAGATAAAGATGTTCTTTCCACTGGGTCTGTTGTCATTACTGATGCCAATGACCCGTAAGGTATGTTTATAGCTGTATAACACATACCAAAACCTATGTAAGTTATATATGCATATACTAACTTTAAGTTATCTGGTATACCAGGTATAGCTGTAAATGTTAAAAATCCCATAATCGTTACAGGCAACGCGGCGTATAATAAGTACGGTCTAAATTTACCATTTTTGCCAACTTTTCTTCTATCTATAAAAGTCCCCATCATTGGATCATTTATTGCATCCCATATTCTAGCAATTACTAACATAGTTCCTACTGCCCCCGCAGTTATTCCTAACACATCTGTATAGAAAAGCATTAAATATCCACTTACAAATTGGAAGAATAAGTCATTTCCTAAATCCCCTAACATATATCCTATCTTGTCTTGCATACCAAAAGGTTTTACTACATCCTGCTTTAGAACTTTCTCTGTTGATATTTCCATTTCCCCACTCCTTAGAACATATTATGATTCTTTTTTCCTTATGATATTTCAAATTTTTCACTTTGTTTTATACTAGTATACCAACTTCACCCAAATTTAAAATATCGTTTTCTTAATTATTGATGATTGCTAAGCGCAATTTAGTATATAATCTGAAATATCTGATTTGGACTTAGTCATTATCCATATAATTTCCTTTGTTATTTTTTTATCTATCCAAGCCCTTCCTCTTTATACTAGTATACTAACACACTTTTTATTTTCTTAGCAACCGTTTTCTAGAAATTCATCAATTTTTGTCATTAATTTTTAATTTAAATATTTTATAGCACTCTGATATTAATTATTTATTTAATCATTCACCTATATATTTAAAACAAAACCATTAATGTGGTGTGCCTTTTTCATAAAACTATTTGAAAATAAATTTCTAATAATTTCTTCATTTTTTTCGGTTATAGAAATTTAAATACTTCCCATTTGCTAGTATTTCATCAGTAGTATTTAAAGTAAGCAAATCTAGAGCAATTTGATGACAATTATCAAATACAACTACCTTTTCACCACCATAGAGTGCATTATAAAGTTCTGATAAAAATAAATTATCTGCATCTTTTTAAAGTTTATATTTTGAAATATTTATTGAATATGCTCCTTTTTGTTTTATTATTTTTTGATCTTTTAAAATTTAGTTATTAATTTTACTTATACGTGTCTACCAAAACTCTTAGGTCGCGTTATAAATATAGTATTGTTTACATTGTATCTTTTTCTATATTCAAATGGTCTTTTAAAAACAATTACTAGCTTAGATAAATCAATATGTTTAATAAAATATAAAAAATCACTGCCTATTAAAAATAAGCAGTGATTTTTCTATAGTTAAAAAAGTAATATTTTGAATACTTTTTTAATTTATATTGAATAGATATATCATTATGCCATCAAAATCTTCGTCTTCAAATAATACATGAACACCATATAAACCTTTAGGTAAACCTTCTATACTTATAACAGACTCATCTTTAGCATCTTGTTCTATTACTGTATTACCATCTTTATCTACAAGTTTAACAGTTTTAGCTACATTTTTTCCTTCTCTGTTATATGCTTTAGAGTCAACTACAACTTTACCATTAGATGGAGTTAATTCTCCTACTGCAATAATTTGCTCTTTTGCATCTAATGTTTTAAGTTTTTTTAGATTTGCTAATGGTCTTAAATCTTTAACTTCATTATAGCTCATTTCTAGAGTCTCTAAGTTTCTAGCATGCTCTATACCTGTTAAATCGACAACACCAGATAACCTTAAAGTAGTTAAACTACGCATATCACCTAAAGTTATATTTCCGGTTTTTCCCAATTGATTTTGTATAGATTTAACTAAATATTTATCTGGAATATTAACAACTTCCTGTAGATTTATTTCTATTAAACCTTTTACATTATCTTGAAGTTCTTTTGTCATAGCGTCTATAGATTCTTGATTTGGTTTCTCTTCTGTTAATAATGCTTCAGCTTTAGCTATACTGTCTGCTAAAACTTGATAACTTTTGTCTGTATAATTATCCTTATCCAACTTCTTAGCTTCTTCTAATGCAGTAGTTAATTCTTCAGTATAAACTCTTTCAGTATTAACATAATGTAACTTAGCATCTCCCCAAGTAGCATGATCAGAACCTATTCCGTTTCCACCATCTTTAGCTATTAGTTTAAGTTCTTTAGCTCCTGCTAAGTCTACATCCACAAACTTTTGTGAATCTCTAGAATTCATTAAACCACTATCATAAACTTTTTCACCATCTACATACACTTCAAATTGTACACTACCTACTGAACCATACATAGCACGGTCTACTCCTACAAATGCACTAAATAAGTCTACATTTTTATCTGTTAAATCATATACTATTGTAGAGTTTGCATGAGTCCCAATTCCTTTATCATATACAACCTCTTGACCATCTTCTCCAGTAAGTTTTAACTTATTTCCACTTACTGCGTTGTCTTTCCTAACACTTTGCCAGCCTGAATTTGCAGACTTCCAATCAAAGTCACTCAAGTATTTAAAGTCTTCCATGTTTATTACATTTATAACTCTACTCTTCTCTACCTTATTGCCGTCTTTATCTGTTACACTATAAGTTATAGTATAGTTACCAACTCTATTAAAGTTAACTTTGTCTTGTCCAGTCACGACTACATTACCAGTTATGTCACCGTCTTCGGCATCTGTAGCTTTGTAAGTTCCAACTATGTCTTCTAAAGTTTGACCAACTTTAACAGTTTGAGACTTAGGTATAGTTAACTCAGGTTTAGCATTATTAGTTGTTAATTTAGGTTCTACAAATATACCGTGGTCTGAAGTATTTCCGTTTCCACCATTGTTAACTTCTAATCTAAGTTCTTTAACTCCTTTTACAGGAACATTTATATACTGCATATTATCCTCATGCTTTAATACTTTAGTTGTTGCTAAAGTCTTTCCATCGCCTACAATCTTGAAAGTTATACTTGAATTATTTTGAGCTTCTAAGTTCATGTCTACTCCAACTTTAACCTCAAAGTTATCATAGTTATGCTCACCTAAATCATAAACAACATTTCCGTTAGCATGTAATCTTATTCCCTTATCGTAGTCTTTAATCTCTCCTAAAGTTCTTCCCTTTATAGAGTTATTACGTGATGGTTTACCCCAATCGGTATGTTCACTCTTCCACTCACTATCTGATAAGTAATCATATTTACTAACAACATTAACGTTCATTGTTTCTTTAGAAATTGCATCATTATCAGTTACCTCATAAGTTACTGTGTAGTTACCCTTCTTAGTAGTATCCACATCACTTGTGACCTTAATGTCTTTCAATTTATTACCATTGTAATCAGTTGCCTTAACATAATCTAAAGCATTGAAATTTTCACCTAAAGCTAATGTCAACCCTCCGACTGTTTCTAATATAGGTTGATGTGCCTTAACGCCTACACCTTCAGAAGGATTTAATTGAGTATCGTAAGCAACTACTTTATACTCGTGATTAGTACCTGGATTTATGTTAGTGTCAATGAAAGTATCTTTAGTAGTAAATCCTATCACTTTACCATCCCTAATTATCTCATATCCAAGAAGACTATTAGCATTAGTTTTATCTATTGATATATCTAATTTAACAGAAGTCTCTTGTGTCTTAACTTTAACTTTACAATCTACCTCGTTATTGAAACCTTCACCTTTGTTCAGATACTTATTATCATTTATATACCATAACTTCTTATCTGGCTTTTTGTACTGAGCCATATGCTTAGCAGTCTCTTCATTAACGTAGAAACCATGTCTAGCAAAATGTTCTTTTAAGTCTAATTGAAGAACATCTGATGCAACAACTGCCCAAGCTTCATGCTTGTTATTCCAGTCACCGCCACCTATGTTTCTCTCTCTAAATTGTTGCTCAAAACGAGGCCAGAATGTATTATCATATAGTTGTAATTGCCATAATGGTGCCATATGAGTTAATGAACTAGTGTCACTTGCAGGGTACCACTCATTGTTAGAATAATCTTCTTTACTTACTTTAGGGAATATTTTACTCTCCCATAAGTTTTGTTGAGATATCTTACTAGCTTCACCTTTAATCATTTGGAAATGAAGAGGTAAAATATTATTAGTTATCTCAGGCATTGCTCTATTATTTGTATCAAGGTTGTGTCCTAATTCATGCATGAATCCCCAGCCAGTGTCAACGTTTAGAGCTCCACCTTGTTGCCCTTGGTTGTATCCAGTTATACCGTTTCCTGCATTCATGAATACTCCACCACTTAAGTTCTTAAGCATAGTTACATATCTAAAGTTGAAGTCCGAATGTATATCTTTAGAACCATCAAATCCCCAGAACTTCATTGCTTCCTTTATTACTTCGTCAGATCTATCTGCTGTATAACTAGGTACTTTATTATTTTCTGTATACCAATCTAAAGCATACGTTGCTCTAACGTTTACTAAAGCTTTATCTCCTAATACTTCGAATACATCAGGTAGTTTAGGATCTTTCTTTAACTTCTCAGTATATTCACGTAACTCATTTATTACCTGTTCATCATTATCTACACCTTTTACGAATTGAGGATAACTTACACCACCTATTATTCTTATCTTAGGCTTTCTTGCTTGTTGCTCTGGAGTATAAGGATTTGAAGCATATAATACTCCTGCTTTAGCAGTCCCTGGTCTTATATCATTTACTTCGACCTCAGGTATTGTAATTTCGTTCTTACCTCTAGTTAATCTTATATCTGCTAAACCGTTATGTCTACTATCCATTTGTTTAAATACTAAGTTAGGTACTGGGTCGCCTGGTTCTGTATCAACATACACAGTTATCTTTTCACCTGACTTAACTGCTAAACCTGTAGGTTGCCAATCTCTGAAATTCCATACCTTTCTCTTTTGACTTTCCTTTATAGCGTCTCCTCTGCTTTCTAATTCATAAACATGACCTTTATTCTTATCAGGAGATTTAATTAAATCTTTAGCCATATCTATACTTTCCATAAGTTCTACTTTTAATGGATGTGTTTTAACTTCTTTCTCTAAAGCTTCAATAGCTTCTAATGAATTGAATTCTGGGTTTAACTCATTCTTTAATTCATTTGTAAATAAGTTATTAACTTTATCTGAAACTATATCTCTCTTAAAGAACATTATTTCGTTTAGTGTAGCCCAGTTTTGGTTACTTTTAACCCACTTTAATTTCATTCTCTTAAATGTTGTAGGTTTGAATTTAGCTTCAACTAAACCAGAAGTACTGTCTGCTCTACCTGTAGCCACTAATTGGAAGTTATCACCTTTAGTAGCGTTAGAACCATATATCTCGAATTCCTCTAAAAATCCTTTTCTATCTGACTGTCTAGCACCATAAGCTATTCTGCCTACAGTTATAGGTTGTTTGAATTCTATAGTTACTTCATTAGACCATTCTTTATCGTTTCCTCTATTAGTCTCCCAGTAAGTGTCTACATTACCATCAACCGCGTTATTTATATGCTGTTGTAGATATTGCCCTGCATTATTACTTATACTCTTTATATTCTCGTAAGGTATTCTAAATTGTTTTACATACTCCGCATTATCCAGATGATTAAACTTCTTACTTGTAGCAACAGAACTCTCTACCTTGCCTTGTTCTATTAGAACTCTTGCATTGTATAAGTCCTCTTTAAAGTCTTCAAAGAATGGGTGTGTACTACATTCGTTCTCTAAAGCTTTTAATTTATCAACTGTATCAAACTCTTCACTTACTTTAGACATAGTATCATCAGTGAATAACCTTTGTATTTTATCTAGAGTTTGGTCTTGTTTATATAATCCGAACTCAGAGGCTAAAGCCCAACCTTCATATCCTTGCTTATAAACAAACTTAACTCTTCTAGCTTGAGTTGGATTAAACTTTATAGATATAGAGTCTCCAGTTCTTGAAGCACTACCACTAGTTACTTTAGTAAATGTGTCTCCTTCACTAGTCTTAGAAGTATAGATATCGAACTTCTCTGCGAAACCTCTATCTCTCGGAGAATAATATACTATTCTATCTAAAGTTCTTATTTGGTCTAAAGTCATTATAACTTCGTTTGTATGAGTTTCGCTATTTCTAGCATCAGAATGCCAATTAGTGTTAGGATCACCATCTATAGCTTTATCTATAGTTTGATTTGACCAATGTCTACCGTTAGTAGTTATATTCTTTATATGACTATTATCTATCTTATAAGTCTTATCATACTCTGCTAACTCTGGAGTTCCAAAAGCTTTAAACTTCGAAACTTTAGCATCTGCATAAGTTACCTCGTTACCTTCTAATACAAGTTTAGCATCATCTAAATCTTCTTTGAACTTACTGTATAAAGGATGTGCCTTCGCTTCATTCTCTAAAGCAGTAAGTTTCTCTAAAGTCCCAAAATCAGGGTTTACTGTATTCTTATTACTGTCTGTAAATAGTTTATCCATTTTCTCTGATAAAGCATCTTCTTTATAGAACCTAGCTTCTGATATGAATGGTCTATTTTCATGGCACTCTTTAAATACAAACTTCAGTCTCTTAAAGTTTGTTGGGTTAAATTTAAATTGCATGAAGTCTTTAGTAACTTCTGCAGTACCGCTAGAAACTAATTTGAATGTATCCCCTTGAGAAGTTTCTGAAGCATATATTTCATACTTAGTAGGAAATCCTTTTTGATTTCCGCTTCTAGGTAATAATGCTATTCTATCAAGTTGTTCTATTTCATCAAAAGTGAATACCACTTCATTAGTGAAACCATTACCATTGCTTCTGTTTGTTTCCCAATGTGTATTAGGGTCACCATCATACATATATTCTATTTTTGTTGTAGAGTAAGTTCCACCATTTACTTGTGTATTAACGATGTGGTCTTTACCTAACATAAACTTGTCATCATAAGCTTTTTGGTTTTCAGTTCCATACCCTAATAACTTAGATACTTTAGTTTCAATAAAGTTAACCTCTTTGTTCTCTAGAACAAGTCTTGCATTATCTATATATTCTTTAAAGCTATCGCGGAATGGATGTCCTTCAGTTTCTTTCTCTAAAGTGTTTAATGCTTCAGGAGTTGCAAACTCTTTACTTACTTCATTCATGTTTGCATTAGTAAATAATCTTTCCATCTTATCTAGAATTCTATCCTCTTTATAGAACCAAAACTCTGCGGCACTTGCCCACTCGTCATGTGCTTCTACGAATTTGAATTTAACTCTCTTTGCTCTTACAGTATCAAATTTAAATTCAACCATTCCACCTGTAACTTTACTTCCTTCTATTTTTCCTGCTAGTTTAAAATCTTCACCTATTTCACTCTCTGAAACATATATCTCTGCACTAGTAGGATATCCTTTACCTTTAGCCCCGTCTTGTCTTGTAGCATAAGCTAATCTATTTATCTCGGCTATATCTTTAAACTCCACAATTACTTCATTTTTAAATTCATTTGTATTTCTAGTGTATGTTTCCCAATGTGTATTAAGTTTTCCATCTATAGCATTTTCTATCTTAGTTCCTGGGTAACTTCTTCCATTGTTTGTTATAGACTGTATCTCAACTCTATAAAGTTCATTATACTTAGCGAAGTTAGGATTGTTCTTAATTTTAAAATCACTAACTGTCATACTTTTAGAAACTTGTTCCTCTATCGCTAATGCTTTTTCCTTTATTACTTCGTTAGCAAAAACATTTAAAGCAGGTGTGCTGTTTGTTGCTATAACAGATATGGCCAATATTGATGCTATCTTTTTCTTCATAATATTCTCCCTCTTATATTATATGAATTTACAATAACTAAATATTTTACCCCAAATTTCAAAATATAGTCTTGCTATAGAGCTATAGTTGTTTTTATTAAATAAAAAACTACCCTTTATAAAGGGTAGTTGCCATCTAAAGTAAACATTATAAAACAATCTTACAATTATATCATAAGATAACTCTATAAAAACAAAGAATATCAATTCTTTGGCAACTGGCTGGCATAGTCTAATTTTACCTTAGCCCCTTTAGCTTTGCGTCGCTAGATTTCTCTAGGTTTGCTAATATGTAATTTTTAGTCATCTATATTAATTATACATAATTTTTTATAAATTAAAATAGTTTTTTTTAATTTAAAATAATTTTAATATATTTTTGAATATATTCTATTAAAGCAAATATTAATTATTACTACACAAAAATATTTATTAATTTTTATCTGTAATTAAGCTTCTAATATGAAATTTTTACCATTTAGGCTTTTTCCACTTATATTTATATATATGGTATAATAAGTGTAAAAATTTATACATTTTAATAAGGAGACATCTATGGATAAAATTGCACAAAACAGAGAATTTTTCAAAGCTGATTTTGAAATACTAAAACAGATAAAAACGGATAAACAAAAAGGAATACCCGCTCCTTCTTTCCAAAAAGAATATGATTCAAATTCTAATTTAATAGAGTTACCTCCTGTAAGCAAAGACATTTTAGTTAAACCTAACGTACTAGATTGTATAAATGATAGAAGAAGTATAAGAAAATATAGTGATGAAAAAATAAATTTATCTGAACTTTCGTATTTACTATGGGCTACTCAAGGAATCCAAACTGTAAAAGATAAATTTAGTGCCTTAAGAACTGTACCTTCTGCTGGTTGCACTCACCCATTTGAAACATATTTAATAATAAATAATGTTGATGGTTTAAAGAGTGGAGTTTACAGATATTTACCTTTAGAACATAAACTTTTATTTATAAAGACTTTAAGCAATATAGATGATGAAATAGATAAAGCAACTCCAAACCAACCTTTTGTTCAAGGTTTCGTATCTAAAAGTGCCGTTGTGTTTGCTTGGAGTTGTATTCCATATAGAAGTGAACATAGATTTAGTATAACTGCTCATAAGAAAATACTTATAGATATTGGACATGTTTGCCAGAATCTTTACATAGCATCAGAATCTCTTAATTACGGGACTTGTGCTATCGGAATATATGATCAGGATATAATTGATAATATGTTAGATTTAGATGGAGAAAATGAGTTTGTAATTTATATGGCTTGTTTAGGTAAAAAACTTTAATAAATTAGCTTAATTATTAATATAATTGTATTACTTTAAAGTAAAAATCTCAAAAATATCTTAAATTAAGATACTTTTTGAGATTTTTTAATTTTAATATTTTTAAATAAAGTATAGTATAAAGTACTTTATTTTGATATTTGACTTAATATATATGAGGTTACTTCATCAGGAGAAATATTTAAAATAATCGCAAATTATTCATTTAATAATCTTTCTGCTTCTTTCATAATATTATTATCTCCTTTAGAAATTATATTTCTCATTGAAATTTTATTATTATGTTATTAGAATAACCAGAATTTAATACATAAATTTATAAAATTGGAGCTTGGTTATTCATTGAATATCCATCATTTCTAACATCACTCATATCTAATGTATCATCTTTTATTTTAACCTTGCTAAGTTTTTTAACTGCTCCATAAGGCTCTCTTAATGAAAGTTTGTCTCCTCTTCCTGAAATAACCCATAAAATTTTATATCCTCTAGGTATTACTTGTAGCCTGTCTTCTCCTTTACCATCAGTAAAGTATACCAATAAATTAATTTTTTTATTATTAGCATATTCAAAAACTGGGCTAAATTTAGTTGATCCTCTTCTTTTAAGCCTTTCTTTTATATCTTTTACAGATTTGACTTTATACACACGTCTAATTTCATTATCACATTCTATGATTGTAATTTCATGGTTATAATTTTTTACTATATTAAGTACTTCCTTAATAGCTTGTTTAAATTCTTCATCACTAATACTTCCACTTATATCAAGTGCGACAGCTATCTCTGCTTTATGAGATCTCAACTGTCCCCTCAAATCTAATCTATTTGGCTGTCTTCTATTTCTTCTTGTTATAGTCTTCTTTTTATTGCTTTCGACTGTTCCCATCAATCTATTAAGATATAAGTTCCAAGGCAATTCACCTTTACTATTTTTAAGTGATGATATCATACCATCTAAGTATTCTGGAATTTTACCTTTTTGAGAATTATTAATAGCTTTTTGGGTAAATTCTTTAAGAGTTTCCTCATCTATATTACTAGAATCTTCCCAAATATCATGAGTTTTTTCTGGATTGTATTCAGTTTCTATATCATCAGACTGACGAGTATCATCTTCTTCGCCATCTTTATCTACTTCTTGTAAATCTAATTCAGTTTGAATTTTTTCTACATAGTATTCAAAAGGCTCATAAGGCTCAAGTTTTAAATTATATTTTACATTTACATTTTCTAAAGTAACAGCATATGGTGGTAAATTATTTAAATATTTATTAACCACTATATCCATCGCCATATTAATAGCTAATGTACTGTATTTTCCTTTTAATTCTCTTGCTCTTACTAAATGCATAGATATTACATGAAGAATTTCATGTTTAATTGTACTTTCCATTTGTCTCATATTAAGGTCTAAAAAAATTATTGGATTAAAGTATATGACATACTTAGCACCTTTAAAATTTATAGCAGTGGGACTACTTATATCAAATCTTATTTCTCTTGATGTTTGAAATAAAAAATATCCATAGAAATTATCTTTGTCTTCCATAAGGCTTAGATTAACTTTATCTACTAAACTGAAAAATTCATTTTTGAAATCTTGTGGTATATCTATCTCAAATTTTTCACCCTTGTGATTTGCTTTTAACATAGCATACGTATCTATAATTTTTTCTGTTTTATAATAAAGATCTCTTTTTTGTTTATCAAAGTAAGTTTCCATAGGCTATCCCCTTATTAATTTATAAGATTCGAAGTAAGCTTCTACAAATTCTTCATTTTCTATAGCTTTTTCATATACTTTTTTATAGCTATTTTTAATCTCTTTCATAATTCCTACCATTAAATCTATAGGGTATACTTTTAAAAACTGTACAAATCTATTAATATAATAGCTTGCCTCATAATCTTCATTTTTAATATTTGATTCTAAATCCCTTAAAATATTCATTACTGATAAATAAAGTCTTGTATGACTTTCATTTTTTACTTTTTCTATAACAGATTCACTTAAAGTTTCTCCACAAAAAACCTCTTCATAAGATATAAGTGGACTATAATCTGATTCAATAAAGTTTATAAATTCCTCTGCGATAACTTTACCTACATTTCCTTTTATAACATTTAAAAATACAGCCTTTGGTATTGAATCTTTTTGATCCTTATATACTTTGTAACTTTTAGAAACTCTTTCATAACTTCTTGGAGTTGCTGATACATCTCCTTCATTTATTTTGTGTAAATATTCTGGGAAGGTTGAAATAAACTCTATAACCTTTTGTTCAAGACCTTCACCTATTGCCCATTTTAGCCATTGATTATAATCAGACTCCATATTTAGCCATACAAATCTATTTTCTTGAGCTGCATCCATATCTACAACTTGATAATCAAAATCTGAACCATACTTGCTTGATGGATTCATTGCTGCTAAAATTTTTACATCATCATGTAACTTATATCCATTTATTTCTCTATTTAATATTAAGTTCATAAGCTCTTGTTGTACCGTATGCTCACAACGATTTATTTCATCTATAAATAAAAGAACATTTCTTCCTTTAGATATTTCTTCATCAATTTCCCTTAGCTTGTTATGAACTGCATATACTGTTGTTTTCTTTACTACTTCCTGACCATTAGAATTGCTTATTATATAAGATTCTACAGTTGGTAAGCCTCCTATTTCACCTTCTTTAAGTAAGTTTCCATCAATAACAATTAAACTCCACTCATTTTCTTTAGCAAGCTTTTTTGCTAATGCAGTTTTTCCTATTCCACTTTCGCCAACTACTAGAGGTACTTCCCCAGTAGCTAAAACTAAGTCAACGCTTTTTAATGTCTCTATAAAATTCATTTTTTATTTCTCCTATATCATCTTAAGTTTTTCATCTACAGCTATTTTTTTAGCTTTTTTACTTCCGTATTTATGAATGAATATTATCTTATCCATGGATATATTATCATTATTTTTATCTATAGTTTTACAGTTTAAAAAATCTCTAACATATTTTTCTTCAATATCTTCCTTTGATAGCATTTCTTTTAACACTTCTTCTAATTCTTCTTTAGATATCTTATTTGAAATATATTTAATAGTTAAAATGTTTGCCTTTAAAAATTCTAACATTTTATTTTTATCTAAGTTTTTTATAAATCTAATAGCCGATTCATTGCTTTTAATAGCTAAAATCTGTGCATTATAGCTAGGTGAATCTATATATCTTAATGCAGTATAATTTATTTTTACAGCCTCTTCTTGAACACTTTCATAAGGATTTTTTATATATTTTAATGAATCATAATCTTTTCTTACTGCTAATAATTGTAGCTCCTCATTTGGATTTTCAACATATTTAATAGCCCATCCAGCTTTATCTATAGCTAATTTAATTACCTTATCAGTTGGATTTTTAATGCACTCTAAAATAGTCCATCCATCACTTACAGCTTTTATCATCATATCTTCTGTTGGTTTATCTATATATTTAATTGCTCTAGCATTGTTGTCTATAGCTAATTCTTGCATCTCTATAGTTGGATTTTCTATATACTCTAATACAAGCCCATTTTTCTTTATAGCTAATAACTTAATCTCATCTGTCGGATTGTTTATAGTTTTTATAACAAATGGATTATTATTTATCATCTTTATAAGTTTTGCTTCTTCCATAGCATACCTTTCCCTCTATGTTTATTTTTAATTTTTATCTATTTTAATTATTTCTTATTATAATTAATATACCTTTTTAATAAATTTAAACAGAATAATTATGGCAATATATAAAAAAAGTACCTAAAACTATTTTAGCTTTAGGTACTTTTTTATACAAATCCTTCTATTTTTCTAATTTATTTTAAATTTTTTATTTTTTAAAATGATGGCGGTGTTACTGCAAATATAACCTCACAATCCTCATCAGAATTATTTTCCCACTTATGATTTGAGTATGGTGGTATTTTTACACTATCTCCACAATTTAACTCAATAACTGTATTCATCAAATGTAAACTTACACAGCCTTTCATAACATAAGCCACTTCTTCGCCCTTATGACTAAAAAGTTCTTTTGAAGATGACTCTCTTTTAGGTATCTTCATAAGCATAAACTCTATGGTTCCTCGCGAGTTTGGAGTCAATAATTCATAAGCAAAGCTATCATCCTCAGCAAACATTATTTTTTTTCGACTATCTTTTCTAACTACTAAATTTTCAGTAGGATTATCATTTATAAAAAAATTAAATAGGGGTATATCTAAAGCCTTAGAAATTTGTTTTAGCGTATTTATAGACGGGTTTGATGTTCCCTTTTCTATTTGACTAAGTAAAGAAGGTGTTACACCTGTTAAGTTAGCTAATTCTTTTATGGTTAAATTTTTACTTTTTCTATATTCAGTAATATTTCTTGATATATCTACTTCATTCATATGTTAATTTACCTCTTTTGTGTATTTGAAATTATCATTACATATTATATCAATATAACTTATTCTTATCAATTTAATTAAATTTTATTTAAATTTTATAATAATAATTAAATTCAATTGACGTCAATCATAAAAAATGTTAGTATTAGTTAAGTATTATTTAATTATTTGAAATAAAATTAATTAATACTTATTTGAATTAACAAATAGTTTTAATATAAACTTCATTTATCTTAGGTAAATTTATATAAATATTTATCTTTAAGAATTAAAAATAAAAATATAAAGGTGGTTATTATTATGTCTAATACAAAAGTTTTAAACAAAGAAATATCAACTTGGATTGATGAATATCCTTTATTACAAGAAATAATAGATTTAAAAGAATCAATATGGATAAATCCACTTCATACTAATTTTGATAAAGGTATGGAAAATGTTTCGCTTTCTAAAGCTGATGTACTAGATGCAGAAGCAAGATTAAATAGATTTGCTCCATACATAGCAAAGGTATTTCCTGAAACTCAATCAGAAAATGGAATAATAGAATCTCCAATAGCTAAAATAGATAACATGAAAGCTAAGCTAGAAGAAATCTGTGGTAAAGAACTTGCTGGAAATCTATTATTAAAATGTGACAGTCACCTTAAAGTATCAGGATCTATAAAAGCTAGAGGTGGAATATATGAAGTATTAAAACATGCTGAAGATTTAGCTTTAGCAAACAATATAATATCATTAGAAGACAACTATGCTAAATTAGATAGCGATGAAGTTAGAAAGTTCTTTTCTCAATATTCTGTAGTAGTTGGATCTACTGGAAACTTAGGCTTAAGTATAGGTATAATGAGTGCTAAACTTGGTTTTAAAGTTACAGTTCATATGTCTGCAGATGCTAGACAATGGAAAAAAGATTTATTAAGAAGCAGAGGCGTTGAAGTTATAGAGTATGAGTCTGATTACAGCAAAGCTGTTGAAGAAGGAAGAAAACAATCTGAAGCAGATGCTAATAGCTACTTTGTAGATGATGAAAACTCTAAAAACTTATTCTTAGGATACTCTGTTGCCGCTAAAAGATTAGATAAACAATTAAAAGATATGAATGTAAAAGTAGATGATAATCATCCATTATTTGTATACTTACCATGTGGTGTTGGTGGAGGTCCTGGTGGAGTTGCCTTTGGACTTAAGCTTTTATACAAAGATAATGTACATTTCTTCTTTGCTGAGCCAACACACTCTCCATGTATGATGATAGGATGCATGACTGGTGAGCATGATAAAGTTTCTGTTCAAGACTTTGGAATAGACAATATAACTGCTGCTGATGGATTA
Source organism: Romboutsia sp. BSD2780061687b_171204_C1 (assembly GCF_015560225.1). Classification (NCBI taxonomy): domain Bacteria; kingdom Bacillati; phylum Bacillota; class Clostridia; order Peptostreptococcales; family Peptostreptococcaceae; genus Romboutsia; species Romboutsia sp. BSD2780061687b_171204_C1. Next base: position 198,613 of record NZ_JADMRK010000003.1, on the reverse strand, counting down.
GCTGTTGGTAGAGCTTCTGGATTTGTTGGTAAAACATTAGAAAAATTAATGAGTGGATGCTACTCTGTTACTGATGAAAATATGTACAGATTATTAACTAAAATGGCTGATAGTGAAAATATATTCTTAGAACCTTCAGCTCTTGCTGGTGTCCCAGGTATAATAAATGTACTTACTTCTGAAGAAGGTAAGAAATATTTAAAAGCTAATAATCTTGAAGATAAGATAGAAAATATAACTCATATAGCTTGGGCAACTGGAGGAAGTATGGTTCCTAAGGATATGATGGATGAATACTATAACAAAGGTGTTTCACTACTTAAGTAGTGAATAAAAGGTATTATCAAGATTTTGATAATACCTTTTATTTATAAATTTAATTTTCTATTTAAATTCCCCTACTTTTTATATGACTTCGATTTCATTTTTTTAAATTTTAAATTATTCTTCTATATAAATCTTCAGACTAAATCTAACAACTGTATCTATTTATCAAGTGTAGCTATATTACTTATCTAACCAACTAATTTATCTATGAATTTTACTTTTATTTTTCATAGTATATTCAATACACATAGTGCCCTCATCAATACTTTCACTAACAACTTCAAAATTCATCTTTTTATAAAATTCAACAGATTTTGTATTATCTTTATAAACAGATAAAGTTAAGTTATCGTATAAATTAATTGTATGTTCAATTAACTTTCTACCAATTCCACAACCTTGGTAATTATTATCAACAAATAATGCACCTATAAATTCATTATTTATAATTGCTATAAATCCTTTTATATTTTCTTCATCTTCATAAACAAAGACATCTGATACAGGTATATAATCATGTTTTACTGTATTATAATTATCTTCCCAATATTTTTTTTCTATAAAATCGTGAGCTTTTATAGTACTTTCTAACCATATTTCCATTATTCTATCTATATCTTTATTCTCTAACATTCTTATCATATTGACTTCTTTCCCCCTACCTACGTATTTTATTTTAATGTTATCATTAACTTTTAAGTAATACTTAGTACATATATACTTTGTATAATTTTTGTACTATAAAAAAGTGCATTAACTAATTTTTTAATTACTTTAACGCACCTATTTTTTATTAATCTAATATAAATATATTCATCTATGTTTTCAGATTAAAAAATACATCTTACTTTATTAAATATAAAAGCTTATTTATATTTATATAAAAATAAAATAAATGTAAAATTTAACATTAGACATTTAGAATAACTCATTATAAATACATTTAATATTTTCTTTTGATAATGAAGTATAACTCTGACTAAGTAATCTTTGTTGGTTAGCTATAACATTTTCAGTAAATAGTAATATGTCAGATTCCTTCATACCGTACTCTCTTAAAGATTTTTTTTCTATAATATTACTTAGTAACTTTTCCATTTCATCATATACATTACAAACTTCACATTCTAGTAATCCACTTAAAATAATATTTAAATCCATTATCTTTCCACTTGGATTTTTTTTATTATAGACTTTAAAAACAGATGTGAAAAATTGATAATTAGCTTCACCATGAGGTACATGATATGTTCCACTTAAAGGAGATGATAAAGCATGCACTGCTCCATTTCCTGCATTACCAAAAGCAATTCCAGCTAAATTACTAGCAATAAGAAAATCATCTAGCATCGAAACTCTTGCATCTTGCCCTTCTTTAACAATTCTTTTAAACCCTTTTATTATTATTTCCATAGCTTGCTTACTAAACATCTCTGTATAAACATTAGCCTTTGGTGAAAGAAATGATTCTATAGAATGAATTAACGCATCTATTGCACTTGTTGCAAAGAATTTATATGGTAAATTTACTAGTAACTCTGGAATAAGTACCGCATAATCTGGATATAACTCATCAATTGCCAGTCCAAGTTTAGAGTTTAACTTAGTTATTTCTGTTATACTAACATTTGATACCTCTGACCCCGATCCACAAGTTGTTGGAATTGTTATCAATGTTCTTACTTTTTCTAACTTTATCTTTTTCTCAAATAAATCTGCTGTACACTTTCCATTTTTTAGAACTAATATTTTAGCCATATCTATTACTGAACCACCACCAATGGCTATAACTCTTTTGTAGTTACCTTTATTAAAATCTTTTAATAGAGCATCCATCATTATATCTGTAGGCTCACCATTTCCATATGTATCTTTATAAGCTACCGTTGCCTTTATGTCTAACTCTTTAAAATTTCGTTCATATATACCTTTACTTGCAAAAATAAAGTCATTCTCTCCTATTTTAAATTCTTCAATAAACTCTTTTGCCTTTTCAAATTTATGAATATTTGTCTTTGCCATAAATAAGTTCATTATTTTACCCCCGATGTTTATATTTTCTGTATATCATTTGTACTTAAAATAGTATATAAAAATACAGTCTATCCAACTAGTCTATAATTAAATTTATTTATATGCTATAATTTAAATATAGAAAATAACTCATCCGATAACTTAAACTTTCAATTATAGGATGAGTTATTTTTATTCAATGGTTGATACAATCATTAAGAATCATATGCAATATTGACTATCTATGTTCTTTCAATAGTACATACTTTAATTACTTATTTACAATTCTCCTATATCCTTTACATGTTCCAAAGAAGTATATAGCATAAATTACACATATACTCACTACTGCAACCACATTAGTTCCTACTGTATCATAGTCTCCAAATATTTTAATTACGTTATTTGCTACCTTTATTCCAAAATAACTATGAACTAAGGCTAAGGCTATTGGAAGTGAGAAATATATAAATACTTGTATAAAAATTGATTTGTTTATCATTTTTGAGCTTACTCCAAGTTTTTTAAGTATTTCATATCTTCCTAAACTTTCTGTTGCTCCTGATAATTGGTTAAGTGCAAGTACTGCTGCACTAGATATTAAGAATATTATCCCTATATATAAACCAATGTATAAAAACATAGCTGCATTAGACATATTAATTTCTAAAACCATTTGTTTACTTATAAATATTAAGATTGAACCATTGTCTTTTTGATATTGAATTTGTTTATTTTTACTTTTTTCAAGATTTTTAGTTAGATTATTTTCTGTATCTTTTTTATCTCCTACATAATTAAAACTTAAACACTTTTGACTTATATCATATTTATCTGCGTATTTATCTTCAACTACAAATGTTATAAAATTATCTTTTGCTAAATCATTTTCTAAAGATTGATTTTGATAGTTTTCATTTATTTTAAATTCATCATTTCCTATTTTTATACTTTTATTATTTTTTATATAATCTTTTATTGGGTTCTCCATAGTAGATGAATTTGTAACAAAAAGTACTTCTTTATCTTTTAAATTTATTGTTTTTTTACCTGCCATTTTATTTAGCTTATTATAATCTGATAGTTTTATAATAGGAATATTATGATCCATCGTAACTTTTAATTGCTTAGATAAAAAATCATCTGAAGTATTTTCAAACATTTTAATAAACTTTATAGGAGATTTGTAAAAATTATAATCTAAATATTCTTTTGAATAATCATTTACATTTAAATCTAACTTTTTAAGTATTTCACTTAATTTTTCATTGTTATAGTTTGTTTTTTCTTGAGGATTGTACGTTTCTATAAAAGTTGCATCATATGGGGTTTGAGACTCTGCTGATTTTTCCATGGCATTTTTTAGTCCTATTGCTGAAGAATACATCCCAATTGATATAAATAACATTAAACATATAATACTCATTGATATATAGTTTGTATTAATTTTACTGTTTAATTGTCTTAAAGTGAAAGTGTTAAGATTTTTTAGATATAAGTTTTTATCATTTTGAACTAATTTTATTAAAAATCCTGCCAAAGATCTAAAAAATAATACTGTTCCTACAACGCCTAAAAGTATAGATAGTTTAAAATTATTATCTGTTATGTCTACAAGAGCATTTTCTAAAATTAATTTATATGCAAATCCTAAACAAACTATAGATATTATAAATAGTGCTACAGATAATATTAAATTTGTGCCTTTTAACTTTTCATTTTTTCTTTGACTATTTATTAAATTTATAAGTTTATATCTTGAAACTACTACAAAATTTAGAATCATAGTTATAAAAAACATTATACTAAAATATATTATTGTTTTTATACAAGCTTCCTTTGAAAATATAAATTGATATTTTTTCATATCCAGTGAAAATAATTTTGCAGTAACTGAAGCTAGTCCTTGAGATAAAAATACACCTACAAATAGTCCTACTGCTAAAGACATAACCCCAACTATTATAGTTTCATAAAATAGCATAAAAGCAATTTTACTTCTACTAATACCTAGTGTCATATATATACCAAATTCTCTATTTCTTTTTTTAATTATAAAGTTATTTGCATATATTATTAAAAAACCTAATATGAAAGACACAAAAACTGATACTATTGAAATTATCATAGTTGTAACTTCCATTAGCTTTTTTTGATTTTCTGTCATATCCATCATAGCTGTTTGAGCTTCTACTGAGTTGAATATATAAAATATACAAACTCCTAGAACAAGTGTAAAAAAGTAAATACTATAATCTTTCATACTTCTTTGAACATTTCTTTTGGAAAGCTTAAATAACATTGTTATTGTCACCTCCTAAAAGAGTAACAACTTCTATAATTCTTTTGAAAAATTCTTTTCTATCATCATTTCCTCTTACTAACTCATTAAAGATTTTTCCATCTTTTATAAATAAAATTCTTTTACAATAACTAGCTGTAAAAGCATCATGAGTTACCATCATTATTGTAGAATTCATACTTTCATTTAGGTCAGATAAATTTTCAAGTAAAACTCTTGCTGATTTTGAATCTAGAGACCCTGTTGGTTCATCTGCAAGAATCAAAGACGGCTCATTTATTATAGCTCTTGCACAAGCTACTCTTTGCTTTTGTCCTCCTGATATTTCGTATGGAAATTTACTTAATATCTCTGATATTCCAAGTCTACTTGATACACTTTTTACTCTTTTATCTATTTCTGATCCCTTTACTCCTAGTATAGATAATGCTAAGGATATATTCTCATATACAGTTAAAGTATCTAGTAAATTAAACTCTTGAAATATAAATCCTAAATGTTCTCTTCTAAACTTTTCTATATTTTTTCTTGATAAAGTTGTTATATCTTTATCTTCAATTTGTATGTTTCCGGTAGTTACCTTATCTATTGTTGCTATACAATTTAAAAGTGTAGTTTTACCACTTCCACTAGGTCCCATAATCCCTATAAATTCACCCTTATCAACTTCAAACGAAATATTATTAATAGCTTTTGTTAGATTTTTCTTATTCCCATAATATTTTTCTATATTTTTAACCTTAAGAACTGTACTCATTTTATCTCCTCCATATTTTTTAATTTATAACTTTATTTTATAGTCTTTAGAGGATTTAATTAATAAGATAACCTTACGACTATCTTACGAAAATGTAAGTTTATTTACTTCTTAGGAAATTATATTTAATCCTGATTTGTGGATAAATATAATTTCCAACATATAAACTTGAGTAACGGACCTGTTTTTCAAGGTCGTTGGCAACATGAGCAAAGCGAATTTTTTATATTTGAATCATATTACTTTTTGGAAAAGTTATTTTTACAGTAGTTTCTTTATTAACAACAGAGTATATATCTAATCCTAAATACATCTTTTCTGCTAATCGTTTTGATATATAAAGTCCCATTCCTGTTGATTTTTTTAGTTTTCTTCCATTAATCCCTGTAAAACCTTTGTTAAAAACTTTTTTTAAATCCTTCTTATCAATTCCAATTCCATTGTCTTTTATATACAATTCTAGGCTATTGTCTTTAAGCTTTGTGTATATAGATATCTTTGGAAGTTCTTTTTCTAACTTTTTATTTATAGTTTTATCTCCTATGTATTTTATAGAATTTACTATAATTTGATTTAGTATAAACTCCATCCATTTTGCATCACAATAAACTATTTCTCTAAAATCTTGTATATCTATACAAATCTTCTTTTCCCTAATTAAGTTTTTATTTCTTTTAATAGTGTTATTTATACACTTTCTTAAATCTGTTTCTTTTATTATGTAATCTATTTCTATTTCATTAGATTTTGAATAATAAAGAGCTTGTTCTATAAAACCTTCTACTTTTTCTATTTCTTCTAAAATACTTAATGTATGTTCATTTTTATTATTTTCTATAACTAACTTACTAGCTGCTATTGGAGTTTTTATTTCATGAACCCACAAATCAAGGTATTCTCTGTATTCTTCTTGATTAAATTTATATTTATTGACTTCTTCATTCATAGATTTATCTGTAATGCTAAGTACATCATATAAAATTTTTCCTTCGCAAAAAGATGGTCTTTTTATAACTACTGGTAGTAAATACTTTTTGTCTAATTCATTTAAGGAATTTATTACTTGATCGTAGTAACTTTTCTTTTTAAAATATCCATAAAAAATTTCTATACTACTTAAAACTATCCAAAGCATTGTTGTAAAAATTATTGTTACTCTTTCAACTTGAGATGCTTTTAGTATAAAAATTACAAAAGCAAGAAATATAAAATTTAATAATATACCTAAGCTTCTATCTTTTAAATAATATTTTATATTCATAGTTACGGCATTATATAGCCTCTCCCCCTTTTAGTTTCTATATATCCACTACATCCAATTTCACTTAATTTCTTTCTAAGCCTATTTATATTAACAGTTAGAGTATTATCATCTATAAATAAATCTAAGTCCCATAAATAATCCATTAAATCTCCTCTTGATACTATCTTCCCCTTATTTTTCATTAAACAATTTAGTATTCTAAATTCATTTTTAGTTAAGTCTACTTCTTGATTTTCAAATATAGCAATATCTTTAGATAAATCCAATGCCAACTCTTTATATAAAAGTATGTTTGTATTAGATTCTTTATATGTTCTTTTTAAAATTGAATTTATTCGTGCTAATAAAATTTGAGTATTATACGGCTTTGTTATAAAATCATCTGCTCCTAAATTCATACTCATAAGCTCATCCATTTCTGTATCTTTACTCGTTACTACAATTATAGGTATATCAGATTTTTTTCTTATTTCTCTACAAATATAATACCCATCATATATAGGTAAATTTATATCTAATAAAATTAGATGTCCATTCAACTTTAAAATATCTTCTATAATATTTTCAAATTTTGTTAAGCATACAACGTCATATTTATATTTTAATAAGAAATTTTTTAGCTCCATTCTAATTTTTTCTTCATCTTCTACTATAATAATTTTCTTCATAATATTTTTTACCTCCATTTTAAAGATAATTATATCATTTTGGTTGATTCTTTCAATTTATTAATTTTAAATATTATATGAACAGTTTAATAAGTTTTAGCTAAAATACATATTTTATAGCAAAATATAAGTTTCTAATATTTTAAATATATTTTTAGGTATTGAGTATTCATTTTTATTAATCATTATTAATATTGTTAATTTTATTAAATTACTTTCTTTTTCTAGTTTAATTGTGCAGTACTTTTTATTTCATTTTGTTTTATAGGTTTATAATAGTAAGCATGCTTGAAAATCTCTAATAAAGTATTTACGAAATTTTTAAAATAAAAAAGTTGAAACAAGTATCGTAAATAAATACTTGTCCCAACTTTTATATTGTTAATTAACATTCCCTTTTTGATATGGTATTTTAAATATTATGAGATGTTTTTATTAATATGCTGCTTTAAATATATTTATTATATCTTGTTTGTTACCTTTTCTAGGATTACTAAATGCATTTCCATCTTTAAGGGCCATTTCAGCCATATATTCAAAATCTTCTTCTTTTATTCCCATTTCTTTTAGTGAAGTTGGTATACCTATATCTTTAGATAATCTAAACATTGCATCTATCGCTTTTTCAGCTGCTTCATGAACTGATAAACCATCTATGTTTTCTCCCATAAATTCAGCTATATCAGCGAATTTTTGTGGGTTAGATATTATATTATACTTACAAACATGAGGTAATAACATTGCATTAGCAACACCATGTGGCATATCATATAATCCACCTAATTGGTGAGCCATAGCATGAACATAACCTAAGTTAGCATTATTAAATGCCATACCAGCTAATAATGATGCATAAGCCATATTTGTTCTAGCTTCTAAATTCTCACCCATAGCAACTGCTTGTCTTAAGTTATTAGATATTAATTTTATCGATTGTATGGCAGAAGCATCTGTTACAGGGTTAGCATCTTTAGAAACATATGCTTCTACTGCATGAGTTAAAGCGTCCATTCCTGTAGCTGCAGTAAGTCCTGCTGGTTTTCCAACCATTAATTCTGGATCATTGAAAGATACTAATGGTAAGTTTCTCCAACTTACTATAACATATTTTACTTTTGTCTTTGTATTAGTTATAACACAGTGTCTAGTAACTTCACTTCCAGTTCCTGCTGTTGTGTTTACTGCTAATATTGGTGGTAGTGCATTAGTTAAAGTTTCTATACCTGCATATTCATATAAATCACCTTCATGAGTTGCAGATATACCTATACCTTTACCACAGTCATGAGAAGAACCTCCACCTACTGTAATTATCATATCACAGTTTTTATCTTTGAAAACTTTTAAACCATCAGCTACATTTGTATCTTTTGGATTTGGTTCAGTTCCATCGTATATAACAACTTCAAGACCTGCTTCTGTTAAATATTTTATAGTTTGTTCAACTGCTCCATTTTCTTGGTTTCTTAAGAATTTATCTGTAACTATTAAAACCTTTTTCCCGCCTAACATTTTAGCCCTTTCGCCAATAACTTTTAAACATCCTGGTCCCATAAAGTTGACACTTGGTACTAAATAATCATACATTCTGCCCATTTTATATTCCTCCAATTTGTATACATTATTTTTTATTTATAAAAAGCATAAAATATTTTGGGATTAAATTTTGTATCCTACCCCAATTTAATGTTTTCGTTTTCCTTGTTATAATTTTAACTTTTTTTCTTATCAAATACATCTTAATATCTTGTTTTTCTATGTAAAATTTTAGTCTATTTTTATTTAAAAAATGTAATTTTTTGTTCTTTGCTATTTTTCCCATAAAAAAAGTCCTATTTTTCAATAAGACTAGTTATATATATCTAAATTCTTTTGGCGTTATTCCCTCTAACTTTTTAAATACCCTTATAAGGTAGCCACAATTTTCAAATCTTAAATATAAAGAAATACTATTTATTGATTTGTCTATATCCATTGACAGTGGTTTTGCCCCTGCTATCTTTTTCATATTTAAATATTCGATAAGATTAATTCCCATTTTCCTCAAATAAAATTTGACTTGTCATCATAGCTCCTAAATAAAAATAAATCCCATATATATCGATTAAAATTCAATATATATGGGACTTACCTTTTATGCCTTAAAATTGATTTAAGCTTTTTGACAATACATACTTATATAAGTTTCTTTTATTCTATTTAGAGCTTCATTTAATGTTTCTTTAGGACATCCTATATTAAGGCGAATAAATCCTTCTCCATCTTTTACAAAATAACTTCCAACTACCATAGTTAAATTTGCACTTCTAAAGAATTCTTTAGACTCTTCTTCATCCTTAAATACTTCTCTTACGTCTATCCATGCTAAGAAAGAAGAGTCAGACTTCATAACTTTTGCTTTTGGCATATATTTCTCAAAGAAGTCATAAACTATTTCGAAATTACTTTCTACATAATCTCTCATCTCATCTAACCATTCTTCACTTTCTTTGTATGCTGCAACAATGGCTGGAATAGCAAATACATTTGGAGAAGTTATTGAGTTACTTTTTAGTCTTTCCAATAAAGTTTCTCTAACCTTAGCATCTCTTATTACTACATAAGATGTTTTTAGCCCACCTAAGTTAAATCCTTTGTTAGGAGATACACATATTATACTATTTTTATAAATTTCTGGATGAGCATTCCATAAAGATATAAATGTATGTCCTTTAAATACTACGTCTCTATGAATTTCATCACTTACTAAAAGTACATTATACTTCAAGCATAATTCTGACACTTGATATAGTTCTTCTTTTGTCCATATACGGCCTGATGGATTCTGTGGACTGCAGAATATAAATACTTTTATATCACCAGACTTCATTTGATTTTCCATATCTTCAAAGTCAAGATAATATCTATTATTTTCTAGCTTTAATGGGCTACAATATAACTTTCTATTGTTATTTACTACAGCTTCTGCAAAAGGATCATAAGCAGGTGTATTTATTAATACTCCTTCTCCTTCTTTAGTATACGCTTGAACTATATAATGAAGAGTTGAAACTGTTCCGAAAGTTAATTTTATCCACTCTTTTTCTATATGAACATCAAATCTTCTTTTGTTCCAATTTATCACGGCTTCATAGAAGTCATCTCCTATAAAGGTATAACTATAATCTCCCACAGATGCTCTTTTTGTAATAGCTTCTTTTATAGCTGGAGCACACTCAAAATCAATATCAGCTAAATCCATAGGAATTGCATCTTCATCTAATCCGAATTTTTCTTGAATTACACTATTGCTCCATTTTCTACAATTACCTTCTTTACGATTTAACACTTTGTCAAAATTATATTTCATAGCTTTACTCTCCTAATATTATAAAGTCCTTAGATGTCTTATTGAGTGAAATACCTTTACCATCGATTATGACAATATCATCTTCTATTCTAACTCCCCCTACATCTGGAATATAAATACCTGGCTCGCAGGACATTACCATACCTTCTGTTAGAATATCATCACTTCTTGGGTTTAGTGTTGGCACTTCCCCATCACCAAGACCTATTCCATGACCTAATCCGTGGTTAAAATAATCACCAAATCCATGATTCTCTATAATTTGTCTAGCAATTTTATCAACATCACTAGCTTTCATACCTTGTTTAATTGACTCTATTGCCGATAGTTGTGCTTTTAAAACTACATCATATATTTCTTGAATAATTTTAGGTGGCTTACCTATAGATACTGTACGAGTCATATCAGATTGATATCCTTGGTAAACAACACCAAAATCTATTGTTATAGCTTCATTTTTCTTTAATTTTTTAGTTGTAGGTCTTCCGTGTGGCATTGCTCCCCTTTCACCAGATACTACTATTGGTTCAAATGACATGCCACTTGCACCCTTTTTAAGTGCATGATATTGAAGTAGGGCTGAAACTTCTAGTTCAGTCATACCTTCTTTTATTTCAGATATGACCTCACTAAATACTTCATCTGTAATCTCACAAGCTTTTTTAATAAGCTCAATTTCCTCTTTAGATTTTACAGCTCTTACTTTACCTAATTCGTTAGTTATTAAGTTAATATTAAAACCTGCCTTATCTAATAAAATATACTCTTGTATACTCATAGTTTGGCTTTCTATTGCTATATTTTTTATATTCATTTCTTCTAACAATTCAATTATATTTTCTATATAAGATCCCTGAGATACAACCCTTTTTATAAATCCAGATGTTTTCTTATCTGCTTCATCAGTATATCTACCATCTAGAATTTGATATTTTTGTTCTTTTGTGATAAGCACATAAACACCGCTACCGGTTAATGCTCCTATATATCTTTTATTATTTTTTCCTTTAATTAAAAGAGCGTCAACGTCTCTTTCTTCAATTAAATCTATTATTTTTTTTACTCTATTATCCATAATAAAATATTAGAAATCTAATTCTAAATCTCCTAATAAATCTTCGTCTTCTTTAGAGAATATATTCTTAGCTGCATTTTTAGCTTCTTCTTGTTCCTTAGCTTCTTGTTGACGTTCCATTATCTTGAAGAATGGCCAATATAGCGCAACTGCTAGTACTAATTGTAAAGCATTAACTACTATAGAACGCCAATCTCCATTAGTTAAGAATCCTTCTAAGAATACTCCTACATATGGAGGGTCAAATACTGGTTTTGCTAGCCATCCCCAGTGCATAAGAAACATTGGCAATGTACCTATTATAGCTCCACCAAATACATGTGGTATAAACATTATTGGGTTTAATATTATTGGAGCACCAAATAATATTGGTTCATTTATTCCAAATAATGCTGGGAATAATGATACACGTCCTATCTTCTTATAAGTTTGGTTTTTAGATAACATACAAGCTACTACACATCCTATACTAATACCACAACCTGTAAATCCGAAGAATGCACTTGAAACCCCTCCTGTAAAGAAGTGAGGTATTGCTTCTCCTGCTTGCATTGCTGCTATATTTTCAGCTATAAATGTAACCATTATAGGTCCTGTTAAAGGCTTAAATACTGATGAGTGTATACCAAAGAAGAATATAGTACATATAGCAAAGTTAAGTGCAAGAACTGCCCATGGATTATCCATACTTCCTACTAACGGAGATAGGAATTGAGTAAGTATTTGTGGAGGTAATTCTCCAAATACAGCTAATGAAATAAAACGAGCTGCTATGAAAGTACCACAAACTATAATAGTAGTTGGTATTAATTCAAAAGATTTAGATACAAAATCTGGTACTCCTTCTGGCATTCTTATTGTAATATTCTTTTTCTTACAGAAGTTATATAACTCTACAGATCCAAGACCTGCTATCATACCTGTAAATAGACCTTTAGCACCTAGGTTTCCTAATTCTAATGCACCATCTGGTGTAAAAGTTGCTACTAAGAATAAAAATGAGAAAGTTGCAAGTGTAACACAACCTGGTATATATAATTTATAATAATTACCTAAGTTAAAGGCAATACACATACAGGCATATAATCCTATTAATCCTATAGAAAGACTTACTGGTAAATCTAATACTGCTGCATTTTTTAATATAAATTGACTTATTGGATTGCTTTTTCCAAGCATATTTGGAAGTGCTGGAAGTATTGCAAATATACTCCCCAGTATTGTGAATGGCGTCATAGCAACCATACCAGCTTTTATAGCCCCAAGGTGACGTTGATTGTCAACCTTGTGAGCTAAAGGCATAAATACTCGATTCATAAACGCTTCAAACTTAGCAAACATATTTAATCCCCTTTTCCCTATACTATTTTTATTATCCTTGAGCTAATTGATGTTTTTTATAAGTTACTAAAGCTAACTTCATAACTGTAGCTCCATCCATTTTTCCATAAACATCTTTATCTATTACTGCATAAGGTTTATTTTTTGGATCTAATATCCCTTTTAAGAAGTCTAACTTATGAGATATTTGAGGTCCTATAAGTACTATATCCCACTCATCAACTTGACTTTCTATTGAATCTGCTGGTATCGCGGTAAATTCGAAATCGTTTTCATCAAGTTTAGCACTTTCTTTTACTACCTTCTTCATATTTTGCATTAACATATTTGTAGAGAATCCACCTGCACAGCATAATAATATTTTCATAACAATTCCTCCTAAAGTTTATATTTTTTATTTTCCTTTAGAAAGCTTGCCTTTCTAAAGGAGTATTTGTATAATTAATTTGTTTATCTACTACTTATCAAAAACTTCTATTAAAGCTTCTATTAAATCTTTTGCTAATTGAGAAGTCATATAGTGGTCTTGAGCATGAACCATTAAAAGACTCATTGCTGGACTTTCAACATCTTCATTTAAATCTTGAGTTATTAATTCTGTTTGTATTCTGTGAGCCTCAATATCTATTTTACGAGCTTCATTTATTAATGCTCTTGCTCCCTCAAAATCCTTTTCCTTAACCTTTTTTAAAGCTTCGAAAGCTTTTGCTTTACTGTCACCTGCCGTTGATATAAGCTCCATTATTTGCATTTCTGTTGACATTTTTTTATTCTCCTTTTAAATAAAATTCTTTATATTTTTATATCTTTCTTCATCAAAATTTAAAATTAACTGAGTATACAACTCTATAATAGCTTCTAAGTCTTTATTACTTACTATAGAAAATGCACAATGTCCATATCTAACTGGGACACAAGTTACTGCACAAGGTTTACCTTCATTTATAAGATGTGCCTCTCCACCATCAGTTCCACCTGATTCAAACATATCATGTTGAAGATGTATATTGTTTTTATCAGCAGTTTCTATTATGTAATTTATCATTTTTCTATTTGGAACTAAGGTTCTATCTCTATGCATTAGCATTATGCCTTTATCTATTTGTTTTTGATTTGTATGATCTCTTAAAAATTCATTTTTAGCACATGCTACATCTATTACAAATACTACATCAGGATTTATTAACTGAGTTGCTGTTTTTGCACCTCTTATACCAACTTCTTCACTACTCGTAGCTGCAAAATGAACATTACAATTTATATCTTTTTTCTCTAGTCTTTTTAAGACCTCTCCCATTACAAAGCATCCAATTCTATCATCAAAGGCCTTACCTACTAATCTATTTTCTAAAGTAAATTCTTCAAAATCAGTAGTGTATGTTACCATGTCCCCAACTTGAATACCTAAATTGTATACTTCTTCTGCTGTATATGCTCCAACATCTGCATACACCTTCTCAACTTTACCATCATTATATGTTCCATTTATGATAGCAGGGATTTTCTTCCCTTCGCTTGTAGTGATTCTAACTTTTTGTGTGAATTGTGCAAGAGGTTTTACTCCTCCTATTGTTATTAAATGAATCATACCAAGCTTATCTATACTTCTTACCATAAACCCTACTTCATCCATATGAGCACAGATCATTACATTTGGTGCTTTTTCATTTTTTATCTTAGAAAAAATTATACTCCCTAATCCATCACATACTATTTCATCACTATAATCTTTCAACTCTTCTAATAAGACTTCTCTAATTTCTCCTTCATTAGAGGCTATCCCATCTGCTTCTGATAATTTCTTAAAAAAATCTATATTCATATCTAACCCCCTATGTAGATTTTTAATTTATACATAAACTCTTCATAAGATTGTGATCTATTTAGCATATCTACTATATCTTTATCTGCCATAATCTTAGTTAAGTATTTAGATATTTGTTTGTGAAGCTCTAGATTTCCCTTTATTAGCGAAATCATAAAAATAATTTTTGGTTTTCTATTTTCATGAATAATATCAGAGTGTACCAAAGCTACTGATATTATATTTTTATTACCTGTCATTTCAATTGGATGAGGTATTGATACCCCATTTGTATAAATGGTACTTAAATAACTTTCTCTTTCCCATACATCTTGAGGATAACTTGGAGAACAAGCACCTTCATCAACTATACACTGTGACATATTATCAAGAATATCTTTATAATCAATTTTTTCTTTTATACATCTAAAATGATTTTTATTAAACAGACTTAATATATATTTCTTAGGATTTGACAAACTCCCTATCTGGTCTGCAAATCGTACACTTTCTTTAATATTTAGATAATCTAATTCATCTAAAATTTCATTTATAAGTATAACTGGAGCATTTGTTTTGAATTGTGGATTTGTTATTGAAAAAATCAAGTCTGGCTCAAAACATACTACTTCTTCTTCATCTAACAAAGAAAAGTTTTTTATTTCAGCATTTGGAAAAATTTCTCTTAATCTTAATTTTATTAGAAATGCACTTCCCCCTCCTGATGAACATATTACTGCTATTTTATATTTTTGATTAAAACTAGCTTCTTCTCTTTTCTCAAATGGTACAGCTATATGAGTGGCTATAAAACCTATTTCCTCTTGACTTATCTTTATCTGATATTCACTTTCTATAACTTTGGAAAGTTGAATAGCTAAATTAAAAACTGTTGGATATTGCTGACTTATCTTCACCGAAAAAGGATTTTTTGTGTTATGATTCCTTTTTACACGTTCTATTAAAGACGCGATATGTAAATAAAGTAAATTAAAGAATTCTTTATCTTCTAAAAAACTAGTATTATATTTTTTATCTATACCTTTAAAAAATTCGTATATTATATCTTGAAGTTTACTTTTGTCAGCATTCATTATGGTAGCTTTTTTATCTTTAGTCCTTAGCTTTATAAGTTGCTTTAAGTAATCATTTTCCTCATAAGTAAGATAATATTTTTTGTCTTTAAAAATTTTATCTAGTAAATCATTTATTATTAAATCTTCTGTATCTAACTTTAATTCATTAATATTTTCTAATACTCTCAAATTGACCCTTATATATAAAGTAACAATTTGAGCTAATATTTCTTCAAGTTCCGTTAGGTTTGCTTCCAAATCATGCTTATTAAGTACATTTTTTATTGTGCTTCTAATATCATCTAATTTGAAATCATCTATAAATTTATCTCTATATTCCGTTATATTTCTATTTTCTTTAAAATAATTTTCTACTAATATTTTTTGAATAAATTTAACAGTACCTTCTATCTTAATTCCATAATGAGCCTTACGCTCTAACTTCAATTCTGTATCTCTTAGCTTTTTATCTACTTTTTTTAAATCATTTTTAATTTGAGATGAACTTACTAAGAATTTTTTGCTTAGCTGATCTATAGTTTTGTAACCTTCATTTACTAATAGTTCTACTATTATAGATTCTATCCGTTGTTCTGGATTTTCAATTGAATATGAGGGTAAGTTTTTTAGGTAATTCTCGAACTTTTCTTGGTCTTTAAGATTTAAAATATATCCTAGTCTAGTCTTGTATTCTAATTTAAAACCATTGCGTTCTTCTACACTTTCTATATTCTTAATTTCATTTCTAATAGTTCTAGTAGATACCCCTAGCTTATCTGCAAAATAATCTAGACTTAGATAGTCACCACTGTTTCTTAAGCATTCAAGAATAACACGCTCTCTCATATACCCACCTCCCTCAGTTATTTTTATACTTTTAAATAATGTTATGAATTGAAAACACTTTCTTTAAAAAGTCGATCTTTTCTATATTTATAGCGAAATTTATGTATCTTAATATATCATAATAAAATATATGTTTGATACAACAATAAAACCTATAGTTTATTTTTTATTATATTTTAATTATATCTTCAATCTTTTTCCAATAAAAGCCGATATTTTTCAACAATTATATGAAAAAACTATACCATTATTTAAATAAATGACATACCTTTTTCAAAAATAAAAATATCCTAGATTTATCTAAAATAAATCTAGGATATTTTTATTTTTATGCTTTATTTATAGACCCACATACAACCATTTTTTCTTTTACAAATGATTTTACTGATTGAAGTCCAGCTTTTCCATATTTCTTTGGATCTATAACTTCAGGATCTTCACTTAAAACTTTTTTTACACCGTTACTATATGCAATTCTTAATTCAGTTGCATAGTTAACTTTAACAATACCTCTTCTTATAGTTTCTTTTATAGTTTCATCAGGTATTCCTGATCCTCCATGTAATACTAATGGTACTGAAACTAATTTTTTAATTTCTGATAATCTATCTAAATCTATTTTAGGTTCTCCTTTGTATAAACCATGTGCTGTACCTATGGCTATAGCTAATGAAGACACTCCTGTTCTTTCAACAAATTCCTTTGCTTCTTGTGGATCTGTATGAGCACTTCCTTCTCCACCATCTAGATCATCTTCTTTTCCCCCAACTTTTCCAAGTTCAGCTTCTACTGGTATAAGAGATGGATTACAAGCTTCTACCACTGCTTTTGATAATGATATATTTTCTTCAAAACTTTGATGGGAACCATCTATCATTATTGATGTATAACCTGTTCTTAAAGCCCTCATTGCAAGATCAAAACTTGAACCATGATCTAGATGCATTGCTACAGGTACTTTCGCTCTCTCTGCTGCAACTTTTGCATTTGCTAAATAATAGTCAAGACCTGCATATTTTACAGTAGATGGAGTAGTTTGTAGTATGACTGGAGAATTTAGTTCCTCTGCAGCTTCTATAACAGCCATTACCATTTCCATATTCTCTACATTAAAAGCCCCTACTGCATATTTTCCCTCTTGTGCTTTTTTAAACATTTCAGTTGTCGTTACTAATGCCATATTTATACCCCCTAATTTTAATCTAAATATTTATAAATTTTCAATTTCTTACTTCTCATATTCGTGTATTATTACACCTTTTACTACTCTATTTACTGTCCCTGTTGGCGATGGTGTATCTGGTTTATTATTACATTTTACTGATGCAAATAGTGATATAGTTTGTGCAAATAATACATATGGGAATGCAAGGTATGCATCTGGTAATTTATCGTATTCTCTTTCAAATCCAAATGTTGTACCTGAGAAATTATTTTCATTTTCTACTGATATTGCACAAGTAAGTTTAGCAATTTTATCTGCATTTATTTCTTCTAAAACATCTAAATCATATTTTCTTGTGTATACATTATTGGATACAAATACAAATATAAGTGTATTTTCATCAATGAACGACTTTGGACCATGTCTAAATCCCATAGGAGAATCATATGCTGTAGCTATTTTCCCCGCTGTAAGTTCTAATAACTTTAACTGTGCTTCTTGTGTTAATCCTCCTAGACCTCCAGATCCTAAGTATACTACTCTATTAAAATCTTTATTTATTAACTCGTGTATTTCATCTTTTCTATCTAATACATTTTTACCCATTTCTATTATTGCATCTATATAAGATTTCTCTACATCTTCTTCTAAGTTATCAAATATTAACATTGCAGTTAACATCATGCATGAGAAACTTCCTGTCATAGCAAAACCTTTATCATTTGATCTTGATGGCATTAATAATAAATAATTATTTTCATCATTTTTAGTTACTTGAGCAAGTTTTCCTTCTGGAGCACAAGTTATAGCTAAATGATAAAAATTATCTACAATTTGTCTTCCTAAATTTAGAGCTGCTAAACTTTCAGGGCTATTTCCACTTCTTGCAAATGAAACTAATAATGTTGGTACATCCTTTTTTAAGTAATCATATGGATTAGAAACTATATCTGTAGTAGGTATTGCTTCAATTATACATTTTCTTATATCATTTTTATTTTTAAGATATGGAAGTATTGAATTTCCTACATAAGCTGAAGTTCCAGCACCTGTAAATATAACTCTAAATTGTCCATGCTTATTACCTATATTTTCTATAAACTTATTTAATTGCTCTTTATTATCCTTATATATTTCATAAGCTTCTAACCATAACTCAGGTTGTTGCTTTATTTCTGTTGTTGTTATTATTGCACCTAAATCTTGTAACTTTTGTTCTTCTAATTTAAACATATTACTTTCCCCTTTCATATTTTCAAATTTAAATCTGGTAATAAGGTTATAACCAGTTATTTTTAAAAAAAATATATATCATACTTAAACTATTTTATTCTCTCCCAAGTGGTAATTACCAATAATCCAAATATAAATTAATTTGAATTTTTTGTCAATAAGAAAAAGTTTATATTACTCTCCTTATAAACTTTATGCTTTAATTATAATTAAGTTTACAATTATAAAAATATGCTAAAAATAATTATTATGAACCTATTTATCTCAGATTTTACTAACTTAATTTTGTTACTTTAACTAAGCCTTGATATTTTTTAACTTCTTCTAAAGTTACAAATCCAGTTTCTATGTTAAGAGCATTACTTATACCACAAGCATTCGAAAGTTTAAGCAAGTCTTCTACTTCATATCCTCTCAAAATACCTACACTAAATCCAGCTATTGTACTATCTCCACTACCTACAGTATTCACAGCTTCTATCTTTGGTACTTTTGCTTCATATACTCCATATTCATTTAAGTAAATCATTCCATCTTTTCCTAGAGATATACACACATTTTGTGCTCCCATTTCAAGAAGTTTTTTCCCCGCAGATATAACCTCATCTCTTGATTCTACATTGGTTCTTAATATCTGTTTTATTTCATCTGTGTTAGGTTTTATTAAATATGGTTTTGATTTTAGTGCTATTTTTAATGGTTCTCCTGATGTATCTAATATAAATTTTATATTATTTTCTCTACATATATGACCTATCTTTTCATAATAATCTAGCGGCATATTTTGACAGTAGCTACCTGAAGCTATTAGTATTTTAGTATCTTTTATTACTTCTTTTATATCATTTTCAAACTTTTCTAAATCACTATTTCCTATTATTGGACCTTTTTCTAAGAACTCTGTACTTACCTTATTATCTTCAATTATATTTAAACAATTTCTAGTCTCTTGCTTTATTTCTGTAAATTTGTTTTTTATACCTAATTTTCTAAGTTCATCTTTTATAAATGCTCCATTAAATCCCCCTATAAATCCCATAGCTAGCGGATTTTCTCCTAAAATTTTGCATACTTTCGTTACGTTTAGACCCTTTCCTCCAGCAGTTGCATTTGTACTTATTACTCTTTGAACTTCACCTATATTTATACTATTTACTCTATACATTCTATCTATAGATGGATTGAATGTTATTGTCGTAATCATAATTACTTCTCCTTTTATTAATATACAAACCCCTAATCTATAACCTTCAATGTGGTTACTACCACTTTGAATATAAATTATTTTATTATTTTTGTCAATACTATGTAGTTTTAGCATAAATTAATAATTTTCCTTGCTCAGTTATCTCTATACTTTATTCATTGACAGAAATAGTTGCTCATTTTATAATTAAAATGTGGTAATAACCACTTAGAGAGGATTAAAATTTTTATGATAAACAGAAATGATAAAAGACCAATATATGATCAATTAGTTGAAATACTAAGAAATAAAATCGAAAATGAGATGGAGCCTAATGATAGGATGCTATCAGAAAGAAAAATTTGTGATGAATACGGAGTAAGTAGGACCACAGTTAGATTGGCCATGGCTGACTTAGAACATATGGGGTATATATACAAAAGACATGGAAAAGGAACTTTCGTAGCTGCACTTAATCAAAATTCACAAAATTTAATGGATAGTTATAGCTTTACTGATCATATGAAAGCTCAAGGAAAAAATCCAAGTACAAAAGTATTATCCTTTGAGATAGTAGAAAGTACAAAATATTTTGCTGAAAAGTTAGGTATAAACCCTGGCGAAAAAATAATAAAAATAATGCGTCTAAGACTTGCAGATAATATTCCTATGATGCTTGAAAGAACATATCTTCCTATGAGAGAGTTTGCGGGATTAACACAAGAAAAAGTTATACAAAAACCTTTATATGAAATATTTAGAGAAGACTATGGAGAAATTATCAAGGTGGCTGATGAGGAATTTTCTGCAGGTATAGTATCTGATAAAGAGGCGGAGCTATTGGAAGTACCAATAGATTCAGCATGCTTAAAGTTACTTCGTACTACATATAATGATAATAATATAGTTATTGAATTTACTCTAAGCGTTGCTAGAAGTGATAAATTTGTATATAAAATAAGACATTTGAGATAAGAAACATACCAAATATAATATGATTAGGGGGATCAACTTTGAAAAATTTTATTTATGCAGATAAGTTTTTTATGAAATATGGTATAGAGGAAAAAGGATACCTTAGTATAATTGATGGTAAATTTGGCAAATTTCAAAAAGAAAAACCAGATGTTAATGACAATATCATAGATTACTCAGGTAAGTATATTGCTCCAGGTTTAGTCGATACTCACATACATGGTCTTTTAAATGCAGATGTTATGGATAACACATTTGAGGCTATTAATACAATTTCAAAAGGATTACTAAAATATGGAGTAACTTCTTTTCTACCAACAACTTTGACTGATTCTATAGAAACACTAAGTGAATCTATAGAAAATATAAGTAATAATTACAAAAAAGTTGAGGGCGCAAAAATACAAGGAATTTTCTTAGAAGGTCCATTTTTTACTGAAAAACATAAAGGTGCCCAGAATGAAAAATATTTTAAGGACCCTGAAATTAATATCCTAAAAAAATGGCAAGAGAAATCAGGAAACTTAATAAAGAAAATAGCAATTGCCCCAGAACGTGAAGGTGCAGTAGAATTTACTAAATATGCTACTAAAAACAATATATCAATAGCACTTGGGCATAGTTCATCTACATTTGAACAAGCCGAGAAAGTAGTTAATTCAGGTGCTAAAATATTTGTACACACATATAACGGTATGAGCCCATTAAATCATAGAGAACCTGGAATGGTTGGAGCAGCTATGGCATTAAAAGATACATATGCAGAGCTAATATGCGATGGACATCATGTAAGCCCTATTGCTGCTAAAATAATGATGGATATTAAATCTAGAGATAATATTGCCTTGATTACAGATTGTATGAGAGCTGGTGCTATGCCTGATGGTGAGTATATTCTTGGGAAGTTCGATGTTAATGTAAAAAATGGAGTTGCAAGATTAAGTAGCGGAAGTTTGGCTGGAAGCGTATTAACAATGAATAATGCTATTAAAAATGTAATTGATTGGAATATAGCAACTTTAGAAGAGGCAATAAAAATGGCTTCATATGTACCTGCTTTAAGTTGTAATATTAATGATGTATGTGGTTGTATAGACCAAGGTATGGATGCAGATTTTATAGTTATAGATAATAATTTAAATGTACATGAAACTTATATAAATGGTGTATGTAAATATAAATCTGATAAGTAAATTTATATAGAGAGAAATATCTAAGTATGAGAGTGTAGATAGATTTGTGTAAAAACAAGCTTATCTACACTCTTTTTATTATTTTAAATAATCTTACAAAATCAACTTAACTTCCCCCTTTTAATTTTATACTAAAAAAGATGTTAGTATTTCTACCAACACCTTAATTCATTAGCTAATTACTTTAATCGAAATGTTTTTTGCACTTGCATACTTTTCTAATAATTCTTTTGCGTATTTTAAATACTCTTCTATTTCTTGCTTTCCACTAAAAGAATAAATACACATAATTATCTCACTCACATCATTAGTTATCATTGCTCTTTCTGAATCACTTGTAGGACTACCAAAAGTAGATATCTCATCCGATAATACTGGCAGATTTTCAATATTTATAAGATCTTTACCAATACCTTTATATTTTTGTCCTTCTTTCCCTATAGTCAAACATATTGGAGGTTGTGTATTGTTTATATTATAACTCCCTACCGAAAAACCAGATTTTAAAGATATTAAATTATTAATTTCTACAATGTTATTTATTTTATAAAGTCCTTTTTTCTGTAAAATTCTTCTCATTAAAGATTCTGAAGATACTCTGTATTTACTAGGTGATTTGCCTAATTTTTTATATAATTCTCTAGCATCCTTTATTCTCGGTAAACTTGCTATATCTTCTAAAGAAATTTTTTTAATTAGATCTTCACAATATTTATCTATTTCTTTTAATATGCTTTCACTACTACTTTCCACTTTTACACTTGCTTGTATACATCCTAATGTAATATCTGGACATACTTCTTTTAGCTTTTCTGAAACTTTAATATCTATCATAGTATATCAATTCCTTTCTCAATGGTAATAAATTATTGATATTTATTGATTTATAAATTATTATACTATGCAGTAAAAATATTCTTATCTCATATACAGATACTTTTTAGCACTTATTTAGAATATTTCTTGAATTATTTTGGTCTAATATTTTCTTATCAATTCTTAACTTTTGGAGACATTCAATTGGAGATACACCCATATTATTTTTAAACCATTCAGTATAATAATTCATATTATAATCTTCAATTTGAGCTAAATTTTTTAAATCTATATCATTCATATAATGCTCATTTATATATTCTACTGATGCAAATTTCTTTTCACACATAATCATCTCATAACAATATAAAAATAAATTATTTATTGAAGATGAGCTATACTTATTATTTATTTCGCTTAAAAATAAATGTTTTACTGCCTTCCACTTATCATTAAATATAATTTCTTGTACTTCCTTTTTATATTTTTTCTTTATTAGCTAATTAGCATATTAATTATATCATTTTAAAATATAAAAACACATTAGTAGTAATATCAATATATTTTTCATGGATTTCAATAGGGTTACTTAAACAAAGCAAATTTTATTTTAAGATTCATTTAAGGTTAAATTTATACAATAAAATCACAGAGATATAGAAATATTTTTTAGGATGTATTTTGATGGCGATTAAGTCATTTAAACGTTATGAAAAGAAGTTTATTTTAACTCAAAAACAGTATGATGCATTAATACCAAGATTACTAGAGTATATGAATCCAGATGAACATTGTAAGTCTGGTAAGAACTACTCTATCTACAATATATATTACGATACAGATAACAACGATGTTATTAGACATTCTATTGCTAAACCTTATTATAAGGAAAAGCTAAGACTTAGAAGTTATACTGTACCTAATAGTATAGATGATAGTGTCTTTTTAGAACTTAAAAAGAAAATCAACGGTATTGTTAATAAAAGAAGAGTTGTTCTTACTTTAGATGAAGCCTATAAATTTGTAAACCAAGGTATAGCACCTACTTCTAATGATTATATCAATAAACAAGTTATTAATGAGATACAGTATTATCTAAAAAAAAATAAAGTCTATCCAAAAGTATATATTAGCTACTCTAGAAAGGCATTTTTTGCTAACGATGATAGAGATTTTAGATTAACTTTTGATTCTCAAATTATTACTAGACGAGATGATTTAGCTTTAGAGTCTGGAAGTTTTGGACAAGATATTTTAGGCGAAAGTAAGTATTTAATGGAAGTAAAAATTTTAGGTGCTATGCCTTTATGGTTTACTAGAATACTTACTGAACTAGAAATTTACAACACTCATTTTTCAAAGTACGGGAGTGAATTTATGAATTACTGCTTAAACAATTCAAATATAGATATAAAAGGGAGAGAAAAAGTATGTTAGAAACAATAATTTCATCAACAAGTGGGGAGTCATTTACTCTGATAAATACTTTTATTGTAATAATATCATCAATTGTTTTAGGACTTTTAATTAGCGTTATATATATGAAGACAAACAAAAACACTTATAGCTCAAGTTTTACTACTACTCTTATTATGCTACCTGTGGTTATAGCTATAATAATTTTATTAGTAGGAAACAACATAGCTAGAGCATTTAGTTTAGCTGGTGCATTTTCAATAATTCGTTTTAGAAGTGCTCCTGGAGATCCTAAAGATATAGCTTATGTATTCTTTACTTTAGCTGTTGGTCTTACTTGTGGTATGGGATATATTGGATATGCTGTAATATTCACTACTATATTATGTGCAGTTATGGCAATCCTTGAATTGACTAAGTTCGCAACACCTAAAAATAAAAATATGCAACTTAAAATTACTATTCCTGAAGATTTAAACTATGAAGATGCTTTTGAAGATATATTAAACAAATACACTGACTCATTTTATATAGAAAGAATCAGGACTAGAGATTTCGGTGCATTGTTTGAATTAAATTACAAAGTTCAATTAAAGCCTAATGTAAATCAAAAGAAATTCATTGATGAATTAAGATGTAGAAATGGAAATTTAAATATAGTCTTAACGTTAGCTGGATTTGAAAATAATACTTACAGTTAATATTAACCCCTTAAAGTAATTTTAAGGGGATTTATTTTATAATTTTAAATTTAGATAATAAATGTGTAATTATTTGGTAATATATTATTAGACAATATATAAAGAGGTATATTTTTATGAAATTATTATTAGTAGAAGATGAAAAACAACTTTCCGAAGCTTTAACTCAGATTTTAATAAAAAATAATTACTCTGTTGATGCCGTATTTGATGGTGAAGATGGACTTGATTATGGTTTAACAGATGTTTATGATGTTATTATTTTAGATATAATGTTGCCTAAAATGAATGGTCTAGATGTATTAAAAGACTTAAGAAAAGAAGGAATTTCAACTCCTATTATACTCCTTACTGCTAAAGGTAGTGTTGAAGATAGAATTTTAGGACTTGATTATGGTGCTGATGACTATTTACCTAAGCCTTTTTCTCCTGAAGAACTATTGGCTAGACTAAGAGCTATAACTAGAAGAAAAGGTCCTATGGTAAATAATAATATATTGGAATTTGGAGATATTAAATTAAATATTTCTACCTATAATATGGAAGTCAATGGTACTTCTCTTACTCTAACTTCTAAGGAGTTTGATATACTAAAATATTTTATGGAAAGACCTACATCTATAGTAACTAAGGATGATTTAATCACTAAACTATGGGGCTTTGATTCTGATGTAGAGCACAATAATATTGAAGTGTATATTTCCTTCCTTAGAAAAAAATTAGCCTATGTAAAGTCAAATGTTCAAATTACTACCTTAAGAAGAGTTGGGTACAAACTGGAGGAGCAAAATGTTTGATAAGCTAAAGAAAAAATTTATACTTATTAATATGACATTGCTTACTACAGTTTTTGTAGCTATTTTTGGAACTATTTTTGCCATAACTTATACTAATATAGTTAATGAAATGAATGGTGAAATGGAAGTTTTATTAAGGGGTGGTCATAAACCTAAACCTTATTATGACTATATAATTGCAGAGTATGATAAGGACAAAAATATATTAAATACTTTTACTCGTTTTAATACTAAAATTGACAACAATAATCTAAAGGAATCTGTAGTACAAATACTAAACAATAAAAGTAGATCTGGCAAAATAGAAATAGGTGATACTAAATATTCTTATACAAAAGAAGATACTCCTATGGGCAGTAAAATTGTTTTACTAAATAGAACTTATCTGCAAAATACAGTAACTCAGCTTTTAAAGAGTTTCTTATTAGTTGGCTGTATAAGTTTAATAGCTTTATTATTTATTAGTTTTTATTTAACTAACAAGGCTCTAAAACCTATAAAAGAAACTTTTGAAAAGCAAAAACAGTTTATTGCTGATGCTTCTCATGAGTTAAAAACCCCTCTTACCATTATAAAGACCAATACTTCATTAGTACTAAGTAATCCAAATGATGCTGTAAAAAATCAGTCTAAATGGATTAACTACATTAACTCTCAATGTGACAGAATGTCTGAGTTAGTTAATGAGATGTTATCTCTTGCTAAGCTAGATGTTGAAGAAAATAAAATTGAACTCCAATCTATTAATATTAGTAAGATAGTCCAAAGTATGATGCTTGGATTTGATGCTATTATCTATGAAAATGGTATTGAATTAGAAGAAAATATCTCAAATGATATCTTTATTAATGGAGATACTGAGGGTATCAAAAAATTATTTAATATATTAATGGACAATGCTATAAAGCATAGTAATAAGAGTGGTAAAATTACTGTTGATTTATTTAAAGATAAAAATAAAGTTAAGCTAATAGTTAAAAATACTGGTGAAGGTATTGAACCTGAGTATCTAGAGAAAATTTTTGAAAGATTCTACAGAATTGATACTTCCAGGGTAAGAGAAACTGGAGGTTATGGATTAGGATTATCTATTGCTAAGTCTATAGTAGCTCAACATAAAGGTAAGATATATGCTAAAAGTAACGTAGGAAAAGATACTACTTTTATAGTAGAGCTTCCTCTTCAATAAAATAACAAACACTTAAAAAAGAGGAGCTACTGCTCCTCTTTTTTAGTATTTGTTATTGTGTTTGAATATTGTTTTCCATGCTATTTTGTGTTGGTGGTTGTTGCATACTACCATTTCTATCTGGTCTAATGCCACCTTTTCCACCTCCCATAGAACCTCCTGCTGAACCTAGGTTAGTTACACTTTCTGATACTGTAAAGCTCGTAGATTTTGTTCCTCCTGAGTATTTACCACCAGTGTATAATCCATCTTTAGCTTCTCCAGTTGAAGTTCCTCCATAAGATACTGTATATGTTGAACCTGTTTTTAATTCAGGTGATGATACTATTACTGACTGATATTGTTTTGATGGTGCAAAGGTAATTACTTCATTTCCTTTTTCATCTTCTATATGAATTATTGTGTTAGCTTGTTGTGATGATAAAGCTACGTTTACTGAGTTTTGAGAGGAAGTGGCGCTAGGTGATTGTGCCATACCTGCACTACCTGCTGCTATTAATATTCCTCCACTTATATCACAACTTCCATCATAATCTAAAGAACCATTTCCGTTATTTTCAGGACCGTTTACTATTGTTGTACCACCTGTTATTGTTATTGTGCCATTTGCATCTATACCATCTCCTCTAGCGTCTACTACTGTATACCCGCCATTTATAACTATTTCACATTTGCTAGATGAATTAAAATTATTTTCTCCTGGTCTACCACTAGTTGAAGAAGCATCATTGCCTCCACCAGCATTTATTCCATCATCACTTGATACTACATTTACATTCCCATCGTTAATTGCTATAGACTGACTCTCTATCCCTTCATATGATTTTGTAATATCTATATCTCCATCGTTTATTTCTATTTTAGAATCTGCATGTACACCATCATCTCCAGAAGATGCTTTGATATTACCTCCATTGATCATTATGGTGTCATTTGAGTGAATAGAGTCATCAGATGAATCTATATTTATGTCACCTCCAGATATTGTAATGTTAGAAGTTGCTTTTATCCCTTTTGCACTAGTAGAATCCGTTTCTTCTGTAGTAGTTGTATTATTCTTCTCTGGTGGTTGCACTCCTGGTGATTGCATTTCTGCTGGCTGCTTACCTCCCCAGTTACCCCAGTTTTCATTTTTACTACTACTATTTTTACTTCCTTCACCTGAGACTATATTTATTTCTCCATTAGATATTACTGCATTAGTTTCAGCTTGTATTCCATCTTGTCCTGACGTGACGTTTAAAGTCCCACCTTGAATATGTATATATCCTTTTTCTACATCTTCAGTATTACTAGATTTCATACCATCTTCCTTTGCATCTATAGTTATTTTACCATCTAAAATTGTAATAGAGTCTTTACCTCTTAGTCCATCTGATACTGCATTTACTGTTATTTGTCCGCCTTCTATTTTTAAGTCATCTTTACTAGTGATACCATTGTTGTAGTTTGCATTTACTACTAATGAACCTGTTCCTATTATAGTAAGGTCATCTTTACTAAAAATTGCCGCATTTGGTTCATCTGTTGTAGCATCTTCAAATACATAATTTTCTCCATCTGTTATAGTATTTTTAGTTCCCTCACTTAGCCCTATTACTACTTTTTTAGCACTTTTTACATATATAGGTGCACTATTTGAGCTTGTTATATTTGCATTGTTTAATTGTATTTGAACTTTATCTTCTTCACTTGAACTTACTACTATCTGCCCGTCCTTTAATTCTCCGCTTATGCTATAAGTACCTGCTGAAGTTATTGTTACTACATTGTTTTCTACCTTAGCACCTTCTCCGTTTATGCTTATGCTATCTCCAAGTTCTATATATGTATCTACTTCTTTTAATTCTTCGCTTTTTGTTGAATCTATTGTTTGATCGGTTACTGTAGTTTTGTTTGTATTTGTAGATGTTGTTGTATTAGTTTTTACTGAGCATCCTGTTACACTTACTGTTAAGGAAAGTGCACATAACGTTGTTAATAGTTTTTTGTTCATAATTTACCCTCCGAAAATTATATCTATTTAATTTGAATTTTTATTTGTATTCTTTTTCTTAGGATATAATAGCAACTCTACCTTAAACTAAACTTAAAAATAATCAAGTATGATATATACATCTACAAATCTATTTTAGTTTCTAAGTATATTATTAATTTATCTTATCTCTCAAAAATATGTTTTATAACTTCTATTGGCTCATGAAGTAATAGCCTTGGACCTGAAAACCTCATGACTTCTTTAATCTTAGCTCTCATATCCTTTTTATAGCAATGTATAGGACATTTACTACAAAACTTCTTTTCTTCTCCAAATTTACAAAAATCCAACCTTTTATTAGCATATTCTAAAAGTTCACTACATTCATTACATAAGCTTCCGTTTTTATGCCTATGCTTTTTATTGCAATATATATTTATCATAAGATTAATAATATTTTTCTCTTTTTCTATTCTAGTCATACTCTTTCTCCCTAATTATCTCTAATATAAAAGGGCTAAAATAGCCCTTTTATATTAGTTGAATTTAAGTGTATTATTTTTTACATAAACCTTCTTGTCACATATTGATGTACTAGATTTTCTATGTGATACCATTATTATTGTTTTATCATCTGATTCTTCTTTTATACTTTTTAATATTTGTGCCTCATTAAGTGTATCTAAATTACTTGTAGGCTCATCAAGTATTAAAACTTGTGGATTATGTAAAAATGCCCTTGCTATACCTAATCTTTGCTTTTCACCTGATGAAAGATTAGAACCTATTTCTCCAACATTAGTTTCATATCCATTAGGTAAAGTTTCTATAAACTCATGTACTGAGGCTTTTTTACAAGCACTTATTACCTCTTCAATAGTTGCATCTTTTTTACCTATTTTTAAGTTATTTATAATAGTATCATTGAATAAGAATGTTTCTTGACTTACTAATGATTGAGTTTTTCTTAATGCTTTAGTTGGAATAGTTTTTATATTCTTATTGTCTATTTCAATACTTCCATTCTCTACATCCCAGAATCTCATCATAAGTTTTAAAAGTGTACTCTTTCCGCAACCACTTTCTCCTATTATTGCAACCTTATCCCCTTTTTTAATGTTAAGATTGACATCTTTAAGTAATACTTCATCTCTATCTGCATACTTAAATTCTAAATCATTTATATTAGTATTATTCATTTCTAAATCACAATTTCCAGATACTTCTTCAACAGCAGGCACTTCATCTAATATATCGAATAATCTTTGTGCACAAGCAAATGTATGCATTAAGTTATTTGATAGGTTACTTAACGCTACAGTTGGTCCAAAAGAACTAGAAAGTAAAACTAAAGCAACTATTACTTGACCTAAGTTTATAATATCAGCTTTAAATAATTCAACACCTACGTAAAGAGTTATAAGTATTGCTATCATTATAGTTATATCAGTTAAAGCTCTTATTAAACCTTCATGACTTTTTATAACTTTCATTTTTTCATTTAATTTATCACTATTTTTATTTATTGAGTTTAGTCTATTATCGCCTTGACCAAATAATAATATTTCTTTTATACCTCTTAATGAATCAAGTAAAAAACTATTAGCTTGCCCAAATTCATTTCTATAATCAAGTCCTGCTTCACTTCCTAATTTAGAAGATAAAACTGGTATTATGTATCCTACTATTACATAAAAAACTAATCCTATAATCCCAAAGTATGGATTTATATTATATAAAAATAATGCTATTATTGATGATGTAATTATGGCTATAACTATTGGTGCTATTGTATGAGCATAAAATACTTCAAGTAATTCTATATCACTAGTTATAACTGATATTAAATTTCCTTTTTCTTTACTTTCAAGCTTAGCTGGTGCTAACTTTCTTAAAGCTTTATATACCTTGTCTCTTAGTATAGCAAGTATTTTAAATGCTATATAATGACCTGAGTATTGTTCTATATACCTTAATATACCTCTAAGTACTGCACATACTATTATTATTTTTACTGCATTTTTAAAAGTATAACCCATATCAAGACCTATAATATCTCCCATAGCAACTGCTCCAAATGTAGTTATTGCTATAGCCGCTAAAAATCCTAATACACCAAAACTTATTGTTATCATCATTACAGGTACTAGTGGCTTTAGTATTTTTATAAGTCTAAGCATTATTTTACTACCTGACAATCTTTTTCTTTCATTATTCACTTATAGCCACCTCCCTAACTATATCTTCTTTATATATATTTTCTAAGTTTTCTTGATTAGTATATAGATTCGCATATGCTGAATTATTGTTCATTAATTCCTCATGATTTCCACTTTCAGCTATATATCCTTTATCTAACACATATATCTTATCCGCATTTTTTATGTTAGCTAATCTATGTGATATAACTACTACAGTTTTCTCTTTTGCTAAAGCATATATCGTTTCAAGTATTGAGTCTTCACTTTCAACGTCAATATTTGAAGTTGCTTCATCAAATATATAAACTTCCGGATTCGTTAGTATCATTCTAGCTAAAGCTAATCTTTGCTTTTGCCCTCCTGATAAGAACGATCCATTTTCACCAACTGGAGTTTGTAATTTTTTATCAAGTCCCATTACAAAATCATAAAGATTTGCTGTCTTTAAAGCTATATATAGTTCTTCTTCAGTTGCATCTTCTTTACCCATTCTTAAATTTGCCTCTATCGTAGAGTTAAATATATACGAGCTATGACTTATAAAGCTTACTTTTTTTCTTAATTCATTAAATGGTATATCATTTAAGTTTACTTCATTTAATAGAATTTCACCTTTATCGACCTTATTTAACTTTAAAAGTAAATTAGTTATTGTACTTTTTCCACAACCACTTTCTCCGACTAAAGCAACCATTGATTTATTTTCTATGTCTATATTTACATTATGTAAGACTTTTCTTTCTTTATCATAACTAAAATCAACATTTTTTATTGATATAGAAATATCTTTTAATTTTGCTTTATTCTTATCTGATAACTCTTTTTCTTCTTCAACCTTAGCATCAAGTAAATCAAATATCTTATCAGCAGCAGCTAATCCATTCATAGCGACATGGAAAAATGACCCAAGTAGCCTCATCGGAATAAAGAACTCTGATGATAATAATATTATTACTACTGTAGATCCTATAGTAATATTGCCTTTAGAAAATTCATTAACAGCTATTAATATACCTATAGCAGAACCACCAAATGCTATTAAGTCCATTATTGTTATAGAATTTAATTGCATTGATAAAACCTTCATTGTTATATTTCTAAAAGTTTCTGCTTCTTTATTCATTTCATCATTTTTTTCTTTATCTAAATCAAATATCTTTAAAGTGGTAAGACCTTGAAGATTTTCTAAAAATGAATCTCCTAAATTAGTATATATCCCCCAGTATTTGCTTAAAAGTTTTTTAGCAAATTTCATAACTGACGCTATTGATATTGGTATCAATGGAACACATATTAAAAGTACTATTCCTGCCTTAAAGCTTATAGGTGCTATAACAGCAAATAATGTAAGTGGTGCTAATAAACTATAAAATAATTTAGGTAAGTATCTACCAAAATAAATTTCAAGTGCCTCAACTCCATCTACTGCTATTTGAACAGTTGATGATGTTGATATTGTGTCATTATAATTTACACCTAATTTTAATAATTTCTTATAAATACTTTCCCTTATTGATGCTCTTACCTTTGCTGAAGAATTATAAGAAAATATCCCTGACATATAATTGCATATAAATCTTATCAATATTAATGAACCTAAATAAGCCACATAAGCTACCATATTAAAATTCAAATCATTATTATATAATTTGTCTATTATATTTCCAACAAATAAAACTATTCCTATATTACAAATTATTGATATCCAGTTCATTAAAACTGTAAAATATACATATTTTTGAGACTCTTTACTAAGCGAAAGTAATCTTTTATTTACCATAATATTCCCTCCTGCATATTAGTTGATTATATGATATGCAAGCGCAACTGCAAATCCTATAACCGACATTAAATGTAACCATTTATATTTTTTTCTGACCTTATTAGTCCCAGATAATATTATTAATAAACTAGCTATACCTACTGGCAATATTGTAACTTCCTTATCCTTAATATAATCTGTTATTGAATATACAATCATTGCTAGTGATCCTAAACTTCCAGTTAAAATATGTAACTTTAAAATTAGTTTATTATTTATAAATTTTAAATACTTAAAAAAATATGTTATTATAGCTAACAAAAATAACATTGATCCTAATCTATGTAACATTCATGTTTTCCTTTCTACTTTTACCTT
Source organism: Romboutsia sp. BSD2780061687b_171204_C1 (assembly GCF_015560225.1). NCBI lineage: Bacteria > Bacillati > Bacillota > Clostridia > Peptostreptococcales > Peptostreptococcaceae > Romboutsia > Romboutsia sp. BSD2780061687b_171204_C1. The sequence continues at coordinate 164,801 of NZ_JADMRK010000003.1, read as the reverse complement.
TATTGAGAATTTACTTTTAAATCATCTTGTTTTATTGTTTTTATTTTAAACATAAAGTAATAATATTTAAAACATGCTAAAGCTATTAAAAATAACCTAATATGTAAACTATCTAATATTATAATTGGAAATGCTAACATTATATCTGCGAATAATAATATACCTATCTTTTGTTTCATAGTCATAGCTCTTTCATTTACAAAGCTTTCTAAATGTTTTTTGTAAATTTTTGTTGACTTAAGCCATCTATCAAACTTTTCAGAGCCCCTAACAAAACAATATGACGCTAATAATAAAAATGGAGTAGTCGGAAGTATTGGAAGTACAACGCCTATCGCGCCTAACACAAATGATATTAACCCTACTGTTACATATATAAACTTTTTAATTTTACTCACTAGCTTTTCCCCCTAATTTAATTTACTATAACAATTCTATCATTATTAATAATCAATATCAATAACATTTTAAAATCAAATAAAAATAATTATTATGTACTTTTTGAAAACTTATATAAAAATTCATAATAAAAAATACCTATATCCAAAAGGATATAGGTATTCGTGTACTTCAATTATTAAAATTAAAGATTTACTGCTCTTGTACTTGATAAGTTATATCTACAGGTGTCTCTTCTTTTGACAACTTCTTTGATAAAATCATAAAGTAAATTACACATAATATAATTTGTACAAATGTAGACATTGGTGTTGCAAGACCTACTTTAAATAACGATACTGGTAATATTTTACTCATAATATATGATACTGGTATTCTTACCCCAAAAGCACCTATTATTCCTTGTATCATTACAAAAGTTGTTTTTCCACATCCATTAAAATACCCTACCATACAGAACATAATTGCAGTTAAAAGACAGTCTATTCCGTATGCTTTCATGTATTCCCAAGCTGCTAAGACTACATCTTTATCTTTAGAGAACATTCCTGCAAGTAAATTTCCATGGAAGAAGGTAATATAAAACATTACAACTCCACAACATAAAGAAGCCGAAATTGCATAAACAAGAACTTTTCTTGATCTATGGTATTTTTTAGCTCCATAGTTTTGTGCAACAAACGCAGATACTGCTTGAGAAAAAGATGATGGTATAAGCATTATAAATCCAACAAGTTTTTCTGCGACACCAATTCCTGCTGATGGAATTACTCCCATTGAATTACCTATAATCATAATTACAAGGAAAGATAAATGTACAAGTCCATCTTGTAAAGCTATTGGAGTACCGTATTTAATTATCTTTGATGTTAAACCTTTATGAAACTTTATACTTTTTCTAGAAAATTCAAAAGGAAGTCCACGCTTTTTAATAATTATTACAGAAAGTATAACACTAATTGCCTGAGCCATTATAGTAGCAAGTGCTGCACCTGTAGCAGCCATTTTAAATATTCCAACGAATATTAAATCTCCTATAATATTTGTAACACATGCAATCCCTACTGTAATAAGTGGAGTTTTTGAATCTCCTAATCCTCTAAATACTCCTCCTATAATATTATAAGCTACTATAAAAATAGAGCCTGAAGCACAAACTTTTATATACATTACAGTGCTATCAAAAGCTTCTTTTGGAGTATGCATAAAAGTTGAAATAGGTGAAGCAAAGCTAACAATTAAAACAGTAATAACTATAGCTATAATAGCAAATATTGAAATACCACTTCCTACAACATTTCCAGCTTCTTTTGAATTTCCTTCTCCAAGTTTTTGTCCTATTAATATGGTAAGCCCCATAATTAACCCTGTGATTATTACAGTTATAGTCATCATTACTTGACTACCTGTTGAAACGGCAGACACATCTGCTGCATTACCAAATTGCCCTACTATAAGTAAATCAACTGCACCGTACATGGTTTGTAAAAATAGTGCAAGTAGTATAGGTATTGCAAATTTTAATAAAGGGGAGAATATCTTCCCTTCTGTAAAGTTAGATACTTTTGACATATATCATCCTCCTATTTTTATTTATGTTTTGTGCAAAACAATATTTATATAAATATAACCGTTATTGAAATTTCAAACGGTTATTCTAAACTATTTCTTATTTTTTCAAGTACACTTTGAAATACTTTTATTTCTTCTGGAGTTATATTTTCTGATAATTTATCCTCAATTGAATCAATTGCAGTTGAAATTTTTTCATAAAGTTTTATAGATTTTTGAGTTAAAATTATTTTCTTTAATCGTGCATCCTCTGTAACAGGTACTCTTTCTATTAAATCACTCTTTTCCATATTATTTAGCATTAAGCTAATAGATGAGCGTTTTAAATCAAATGCTTTTTCTAAATCCTTTTGGAATATTTCTTTATCTTTACCTTCATTAGAAATAAAATCTATTACATAAGCTTGTGATACAGTTAAATTATCATCAATTGCACTAATTACAGAAGCATCCATCTTCCTTGAAATTATATGATGAATTTTACTAATATCAAGGCCTAGTTTAAGCTTATTTTTATTTTTCATGGAAACACCTCCATACAAAATTTGTTTTGTACAAAACTATAGTAACTATTATAGCTACTTATGTCAATAAAAACCCTTATACTTTTATTATTAATAAAATAAAAAAATTACCACACATATTCATGCGGTAATTTAAATACTTTAAAGGTTATATCATTATATAATTGTTATAGAAAAATCCATATAATAATGCTTACAATATTATCTATTAAATTATTATACCTTCGAAGTGATCTACCTCATGCTGAATAATCTGTGCAGTAAATCCCGTAAATATTTGTTTGTGCTTCTTGAAATTTATATCTAGATATTCAACCTCTATAGTTTCATATCTTGTTGTTTTTCTAAAACCATCTAAAGATAAACAACTTTCTTCTGCTTCATAAGGATTTTCTTTTTTTAATATAACTGGGTTCACCATAGGAACTATAATATTACCTACAGTAAATACCAATATACGTTTTTTTACTCCTATCATATTGGCTGCCATACCCACACAATGTTCTAAATTTGCTCTTAATGTATCGATTAAATCATTAATAACATCTACATCTTCTTTTGTCGCAGGTTCTGATTTTTGTTTTAAAAATGATATATCTTTTACAATTGTTCTTATCATCTGTGTTCCAACCTTTCTAATTTCTTTACTTAATTAATATAAGTTTATATTCTATACTTTTAAATTATACTCTAATAACTTCCTAATTTATCATTTTTAATTTATTTTCACTACTAATCTATAATATCCTTTATTATCAAGTTATTTTTCATTAGTGAAAAAAGCATGTACACTAAGTACATTAACAATCTACTAAACTATAAAACTATACATACTAAGTAAATATATAAAATTTTATTAGCTATAGTGTACCTACTGTACTAAATATTTTAGACTACACTATTTTTCTATATTTTAAATACAGTACACCAAAAATGATACTGTTGATTTTGATAGGTTGCTATCTTTTGCTAGTTTGGTTATTGAATAGCCTTTTCTTAACATTTGTAGTTTTATTATTTCTGTGTTTATTTTGTATTTCATTACTACCTCCTATTTCGTTTTGTTTTGTTCTATGAGGTAACGATATCATTTGAAGTTTGATGATTTTCAAAGAACATATGTGTATAAAATATGTTGTAGAAAAAAGGCATCCTTATTTTATTAAAAATTGTCTTTGATAATTATTTCTAGGTTATTATTTTTTATATTGTCAGTTTTCTTATTTTCATTTATAAAACAATATTATTAAATAAAAAACACATTGATAAAATTATCAATGTGTTTTCGTAAATTTCAATATTTGAGGAGATTAACAGTGATCATCCTAACTCTTCTAGTGTTTCTACAATTACCTTAAAATCTTTCACCTAATAATTCACCTTGCTTATTAAATTCATCCGCTAAAGTAATTTTTTATAACTGATTTAAATTCTATTTCTATATTTCTTCCACATTTTATTCTGTAAATCTATCTTTACACATTTCTCTTAATATTTTTAAATCTTCACTATAATCTACCTTACTTTCATCTTTATCATAAGGTAATACTTCTACTGTTGTTATCTCAAAGTTCTCTTCTTTATTTTCATTCCAATCTTCTTGCAACTTTTTACATCTATGATTATTAGAATTTAATTTAAATCTATCACCATTTATAGTTGCCTCTATATTTTTATCACAACCTAAATAAACTATGTTTGTTTTTATAGACTTAAACATATATACACCCATTTCTGGCTTCATTTCTTTGTATTGTTGTAATAATTCTTTTCTTCTTAATCTATCCATAATTAATCTCCTATCTATTATTAGTTCTATATTAAAAATCTTTTATAAATCTCTTTATATATATGTGTTGTCATTATACTTATTAATTTATATTATTTCACACTACTAAACAATAAACGCTCCGTAGAGTTAGACTCTTTGGAGCATTTATTGTTTAGTAAAAAATTCTAATATACTTATTTAGTGAATTTAAAAAGGATATAACTATCATAGATAATATATTTTAAATTTTCTTATTATCCCTTTCTTAATTTCTTATATTCCTCTTAAAAGTATAATATGTTCCAATAAAGTAACTTACATAAATAATTACCATAATAAATATACCTGTACTCATATTTAATACAAACATACTATCTCCAATATAAGCACTAATATAGGATTCATATATTAAATAAAAATTATATATAAATACTACAAATCCTACCATACCTATTATTACAGGAATAGTAAAATACACACTTATTTGCTTTAATACTATTTTATTAATTTCATTTTCTTCTATCCCCAGTTTTCGTAAAACATTAAATCTATCTTTATGTTCTATTGAATCTGTAAGCTGTTGAAGAGCAAGCACTGTCAAACTTATCATAAGTAAAACTGTACCTAAATATAATCCTAAGATTCTCATTCCTAGAGTAGCATTTACAATTTCACTAGTTTCTGCTGATTTAATTCTTCCGTGTATAAAATAATAAGAGTCATCATATTTTTTCATTAATTCTGGATTATTTTCTTCAAACCACTTCGGTATATACTCTAATTCAAATTTAGTAGCTTCTTCATAACTTAGCTCATTATTAGATGTAATAAATAAATCTACTCCTGCACTTACAAGCTCTTTACATGCATCATCAGGTAATATAATAATATTTGTAGTAGGATAATTATATATTCCTTCTCCTAAAGTTTCTTTATAATATGCATCTTTACTAACTTTTAAATTCTTTCCTTCTACATTTATAACTTTATTTTCTTCTATATACTTGTCAATTTCTTGCTGATCAGTAGTATTATCCCATTGAGTAGTATATTCATCATTTTTTAAACTTATTGTATCATAACCCTTCATACGTCTTAGTTTATTAAAATCACTTAAACTTATAGCTAAGGCAGGCTTTTCTCTATTATCTCTTATGTAAAAATCTTTTTTATTTATAAAGTACTTTTCTAATTCTTCATATTCATTAATATCTAAACCAGAATTTTTTAGATAATCTATAACCTCTGAATAATTAAACTTTGGCATATCTTCTATTTTGTTTATACTGTACTCTTTTTCAGATCTATATGAATATTCACTCCTTAACTCTATATCAAAAGGAATTCTATAATCTAAATACCCTAAAGACCACTGAGATATTAGTAATGTAAGTATAAAGCTTATTGAAGCACCTAAGAATGTTAATGATATAGTAGCCATAAGTATTGGAGTTGTTCTTATTTTAGATACTATTGTTCCTAATAAAAAAAGATTTGTACCTTCATAGCTAAATTTTTTGTGTTTTTCTTTTATTCTTATAAGAATATATGATATTGAGTAAAATAAAGCATAGGTCGCTATGATGAATGAAACTATTGAAATAACTTCTGCAAACATCATTTGATTTGCACTAATTAAATGATTAGTGCTATTTATTCCTTTTTTAATATTTATAATAAATTTAATTGAATATATAAATATACCATATAATATTAAAGATATTAAAAATACTATTGAATAAACTTTTTTACTTTTTTTAAACTTAAATTCACTTATTTTACTATTATTCATCATATCTATAAGCTTTAACTTATTTAAAACTCTAATATTATAAATACCTACTACTAAAAACATTCCTATAAAGAATATAAATGTTATAAAAACTGTGTCTAAGTAAAGTTTAAATGAAAATACTATTTCTTGTTTAGCACTTATATATACCATAGCTGTAACAACTTGTGAGAAAAGTGTTCCAATAAATATCCCACATGCTATGGATAATATTCCAACTATCAACATTTCTACAAAAAACATAAGTGCTATACTCTTTTGCTCTGCTCCTAATAATATATAAGTAGCAAATTCTTTTTGTCTTCTTTTAATCATATATTTACTTACATATGCAACAAGTATTGCTAATAATGCTGTAATTATATAAGTTGAGTATTTTAACATCTTTTTTAGAGATTCAAAGTTGAAAGTATCCTCAGTTATAAGTTCATAACTAGAACTTGATAAAGATGTGAAAGCATAAAACAAACTTACACACATTGTTATAGTTATAAAATATATTAAGTAATCTTTAATAGATTTTTTTGCATTATTTATGGCTAATTTAACGTACATCCCTTACATCACCGCCTAACAATGCAACTACATCTAATACTTGATTAAAAAATTGTTTTCGTGTATTATTTCCCTTTACTAATTCTGTAAATATCTTTCCGTCTTTAATAAACAAAATTCTATCACAGTAACTTGCCGTAAACGAATCATGTGTTACCATTAATATTGTTGCATTAAAATCCTTGTTTAGACTTGATATCATCTCTATTAGAATTTGAGCCGACCTAGAATCTAGAGCTCCTGTTGGTTCATCTGCAAGTATTAGCTTTGGATTTGTTATCAATGCTCTTGCACAAGCTGTCCTTTGTTTTTGACCACCTGATACTTCATAAGGATACTTATTTAGTATTTCTATTATTCCCAATTCTTTTGCTACAGATTTTACTTTATCGTCTATTTCATTTTTATTAGTTTTATTTATTGTAAGTGCTAAAGCTATATTTTCATATATTGTTAAAGTATCTAATAAATTAAAATCTTGAAATATAAATCCTAGATTTTCTCTTCTAAATCTAGCTATATTCTTTTTATTTATTTCAGTTAAGTCCTGATTATTTAAGTAGATATGACCAGAACTTACTTCATCAATAGTTGCTATTAGGTTTAATAAAGTCGTTTTTCCTGAACCAGAAGGTCCCATAACCCCTACAAACTCACCTTCCCTCACATTAAAGCTTATATCATCAATTGCCTTAAATATATTTCCCTTATTTCCATAGTATTTTTCTATACTATCAATTTTTAATATTTCACCCATATTTATCACCTCAAGGTTATTTTATATGATTTATCCTTGTTTTGATTTGATTTAACCTTTCATTAATGTTACGTTATTGTAACGTTAAGAGGTAATTATTAAAATTTAGAAAAATTTCCTTTTGGAAAAATAATTCTAACTTTTGTACATTTGTCTTCTTTTGATTCTATTTTTATTAATAACCCCAACTTATCACATAAATTTTTACACAAATATAATCCTATCCCTGTTGATTTATAATTTAGGCGACCTTTATTACCTGTAAACCCTTTATCAAATACTCTATCTATTTCATAACTAGGTATTCCTATACCATTATCATAAATAATTAATTCAACTGCATTTTTTATTTCATTAGTATATATCTTTATGGTAGGATTGTTATCTCTCCTATACTTTATTGCATTTACTATAATTTGATTTACTATAAACTCTAACCATTTACTATCGCTATATACGCTTTTATTAATATCATCTATCTCAATATTTATATTATTAAGTATAAGCACTTGCTTATTTTTAGTGATAACTCTATTAATGCACTCATCTAAAGATATTTCTTTTACTAAATAATCCTTTTCTACATCTTCACTTCTAGCATAAAATAATGCTTGTTCTACATATGTATCTATTTCCTCTAACTGCTGAAGTACTAGTCTTGACGTAGATGTTTTATTGTTTTCTTCTATTAATTTAATAGCTGAAATAGGTGTCTTAACTTCATGTACCCACTTTTCTATATATTCTTTATAATCTTTTCTTTGTTTTTTTATTGTGTTTATTTCGTCTCTCATAGATTTACTCGCCTTTTTTAAAGCATAGTAATATGGCATTGCCTCTATATACTTAGGTTCTTTTATTATTTCACTTAGTAAATATTTTTTATCTGTGTTTTCAATGTATTTATTTATTTCATCAAAATGTTTTCTTATAGCCTTATATTCATACAAAAGATATATTAATAATACTATAATCCATGTTATTGCCACTATTTTTATAACTTTAAAAGGGTTTCCTACACTAAATAAAAATATTGATAATGTTATCAAAGATATAATGTTTAAGCTAATTATACCTATCCTTTTGTTTAAATAATCTTTTATATTCATACCATATAACCTTGTCCTCTTTTAGTTATTATATAGTCTTTTACCCCTAACTCCTCTACCTTACTTCTTATTCTCGTAATGTTAACTGTAAGAGTATTATCATTTACAAATAATGCACTATCCCATAAATACTCTAATATATCTACTCTTGAAACTATCTTACCTTTGTTTATAAGTAAGTAATGTAATATTTTAAATTCATTTTTTGTAAGCTCTACTGATTTATCATTTTTTTCTATTGTGCTTTTTAATATATTTAATGTTATTCCATTATGTTCTATATTATCTATTGTTTTTTCGTTAGGATATGCTCTTTTTAGTAATGATGCTATTCTTGCTAGAAGTATTTGTTTATTATAAGGCTTTGTTATAAAATCATCGGCTCCTAATGTTATTCCCATAAGTTCATCTATATTTGTATTTCTACTAGTTACAAATATTATAGGAACTTTTGAAAAACTTCTTATTTCTGTACAGATTTTAAAGCCATCTTCATCTGGTAAATTTATATCTAGTAGTATTAAATCTGGATTGTATTCTTTCACTTGCTTTGTAATACTATTAAAATCATTTACCTTTATTGTTTTATATCTGTTTAAATCTAATAAATTATGAATTTCATTTCTTATTAGTTCGTTATCCTCTATTATCATTATAGTAAACATACTTTTTCTCCATATATTATCATATTATATTTGCCTATGTTTAATTATATATTATATTAGACTAGCTTAACTACTTTATAAAATAAAAAACACATTGATAATATTCTCAATGTGTTTTTTGGATTTCAATGGTGGAGATGATTCTCAAAAATCATACCCACGATAAAATTATTTAAGTAATTAGTTTTTCATATATTTAATATATCTCTGATAAAAACTTTATTCTAAATATAATCCATTCTTTATCCATATCAACATCAATTTCACCATTCATAGATTCAACTAAAAGCTTGGTTATTGTAAGACCTAAACCAGAACTATCACTACTTCTTGATTTATCCTTCATATAAAATCTATTAAACAGTAAGTTTAACTCATCTTTATTAATATCTTGGACATCATTTTTAAACTCAATAATAACTTCTCTACCTTTATTGTTTATTGACATACAAAAATGACTCTTACTATACTTAATAGAATTTTGAATTAAATTATTAAAAACTCTTTTAATAGCACTTTCATCTAACCTTACTAATACTGGATTTTCATCTAACTTTAAATCCACTTCAATATTTTTCTTTTCAAAATCATTATAAAATACCAGTATATGCTCTCTTAGCTCCTTATTAATATCTATAATTTCCATATTTAAATTATAATCATTATTTTCAAACCTACTTAAATCATAAAAATCCTGAATTAAATGTTGAAGAACCTTAGCTCTTTTTTCTACAATACAAAGGTAATCTTTCTTTTCTTTAGATGTAATAGTTTCATCATTTATTAACTCTAAATATCCCCTAATAGAAGTTAAAGGTGTTCTTAAATCATGAGAAACATTTTCGATTTCTTTTCTAATTTCTTCTTCTCTTTTTATGTACTTTAATTTATTTACTTGTGTATCTTCTAAATACTGATTTATTTCAGATAATAATTTCTCAAAATTCTTATCTGGATGATTTAACTTAAGTTTACGATTTGTATCTATATTTTCAGAAATATATTTAAAGTCCTTAACTGATGTTTTAATATTTCTAGAAAGCAAGAAAAAGCGTGCAGAAAAATACACACTTGGTATTAATAAAATTACTAACATTCATTCCATAATCCACACGCCCCTTTTTATCTATTTTATTTCTTTTTTCTTAAACATAATTAATCCTAATGTATAAAATAATACAACTCCTATAAATCCTACTATAAAACATCTTACAAAACCATCAGTAGTATTCCATGCCATGATTATTCGATTAGTATTACTGTCAAATGTAGCATTTCCAACTATATTCCAAGGTAGCCATCTTGCTATTTTACCTAGTATATCTATTTTACGTCCAGCCATTGATATTAATAGTGGCACAAATACTATAAAAATTGACCAAAATGTCACAGCTATACTCTCATTATCAAATATGAAGTAAAAACAATGAGCAGCAGTCATACTAACTAATAGCAGTGGAAAGCATGCTACTATTGCATGTATAAAATCTTTTAAATATACTATACCGCTATCCTCTAGCATTACGTATGCAGCTATAACATATGCACTACTAATTAATATTAAATTTATTGTACAAATTACTACTTCTACTAAAAATTTGCCTAAATATATTTCACTTCTTGAAATTCCAAAGGCAATAGAATTTTTAAGTGTAGAGTTCTTAAATTCTTGACCAAAAATTAATGAAACTAAATAAATAGATATAAGTATTAATAATCCCATATAAGTATAAAAACTACTAAGAGAATATTTTGTATTTCCATACGGAAAATTCACTTGGCTTTGTGCAAATAAACCTAAGGCTACATTTATAAATATTACAAATGCTATACTTCCAAATAAAAATATATAATTTCCTTTAGTATTTATATTTCTGTAAAATTCACTTTTTATATAATTAAGCATTGCAATATCCCCCAATCAATGACATATAATAATTTTCAAGATTTATAGTTTTTTCTTCTATGCAATTTAATCCAATTCCATTTTTAACTATAAGCTCACTTATCTTTTGAGGGTCTCTATTTCTATCAAATAACTGTATTATATCATTAGGTAAAACCTTATAATCACTATAACCTAATTTTTCTTCTAATAGTGCAGTTAACTTATTGGCATTAGTAACTTTAATTTCTAAATAGCTTTTACATTTTTCATTAAGTTCAGTTGAAGATATTTCTTTGACTAATCTTCCCTTATTTAAAAATCCATAGCAAGTTGCAATATTTGATAGCTCTAAAAGTATATGACTTGATATAACTATAGTAATATTTTTTTCCTTATTTAATTTTAATAGTAGATTTCTAATTTCAATAATTCCTGATGGGTCTAAGCCATTAATTGGTTCATCAAGTATTAATAACTCTGGTTCTGTCATAATAGCAAGAGCTAATCCTAGTCGTTGCTTCATACCAAGAGATAATTGATTAAATTTTTTCTTTTTAGCATGACTCAAATTAACATCTTCAAGAGCTTTAATAACTTTGTCTTTTCCTGGTATACCTCTTTGAATACGATAATACTCCATATTTTTTTCAACAGTAAGATTAGGATAAAAACTTGGCGATTCAATAATAACACCTGTATGTTTTCTAACTTCATTTAATTCTTTCTCATCTGAAACTGAGAAAAGTTCAAAACTACCACTACTAGCATGTGACTGCCCAGATAATATTCTAAGTAAAGTAGTCTTACCTGCTCCATTATCACCTACTAAACCATATATATCACCTTGTTTTACATTAATATTTACATCTAACAATGCATCATAATTTCCATATTTCTTAGATAAATTATACGTTTTTATAACTTCCTTCATATATTTCTCCCTCTTTATTTAAGCAGTATTAAGTACCATTTATTAACTAACTTACAATAACTATGATATAAAAATTTTTTTAATAAATATTCAAGAAAGTTTAAAGAAAGTATAAAGATTTTTATTAATTATTATTTAATTTAAATCCTATTCCCCATACTGTTTTTATGTAATCTTCATCTTGTGATACTGATTTAATTTTTTTTCTAATATTGCTAATATGAACATTTACAGAGTTATCTTCCCCATAGTATCCATTTTTCCATACTTGTTCATACAATGATTCCCTTGAATATACCTTATCAGGATTTTTAATTAAAATGCTTAAAATATCAAACTCATGACCAGTTAAATGTATGTCTTCTCCTTTGACCTTTACTTTTCTTGTTTCTTCTTCTAAGATAAGATTTTTAAATTTGTATATTTCATTTGATTGTGTACTTATTTCATACTTTCTATATCTTCTTAACTGTGAGTTTATTCGAGCTATTATTTCTTCTGATTCAAAAGGTTTAGTTATATAATCATCCGCTCCTATATTCAAAACATTTACTTTATCTTTTAAAGACGTTTTTGCTGAAATTACTATTATTGGTATTTCTTTTTCATCTCTAATTTTACTGATTATCTCTTCTCCGCTCATACCTGGTAACATTAAATCTAGTAGCATCAATTTAAATTCTGATATAGATAGTTGTAACAGCGCTTCACTACCTGAAAATGCCTGCGTTACTTTATAGTTCTGTTTTTCTAGTGTTTTTGTTATTAGGTTATTTATATCTACATCATCTTCTACTACTAAAATGTTCTCTTTGTACATATATACATTCTCCCTAACTTGTATTTTATTTTATAATATCATACTTTATATTTGCATACTAAAAAAAGATATTAGCTAAGTAGCTAATATCTTTTCTTTTATTTCAATATTGTAGACGATTCGCAAAATCAAACCCACAATCAACTTATACTATTATTTCTATTTTATTACTTAAGTCACCTATACTCTCTATGAGCACAACATAACTCATTAAATTATCATTTCCCCTATTATTAGATTTAATCTAAAATGCACATTCTATAAGATTAATATTTCTATATTCTATAGCCATTGGTACAAATCTAATTCTACTACCTTCACAAGATATCCTAAATCCTTGAATACTTCTTCTATCAGCTCTATCTACTAGCATAAAGAAATTAGAAGGAGTAAAGCCTCTTCTCATTACTATTCTAACTACTGCCATTCTCCTACAATTATTTATAGTAAATTGACCACCACCAGGTGATATAAAAGGAGTAGGAGATTGCCCACCACCAGGTAATGTAAAATTTGGATCGTTACCTGTTTGTGCATAGACATTATCATCGTCATATTCATCATAATCCTCGTAATCTTCAAGAGACATAGGAGGTTCAAATAAGTTAGCAACTTCTGCGTATTCATTTTTTATATCCGCATCAGGATATGCATTTTGTAACTCTCTAAGATATACAGCCATAAACTTGTAATAATTTTCCCAATAATCTTGCCAATAATTTCTGTCCATTGTTGATTCCCCTTTTTCTGATATAAATATTGTTCTCTATATTATATGTAAATACTAGACAATGGTTCTTATTTATGTAAGATAATTTACCTTAAAAATTCCATATATACTATTTGCTTATAATATGATAATAAAAAATAAATAGATTAAAAAAATATGTATAAAAAACTTATATTTGGATATCTATATAGATTATACTGTCCATTCATTAAAGAATTACCTAAAGCATTAACTAAAATATTAATACCTTTTATATTTGATTTTGCCATTCTTATATCATAATACTTTTCCTTTTTAATGTAATACTAATGCTAAAAAAGCTGACTCCTTATCAATACAGGAATCAGCTTTTAAATACTTAAAAACTTTCTACTTTTAAATTTTTTACAAAGTAATCTTCTAATTTTACTGGTCCTTTTAAAACTTTTTTTCCTACATACATACTACTATCTTCTCTTGTCATAACACTCCATTTCACCAAGCTAATACAACCACATTCAATCTCTATAGCTGTAATAGCTGTTGGATGTATGCAACTTCCTGAATTAAAGTACATAGCTTCATCTAAGTTAGCAAAGCTAGGTCTATGAGTATGACCTGCAATTAACATTATGTTATTCTCTTTTGACCATGCCATCAGTTGTCGTTCTATTCTATTTTTCTTTTTATAATTTTTAGCTGCTCTTGTAGGATCATTAAATCCCCATATCTCTAGTGGTCTCCAGATATAACGAACTAAAAACCTACCTAGCTTCCATAGTCTATCATTAATCAAATCTCCTTGATGACCATGTACAAGAAAGGTTCTATATTGATTATTGTCTTCATTTTCTAGAATTATTCCTTCATATGCTCTTATATAATTGAATAATGAAAAAATATCTTTTCTTATTCCACAATAATATCCTTTATAATGACACTCTAAAAATTCTGTATAACTTTTTTGCATATCATGATTACCATAAATCATATACATTCTGTTTGACTCATAAAATTTAGATAGTAATTCAAATGTACTACTGTGTACTTCCATAATTTGTTCCATAGATCTGTTTTCCCAAAGTTCATCTCCATCACCTAATTCAATGTAAGTAAATCCTTTTTTATAGTAGTCATTAAGTGCCGCGAAAAATATATATTGGTTTTTTATAAAATTATCTCCTAAATTTCCGCTACCCCTATGACAATCACTCATTATGACAAATTTTGAAGAATAATCATAAGGAATAACTTTAGAATTTTCATAGATTTTGGATAAGCGTTTATAAATGCTCATTACTTCTCATCTCATTTCCACTTATATAAGATGAAATCACTTTATAAGATTTTTTTAATTTTTTCATTCTATTTTTACCTGCAATCAATCTAAGCAAATTAGGATAGTATAATCGTAAAAAGTCAATTTTATCTATTGTACGTTCAAAATCTTTAGTAATTAAATTGTATATCTTACAGTAAGTTTTATTCATAAATTGGATAAAAGGTATTATTAATTTATAACGATTATATGGTTGATCAGATTTAGGTTTATCAAAATTAAAATAAATTATATTCTTAGTTATTTTAATTTCATCTTCTTTATAACCTGCTCTTTTTAATCCACCAAGAAATGCATCTTTCATAATTGAATTTGGAAAAATTATTCTAATTTTCATTGATAAGTTATTAGGATTAGAAAATACACCTACATCAAAACCTGTTAGCCACCAATGATAATCTTGTCTTTGAAATAATTCTTCTTCATTTATTTTAAGCTTAAAATCCATATTTAATAGTTCTTCATCTGATACGGCTTCGAAAAAAGGACCTGAAAAAATACCTGGTATATTAATATCATCCATTTCACTTACATATATACCAATTTCACCACCAGTAGTCATTCCATACTGACCTTTCCAAAGTTCAATAAGCCATCTTCTATTATCATATTCAAAATAAATAGGCTCGCTATCAATAATCATATTTAAGGTAGGTGCTGCTTCATCATAAAACCTACAATATCCTACTTCTCTTTGCCAAGGATACATATTTGAACATATAATATCATTAGTTTTATCATATACAAAACCATATAGATCTAGTGCATTATTAATATCTTTAATTTTTTCTTCATCACTTCTTTGTAACACATTATTAATAACTTTTTTTCTTTGTATTATCCATCTATATAAGAGTAAGGCAAGTATAATTATAATAATAACTATAGTCCATTTTAACTCCATATACTCAACCTCCATAAACAATATGTTTCATATTATTATATTTCTATATATCATTTTTTGTTACATTTTTAAATTTTTTGATAATAAACAATCCATAATCCAAACAAAATAGATAAAAATATAAATATGTAATATGTATTATCCCAAGATATGAAGAAATGAGAAAAACAGATAGATTCCATCTAAAAAATAATTGTATTTGTCGCAGCCTTTATACAAAAAAATGTCCTATTAAAGTGATAGAAATGCCCAATATGAAGTCCACTTGGGTAAAAGATAAATGTATTCTATGTGTAGGATTCCTTCACCTATGCTAAAAATCTTCAATTCAATATAGCAAAATACTAAAAAATATAGATAGTTTATTTCATAAAAAGTATGCAACCTCACTATTTTCATAGCATTAAAATTTCAATTTTTAGGATAAGTATATATTATAGTTTAATTTCTATTTGACATTTTGAAAATTCCTTATATCTGGTAAAACTACCTTAATCCTATCCTCATTTTCATGTAATTCGATAATTAACATCCATATTATCTACAAATTAATTAAACTAATTCTAGCATTATTAATAAAAAATTATTTTTATTGATTATGTATATTACGATACCTTTCTGCCAATAATATTTTCGAGGAGGTGATAATCATGATAAAGTCAAACAACAACGACAATAATAGAAACAATAACAACAACAATAACTGCAATAACAACTGCAACAACAACAATAATAGAAATAATAACGAAAATAATAGAAACAACAACAATAGATAGTTTTATTGACAAAACTTACATAGAAGTTAGTAAAGCAAGTTCTATGTAATTGATAAGGTGATAGCAAAGTCATTATAAAATTGACTTTGTTATCGCTTTATTATAAAAATTATAAGAAAATTTTAATTATTATTCTACTTAATAAATTATTCAAACCAATCCTTTCTACCACAAAGTTTAACCAAGCTAACTTCATCAAGTAAATTCCCGAAATTCTTACCTACAATCTTATTCAAAATTAATATAATTTCTATTTGCTATAATACATACTATTAATCTATATAATATATTTATCTAAAACTATTAATAATTAATATAAAAAAGTAGATAGCTTGTTATATAAAACTATCTACCATTCTTATTTTTAATAGCTAATTATCTATATCTTTTGCTTCATAAACTATTTCACCATCAATTATGGTATACATTGTTTTTGTAAATACCTCCATTGGATTCCCATCAAAAATTGCAATATCAGCATCTTTTCCTATTTCCAGACTTCCAACTTTATCTGATACATTACATATTTCTGCCGCATTTATTGTAATTGCTTTAAGTCCCTCTTCTATTCCTAGTCCTTCTCTTGCTGCAAATCCAGCACAAATAGGTAAATCTTGTATTCTTGTAACTGGATGATCAGTAGTAATAGCTACTTTCACACCAGCCTTGTGTAATATACCAGCTGTTTTAAAATCTGCATTTTGAGTCTCTATCTTATTTCTTATTGCTAATGAAGGTCCAACTATTGCCGGAAATCCAGCTTCCTTAATCTCTTCTGAAATTAGATGTCCTTCTGTACAATGATCTAAAGTTAATCTTAAATTAAACTCTTTAGCTATACGGATTGCTGTTAAAATATCATCTGCTCTATGTACATGTGCTTTTAAAGGAATCTCTCTGTTAATTACAGGTAACCAACACTCTCTCCTAAATACCTCATCAAAACTATCACCATTTTTCATAGCATTTTTTTTGTTTTGATTATATTTTTGAGCTTCAAACAATTCCTCACGTAAAAGTGCAGCTATTGACATACGAGTTGATGGCATCATATTTTTTTGATTATAATTTGTTTTTATATTTTCTCCAAATGCAATTTTCATTGCTGCTGGTTCAAGGACAGCCATGTTATCTATTGTTCTACCATGAGTTTTTATAAAAACAAACTGTCCTCCGACTACATTTGAACTTCCAGGTCCTACCATTACTCCTGTAATACCAGCAGTCAAAGCATTATGAAAAGCTGAATCCATAACATTAATACCATCTAAAGCCCTAAGATATGGTGTAATTGATTCATTTGTTTCATTACAGTCATTGCCTTCAAATCCTTTTCTTTCTTCTTGAATTCCAATATGGCAATGAGCTTCTATTATGCCTGGCATAACCCAACAATTTTCTGCATCAATTATCTTACAATCCTCATTACTATTTATATTAATATTTTCTCCAATTTCTACAATCTTTTTATCTTTTATTAAAATAGATCCACTATTATAATTTTTATCAGCCATGGTTATTATTTTCCCATTTTTTATTAATAGCATAACCTTTATTCTCCTTTATAGACTAACTTATTATATTCGAACTTATTATTAACTAATATTGCTTCTGAATCTTATATGTAATAACTAGGATATTTTATTATCAAAATATTTATTTTATTTGTGTTAATCATACTAGTTAATATTACTGAGTATAACTATGTAATATATTATTCACAATCCTTAAATTTATATACGCATCTATTTGTTAATTTTTAGTTCATGTTTTGGGTTTATCTGAAATGATAATAAAAGCTAAAACCAATGGTCAAACCCCTGATTTCAAAGATTTTTCATTGCATCACTTGGATTTTTTAATAAAAGGCATAATAATATAACTTTGGGTCAGAAGTACTTGCAAGTATATTAAGGTGACAAATCTTTTACGTTAGTATTTATTTTAATTTTATTTAGCATTTCTTTACAACAAGCTATTTTCACAAGCCATACTCTCTTACTTATGATATAGTTTTTCCGTATCTACTTTACGGAGCGTGTTTTTATTATATAAAGTAACTTTTTAAGTCTTTTATTACACCTTGCTTTTTGGGTATTCTAAAATATAACCTAAAGAATTTTATATTAGAGTTAGTTTTGAACAATACTTATTTTGCAAACCAATTTTCACTTAAACACTCTTTTAATATTTTAAATTTATCCTCACCTATAGAATTTATAATATTTGTTTCAAATTCTTCTTTTAAAATTAATGTCTCTCTACAAAATCTTGATCCCTTTTCAGTTAAAGAAAGTATCTTGTCCCTAGAATTTACGTCTTTATTTTCTATAATAATATATCCTCTTTCAATTAAGCCTTTTGCGCATTTATGAGCTCCTTGGCGTGATATTCCTATTATCCTTCCAATCTGTGCCACTGTTAATTCATTTCTTTCTACTAATGCAATCATATACGATTCTGTATCACTAACCCTTTCTTCTCCCCTTTCAACCCAAGTTTCTATTACCATTTTTCTAAGCTTTGCGTGTTTTTCACTTATTAAATCTATTATATTTAAATTTTTAAAATCTGAACTCATATAAATACTCCTTTATTTTAATCAAATCTATCTATATTATATAATTTTTAAAATAAATAATACAACTTTAGTCAACCTAGTTGACATTATAGACTTAAAAATGATACTATACATTAGTCAACTTAGTTGACAATTTATTAGAAGAGAGGTATTTAACTTGTTTAAAAACAAAAAAGAACATTTTATATTCATATTAATGATTGCTGCAACAATGGTATTTATTATGAGTTGCTACAATATAGCTATAATTGAAGGATTTTCATTAAATATATTTAAGCATGCAGCACTAGGGTTTCCATTGGCTTTTATATATGCACTAATAGGAGATATTTTTATAGTTGGTAGAATTGTTAAGGTCATTACAAGTAAAATATTAAAGCCAAATGACACTATGAAAAAAGTAGGACTGTGTATGTCATTTTTTACATCATGTGGTATGGTTATTTGGATGTCATTATTCGGAGTAATTGCTAATGTAGGATTAGATTCTAATTTTATTTCTGCTTATGGTGTTGCTATAGTTACAAACTTTATTTTTGCAATTCCTTTAAATTTATTAATTGTATCTCCTTTAATGAGATTTTTATTTTTTAAGATGTTTCCACCTATTTCAGGTATTAATGAACAAACAAATGCTATATAATAATCAACCCTATCCCTTACTTGTGATAGGGTTCACTTTTATTTGTTATAAATTATTTATTTCCCTATTATATAAATCCTATATTTCTTTAATTTATTTTAATAAAAAAGGAACTAATAGATTTTAAACTCTAACAATTCCAATTGGTTTGACGATAAAAATTATGTAATTGGTAGAGGTGATTCTTCACAATCATACCCATAATTAATTCATCTAATAATTCTTGATAAATATCAAATAACTTATATAATTATCCTTAAAAATATCTAAATAAAATACTTATACTTAATATATCATCATTTAAACTAACTTCATAAACTTCTCCATCAATCTTATCAAGTAATACCTTTACAATAAATAACCCTAAACCACTTCCACTGCGGTTTCGAGATTTATCTGCAGTATAAAACCTATCAAATAAATATTTCAAATCATCTTGAGTTAAATCCGAAACACTATTTCTAATCTTAAAAATAACATACTCATCAAACTCTTTAAGTTCAATAGAAATATAGCCTGTTGAATACTTTATTGCATTAGAAACTAAGTTTTGAATAATCCTTGAACAAACCACCTCTTCGCCTTGAACTTCTATTGGTTTAGAAGGAAGTCTATTATCAATTTCTATTTCTTTATTTTTAATTAAGGCATAGTTAGAAATAACAGTCCCCATAATTATTTCTACTATATCAATAGCTTTTATATCTATTTGGTAACTATCATTATCAAAAATAGAAAGCTCATAAAAATTATTAAGTAAATTATTTAGTTCTTCTGATTTTTTAGAAAGAATGCCAATATACATATTTCTTTCTTCTTCAGTACAATTTTCAAGAAGTGTAATATACCCTCTAATAGCTGTAAGTGGTGTTCTTAAATCATGTGAAATATTAGAAATAGATTGTTTTAGATTTTCTTCTCTGTTTCTTATATTTATCTCTAGTTGTTTTTGTTCTTGCAGAAAAATATTAAAAGATTCAGCTATTTTTTCTACATCTTTATCATTTAATATTATATTTATCCGTTCTTTCTTATTAAGTTGAATCTTAATTTTTCTTAGTTGTTTTTTTATAGATATGAAACGGATTACGATATATGTAAATCCTATAATTAATAAAATTGTTATCAAATCATAATCCATCCTCTCATATTAAATATCTTGTTTGTTAAAACAATAATTGAAAATTAAATATAAAATACCCGTACCTAATCCAAAACTTATTGCAAAGATAAGTGGCATCATTCCTAAAGAATAATCTTTATTTGCAACATAATAAGTAATAGTGTTCCAAGGTAACTGAGTTAGTGCTAGTATCAATCCTACAGTTCCTCCACATAAGGCAATTGATACACTTGAGTTTTTTACAAGTATACAAATAAAAAATGAAACTGAAGAAATGCATATATTAAAAAATATCCCAACTACTACATATACAATTAAAAAATATAACTCACTGCTATTAAATACTTGTCCCCATCCGTAAAATAAGCCATATGTACTTCCTATAAATGCATAGTTTGCAAGTAAAATAATCACACAACCAATCAAATAACACAAATACTTACTTAGAAAAACTTTACTTCTCTCATGTCCTGATGTTAGTGTGTGATTAATAGTTTTTGATACTAAATCTTTTCCTACATATGTAGCCGCAAATAAACTACAAGCCATTATTCCAATTATTTCTCTACTTGGATGGACTAATGCACCTTTCGCACCAAATTCTACTGAACCGTAGTAAGTATTTATGATAGCTAGTATTAATAGTCCTATCAAACATATCATAAGTTCTTTACTGTATTTTAATTTATATATTTCTGCTTTTAAAATATTATACATTAGCCCCACCTCCAATTATTTTTGCAAAATATGATTCTAAACTATCTCCTTTAATACTAATCTCTTCGACTAAGACTTTATTTAATATTAAAGTTGAATTGATTTTTGAACATTCATCAAGGTGGCTATATATTTTTATAATATTGTTATTACAAACAATAAAATCATTTATACCTAGTTCCTTTTCTAAAATAATAGATGCAATTTTGCTATCTGAAACATTTAGATATATATGTTTTTTACATCTTTCATCTAATTCCTTAGACGATATCTCTTCTATTAACTTTCCTTTGTGCATAATTCCATAACATGTTGATAGCTTATATAGTTCACTAAAAATATGACTAGATAAAACTATTGTAATTCCCTTTTCTAAGTTTAATCTTATTAACAATTGCCTTAATTCTAAAATTCCTGTAGGATCTAGTCCATTTAAAGGCTCATCTAAAATTAATAATTCTGGCTCATCTAACAATGCCATAGCTAATGCTAATCTTTGTTTCATTCCTAGAGAAAAGTTTTTTACCTTATTTTTATCATTAATATCTAGGTTTACAAGTTTTAATACCCTCTCAATATCGTATGTTCCAGGTATTCCTTTTTGCATACGTATTACTTCTAGGTTTTTTCTTGCTGTCATGTCCATGTACAGTGCTGGATTTTCAATTGTATACCCAATATTTTTTTGTAATTTGCACAATTGATTTTTATCAGTTGTTCCAAATAGCTTTACTTTCCCTTCTGTTTGGTTTATTAACTGAGCGATTATTTTTATTAATGTAGTCTTACCTGCTCCATTTTCCCCTATAAGACCATAAATGTCGCCTCTTTTAATGTTGATATTTACGTTATCAAGTACTATATTATCTTTATATTTTTTTGATAAGTTTACTGTTTGGCAAATTATCTCTGACATATTTATCATCTCCTCTGCCTTATATGATATATTTTAGAATATAAGAATTTCTAAATTAAATTCTAAAGAAATTCTAAAATAATCACTTTAACTTATATCCCATTTTCCAAACAGTTTCGATTAGTTCACTATCAATTTTCTTTCTTATATTACTTATATGAGTGTTTATCGTATCATCATCATATGCATATGAGTCTTTCCACACTGTTTCGTATATATTTTTCTTAGAAAATACTTTGTTTGGATATTTTATAAATAAGTATAAAATCTCAAACTCCTTAGATGTAAGTTTGACAACATTATTATCAACAAAGACTTCCTTTAAATCATAGTTTAGTGTTATGTTTTTGTGTTTATAAAGTGTTTGTTGACTTGTAAGTTTTAAGTAGCGTCTTAAATTTGTTTCGATCCTTGCTAGAAGTTCTAATAAATCAAATGTCTTGACTACATAATCATCTACTCCTATTTTAAATAAATCAACTTTAAACTGTACATTTTCTTTTGCTGATACTACTATTATTGGAATATCGGAAAATTCCCTCACTTCTCTTAAAATCTCATCACCACTTTTATATGGCAACATAATATCTAAGATAATTAAGTCAGGCTTCTTTTCTATCACATATTTAATCCCTCTTATTCCATCTTTAGCTATATGCGTTTCATATCCATTTTTACCAAGATAATCTGCAATCATATTAGATATTTCATTATCGTCCTCTATAATTAAAATTCGATTCTTCATGCCATCTCCCCTATGCAACATAAATATTGTTTATAAATTTATCAATAAAATCATTTTAGTCTAATACAAAGCTATTATAGCATATTCCATTAATTATTTTGTAAATGTATATATTATTAAGTCTAGTATAAATATAATATTATTTTCCATAAAAAAAGATATTGGCTATTTAGCCAATACCTTTTCGTGGATTTCAATGGTGGAGACGAATCACAGGAATAATACCCACGATTAATTTTTAACCTAGAATACACAAGTTAATTTAATGTAATATTATTTATTATGCTACTGATTTTTATTTTATTATTACAAATAGGTCTTCTGGGTCAGATGCCATAATTTTGATAGCTAGTTCTTTTCTCAATGATAATAATTTTTCTTGATCTTCTACTCTCATAGAAATATTTTCTGTTTTGCACTTATGTGATAATTTTGAATAATTTATAAATTCACTAGGTATAACCCCCTCTTTTAAGTACAATTTAACTAGTTTATCATCATATCCTATTTCAAAATAATATCTTCCACCACCTGGTGCTTCTTGTCCCATCTTATCATTAGAATAATCAATATCTAGTTCTAAATTTCCATAAGTTTTTACACGCATAACCATTTCTGCTGCATCTATTATACCTTTTCCATTTTTCCCTATTCCACTATAAAAACTAAACTTTCCTCTTTGCGGTATTTCATCAGAAAGTTTAGGAAAAGTCATAAGCATTATTTTAAATGCTAAAGCTGCTCCACCTATCATTTCTCTACCATGATATTTTAATATATCATCGTAAGTTATCTCTATAATATCATTTTGATCTTTTACTATAACTTTTTCTTGTATCATTTATATTCACCTACTATTTTATAAAAAGTTCATTTGTCTTAACTTCTTCTTCTATCATTCCAGTTTTTAACATAAAGTCTGCTACATTTTGAAATGCTTTACGGTCTGCATCTGTAGTTTCTATACTGAAATCATATTGTTTATACATTTCTTCAACTGCTGATTTATCTAAATCAAGTTCTTTAGAAACTATTTCCATAGTTTCATCGTAGTTTTCATTCATGTATTTATTTACGTTTTCTTGAGCTTTCATGAATAATTCAACTTCTTCTTTGTGCTCATTATAGAAATCTTCTCTAACTGCAACTGCTATTACTGCATCTGTTAATCCTTTTCCATTAGTAACTAAGTTATATCCCTGTTGTTCTGCTTTATATGCAGTAGGTCCTGCAACTAATGCTGCATCAACACTTTTTCCATCTAAAGCTGCTTTTGCATCAGCTATAGACATATTCACATAGTTAACATCATCTATAGTCATTCCAGCTTTTTCAAGGTATGCTATTAATAGTTGGTGTAAGTTAGTTCCAACTGGTCCTGCTATAGTTTTACCTTTTAAATCTTGTGCTGATTTTATGTTTTCATCAAGCGAATACATACAGAATGCTTCTGGTGATCTACTGTACATATTTAATATTTTTATATCTGCACCATTTGCTGCTGCTGAAACTACAGAAGTTCCTCCAACAGCGTATAATATATCAACATCTCCTGATGCTAATGCTTGAGTTTGATCAGCCCCCGATGTTATTTCAGCATACTCAATAGCTATATCTTTACCATTTTCACTGAACTCATTAGCAAAAACATTTTTATTTTTTTGTATTATACTTGGTACATTTAAAGGTGAAGTTACATGTGTTATTACTAACTTATCTAAACTTGCTTCTTTTGTTGTTGTACATCCAACCATTGATATCATTAATACACCAGTTGCAAGTACCGATGTTAATTTTATTTTTATTGACTTACTTAATTTCATAAATTTATCCTCCATTACTTATATATCTTTAATTAAATAACTTTTAAATCATCAATTATTTGTTTTTTTAATTTAACAAACTTATCATCTAATAAGTCTCTTGTGCTACTTTTTTCTTTAATTTCATATTGAGATTTAATAACACCTTTTTCTAAAATTACTATTTTATCTCCAAGGATAAGTGCCTCATCTATACTATGAGTTACAAATAAAATTGAGCATTTTGATGTTTGGTGAATCTTTAATAATTCATTTTGCATTTGCTCTCTTGTAAAAAAGTCTAATGCCGAAAAAGGCTCATCCATCATTATAAAGTCTGGATCATATGCAAATGCTCTTGCAATCGAGACTCTTTGTTTCATTCCACCTGATAATTGTCTTGGATATGCACTATAGAATTTTTTAAGACCTACAGTTTCAATAATCCTATCAATTTTTCTATTATCTATATTTTTATTATGTATACCAAATGTTATATTCTTTTTTACATCTAGCCATGGCATTAATCTATCCTCTTGGAATACATATGCCTTTCTTTTTGAATTAGTACCTAATATCTCTCCTTGATCAAATTCTTCTAAACCTGATACAAGTCTCAATAAAGTAGTCTTTCCACATCCACTTCGACCTAAGATTACAGTTATCTTATTTGCTGGTATATTTAAATCAATTCCATTTAGAACTTTTATACTTTCTTTTTCAACAGTATAGAACTTACTTACATTTACTAATTTAATCCCATCCATTTTCTTCTGATCCTTTCAAAGCCTTATCGATTATAAGTGCAAACAATCTATCAGTTATATAACCAACTACACCTATTACTAAAATACCGACTATAACTTTATCTGTTCTAGACATTTGCTGAGCAAATAAAATCATATGACCTAGACCAGTTGACGCAGCAATCATTTCTGCACTTATTATAGCTCTCCAACTATAACCTAGTCCTATTCTCATTCCAACTAATATATCTGACATAGCATATGGAATTCTTATCTTAAAAAAGCTATTTACTTTTGAATATCCATAAATTTCTCCAACTTCTAACAGTTTTTTATCACAACTTACAAATCCCTTTACCGTATTTAGGTATATTGGGAAAAACGCAGTTAAAACTATTATCCCAATCTTAGTTGTTTCTCCTATACCAAACCATAAAATTAATAATGATATTAAACTTAATGGTGGTACATTCTTTAAAAATTGAACTATATTTTCATAGTAATCATTAAATTTTGGTAAAATAACTCTCACCATTGCTAATAAAAAAGCTAATAAAGTTGCTATGAAAAATCCTTTTAAAACTCTTATGTAACTTATGTAAATATCTTCAAAGATTTCTCCTGATTTAATCATTTTTAATAAGCTGTCTAATACCTTTGATGGAGATGGTAAAATATAAGAACTAACTATATCCATTTTAGTAACTATACTCCATATTAAAACCAAAATTATTATAGAAATTGATGTTTTTATAACTTTATTCTTATTCATTTATTAATACTCCATCTCCATTGTTGCATCCATCCTTACAATAAAGCATCTCAACCAAGTCGCTTTCCTTATGTAGGTTATTTTTAAAATACGCTTCTATATTTTCTTCTCCTGAGATACTACTAATTTTAGCTTCTAATGAATTAAAATAACCCAGTGGAATAGGACTCTCATCAAGTAGTTTTACTTGAATTTTTTCATATAAATTTAATTTCTTTATAAATTCTTTCCAGCTTATAAATACTGTATCTTCTAAACCCTTTTTGTTTCCATATGAAGCTAGACTTTTACATGGCGTAGTAATTACCTTTTTCTTTCCTTTTAGATCCTCTCTATTTGCAATTTCTATACCACAATGTATTAGAATTGGATCAATTTTAGGAATAAAAACATCCTGCTCATTTATATATTCATTAATTGTATCAATAGCTAAAGGACACCTTCGATCTAAAAGTGCCTTTTCTGTTGATTTAAGAGCTTCATTATACTTTTCTTTTACAACCTTATGCCAATCATTTTCAACTTCTACCCTTGAGTAACCATTGTTAAGTAATAATTTATCTAGATCTTCTTTTATATACATATTATCTACAACTGGATTAATAAAAATATATTTCATAGCTGTCTCCTTTCTATCATGTCTTATATTTCAATTTGTAGATATCGATACTCATTATCATTAAATCCTCATAATTATATTTCATTGCTATATCTATAGTCTAATCTGTTAATTAATAAAAATATGTTCCATAGCTGTCTCCTTTCTATTATGTCTTATAACTATTATTTATTTTCTTAAATATTCATGAGCATCCAATTAATTATTTTTATTCATCATTATCGTTTATTTTTAATACATTATATAGCATTTGATATAGATAATCAATATCATTTTCGCTTTTTTTAATCACAAATAATTATGTAATTTATACAAATTAAACTAAAATATTTGTGATAATATATACATAATTTTAATCCATAAATTAAATGAGGATTAATGCTTAGTAAAATAGATATAATTGAAGAGTTTTCTAAGAACATAAATATATACCCTTTTAAAAAAGAAAACCTTAAGGAAAATTCAATAAATTTAAGTGCTAGTTCTTGTGCTTGGAATACCTCACATGGTGATATATTCATCGATAAAAACGGTGAAGTTAGAGCATATGATAGTTCTAAATCGCAAAATTCTAAACAATGTAATCTTGATAAAACCAAACGCGTCGGTAAAATTATTTTTATACTTCTTATATTCTATGGAGTATTCTATTTATCAGATTTCTTTTTTAAACACACAATTAATACCTTGGTACACTCAAGTTGGTTTATCTGGAGCTATGCTTTCTTTATTGTTAATATTAATTGATTTTTAAATTTCTTTTGTTATATTATTATCTTAAAATAAAAATACCTATATCCTTTTGGATATAGGTATTCGTGGATTTCAATGGTGGAAACGAATCACAAGAATAATACCCACGATTATTATGTAATAAATTGTAGTAAAATAATTAATATGCCAATTATAGTTTTTCATATATGATTATTTATTATTTAAAATATCTGTTTTTTCACAAAACTTCATAAAACATTCTATAGGTTTAGAAATATACTTATCTTTGTGTATAGCACTATATAAAGATCTATTAATCTTATGATCTTTTATCCTATATACATTTATTGATTTTGAATTTTCTTCAGATAAAACAGACATATAAGGTACACAACTTACTCCTATATTTAATTTAACATAATTTAAAATAGCCTCTAAATTACTTAATTCTATATATGAATTAAATTTAATATCATTATTTTCTAAAAAACCTTCAAATCGTTCTCTTGTTCCACTGCCATCTTCTCTTATAATAAATTTATTATTTTTTAAATCCTCTATGTCTAAGTATTTTTTTCCATTCCATTCATGATTTATTGAACTTATAAATACAAGCTCATCTGTCCATATATCTTTTAATATTATCTCTTTTGAATTTACTGTGCCTTCTATAAATGCAATGTCTACTTTGTTATTCAATATAAGTTCTTCTATATTATGCTTATTATCTATAATCATAGATATTTCAATATCTTTTTCTTTTTTATTAAATTTATGTATTATATAGGGCATTATATATGTACCTATAGTTGTACTTGCACCAATAACTAATTTTCCTTTATTAGATTTAGATGAACGTACTACATTTATTCCTTCTTCATAAATATTTAATATTCTCCTTGTATATTCATAAAAAATTTTACCTTCATGTGTCAAGTACAGTTTTTTACCTATTCTATCAAATAATTTTGTATCAATTTCTGACTCAATTTCAGATATACATTGACTTATTGATGGTTGACTAATATACATATCCTTTGCTACTTGACTCATATTTAAACACTTAGCTGTTTTATAAAAAATCTCTAATTTTCTAATATTCATAAGTATATCCTCCTCATATCTATATTACTATATCTAGCAAAAAGAGGTGAAAATAAAGTTTCACCTCTTTCTTAATTTTACTATTTTTTATATATTGTATTACCTTCTTTTATTGTCTCTAATACTTTTATTTCTTTAATCTCAGATGAATTTACATCTAAAGGATTTCTATCAAGTATTACAAAATCTGCAACTTTACCTTCTTCTATAGATCCTTTTTCATCTTCTTCAAAATACTGATATGCTGCATTTATTGTTAAAGCTTTTATTGCTTCCATAGTAGATAATCTTTGATCAGCTCCTAATATCCTACCGCTTTGAGTTTGTCTATTAACCGCATTATGCATTGCTAGTATTTGATTTGGCATCTTTACTGGCGAATCTTGATGTAATGTAAAGTTTATATTTCTTCTTAATGCAGATTTTGCTGGACTAAGTCTATTAGCTCTTTCTGGTCCAAATACTGATTCATAATGATAATCTCCCCAGAACCATATATGATCTAAAAAGAATGTAGGTATTATACCAAGTTCCTTCATATCATCTAATTGATCTTCTCTAACTGTTTGAGCATGTACCATTACTGGTCTTAAATCAGTTTTATTATCTGTCATCTCTAAAGCTTTTTTATAACATCTTATAAATTGATCTGATGCCGCATCACCATTACAATGGACATTTACCTGTATATTATTCTCAATTAAAGATTTAAAATATTCTATTACATCTTTATCTTCTTGAGTTGCATACCCACAGTAATCTTTAGATTCCCCTTCTGGAACTTCATAGTACGGCTTAGTTAACCAAGCTGTTTTTCCTTGTGGTGAGCCATCAAGCCAAGTTTTTCCACCTAGTAACTTATAATGATTATAGTATTTTCTCTTTGGTGTTCCTTCATTCTTTAATAATTTTAATGTTGTATGTTGAACAGCTTGACCAACAATATCAATTATTAATTCATTTTTTTGAGCTGCTAAATTTAAAAGTTGATTTAAATTTTCATCTATACTTGCATCCTGAGCTGTTGTTAATCCATAAGATGAATATATTTGTTGCGCTTTCTTTATACAGCTTAAAAGTGTATCTACAGATGGTGTAGGAATTACCTTTCTCTTTTCAGGAGATAAACAAGCATTTTCTTCTAATATTCCATTTGGCTCATTTGATTCTCCTACAGTTCTAACAACTCCACCTTCTGGTACTTCATAGTTTGTTCCTACATATCCAAAAGCTTCTAGCGCCTTTGAGTTTGTAGTTGCAATATGACCTGACGCATGACTTATAAATATTGGTATCTCTTTACTTACCAAATCTAAATCAAATTTAGTTGGATGTTCTTCATTTTCATATCTTGTGTTATCATAACCAAATCCTATTATCCACTCTCCATTTTTAGGTGGATTATTTTTAACATAATCTTTTAATATTGCTATAAATTCTTCTTTAGAATTTGCATCACTTAAATTTACTATCATTAAAGTCTGAGCTACTGCAATAATATGACTATGAGAATCTATGAAACCTGGTAACATGGTTTTACCATCTAAATCTACTAGTTCTGTATCTTCATTTTTTAATTTTAGTATTTCTTCTTTTGATCCTGTTTTTATTATTTTCCCATTTTCAACTAAAACAGCATCTACTATAGGCTCTTTATCATTAACTGTTATAATGTCTCCATTGAAGTATATTTTTCTCATTTTATTCACTCCTAATCCATATTTAATTTATTTCTTAAAGTAAATATATACTTTATGCTAATTTTTATTTTAATCTTTGACTTTTTTATTGATGTAAGTAGTAAATATCATTAATCCTATTACAGCTACAATTGAAAGTACTAATGATATAGACATTGTTTTTAATGTACCTATTTTATCAAATAAAGCTCCTCCAGTTACACTTCCTATTAAACAAAGTAGAGTAAATACTGAACCTAATGTCCCAACTAATATTGAACTCATTCCAAACTCTTCCTGTAAAATATGTTGCATATTGAATACTTAATACTGATATAGCAATTGCTATTATTGCATTAAGTATTCAAAATATCCCCAAATTAATATTAATCAAATAAGCTATTTTAGACCATCTATAAAATTTTAAATTATTAATAATCTATATTTTATAGGTTTATCAATCATTAGTTTTGTGCGAACATTTTTTTTGATTTTATTTGAGCAAATAAATTTAATCCAAATCCTACTACACCAACAACTATAAATAACATACATGAGCCAGTTAATCCTAACTTGTTTGATATAGTTGTGAATAATAATGCTGATATTGAACTACCTAATGCATAGAACATACCTACTTTTGCTAATTTCATTGTTCCATCTTTTTGTCCAAATACATCTGCTGGCATAAATGCTGGTGCTGATGTTATTGTATATACAGTTAATCCTGAACATATAGGTACTAAAAATCCTATTGCACTTCCATCTGGCATAAATGCCATTATTAATAATGCTATTACTGTAGATATTCCTGATAAAACCATCGGAATAAATGATCCTAGTTTATCGAATAATTTACCACCTACTACGTTACCTATTAAACATGATACTCCAAATATTGATCCTGCGATTCCTAATTTCCCTGCTTCAAATCCTTTTCGTCCTAATACTGGTATTGCTTGTGTCGATACTGCAACAACTGCAAAACATATTAATGCACACCCTACACAGAAAGTCCAGAATATTGGATTTTTATCATTTTCTTTGTCTGATAAACCATCAAATTTTGCTCTTGCTGGTTTCGCATTTGACTTATTAGATGATGTTTCTATTACGACTTCTTCTTGTCTTGGATATCTTATGAATAATAATGCTAGTGGCACACCTATTATTATCATAGCTGCCCCTAATGCCATATATGTTCCTCTCCATCCAACGTTAGCTAATAACTTAACAGTTATTGGTTGTAAAAATACATTACCTAATGATCCACCTGCTAATGCTATTCCTAATGCTGTCCCTTTACCTTCGCCTGGGAACCAATGACTCATCATTATTGGTAATGATAAACCTGTAAATAATATTGTTCCTACTTGTGTAAAAAATGCACTTCCATTAAACATTATTGCATTTTGAGCCATTCCATATGATGCGAATGCTATACCTGATATTATTAAACCTGCTACATATATATATTTAATTTTGAATTTATCATATACTTTAGCTATTATTGGATTGAATAATGCCGGAATTGTTCCTGATAAATATAGTAATGTAAATCCTACCTCAGATACTACACCTGATTGAGATACTGGTGTTTGCATCTGACTTTGTAAATTTTGAGATATGCAATATGGTATTGCTTGAATTAACATACAAATAAATACTATTAAGTATCTTCTCTTATTATTTTGTTCGTTTTTCATAATCCTCTCACTTTCCTTTTCTTTGCTAAATTTCATAACTTTATTATAAATATTTTTATTTAATTTGTTAAATACGTAAATTTTATATCACATATAACTAAATACTTATATGCGATATATAGGTAAATACTTATATTTATTATAAAAAAAACATATTTAACAAATTGTAAATATGAATTTAAAATTAAATTTATATCATAATAAAAGGAGTACTATAATGAAAAAATTAAATAATAATTTTATAAAAAATATAAAAGGTATATTACCTGGATTTATAGTTTCTATATTAGTAGCATATTTAAGTATACTTATTGCAAAATTTGTTCCAAAGCTTGGAGCAGCATCTATTGCTATATTCTTAGGTATGTTTGTAGGTAATGTATTTTTAAATCATAATATATTTCAAAAGGGATATAAGTTTTCAGAAACTGATTTGTTGTCATACTCAATAGTGTTATTAGGTGCAACATTAAGTATATCTACTATATCTGAAATTGGATTTTCTGGAGTAATATTTATAGTATTACAAATGGCAATTACAATAATAGGAGCTTTATATATTGGGAAAAAATTAGGTTTTTCAGACAACTTCAGATATATGATGGCAAGTGGTAATGCAGTATGTGGATCTTCTGCAATAGCAGCAACATCACCTGTAATTGGAGCTGATGATAAGGAAAAAGGAATATCAATAACTATTGTTAACGTAACTGGTATAGTCCTTATGTTCTTATTACCTATAATATCTCAATTCTTATATAATAATGAGATTACTCAAACATCTGCCATGGTCGGAGGTATATTACAATCTGTAGGACAAGTTGTCGCTAGTGGAGCAATGGTAAATGAACATGTAAAAGATTTATCTACAATATTTAAAATTGTACGTATAATATTTTTAGTTGTTGTTGTTTTCGTATTAGGTCATTTAAAACATAAATCAAATAAAGAAATTATAGAAGAAGAAGTACAAGATATGGAAAAAGGAAAAATAAAGGTTCCATGGTATGTAATAGGCTTCTTTATAACTTGTGCCTTATTCTCTTTAAATATAATAAGCAATGATGTTTCAATTCTTTGCAAAGAAATAAGCAATAAATTTGAAATAATTGCTTTAGCTGCTATCGGATTAAGGGTTAATGTAAAAGATTTAATTAAGCAAGGAAAATCAGTATCTCTGTATGGATTATTTATAGGGTTATTACAAATTTTCTCTGCAATAACTTTGATTGGAATATTATTATAAGTATAATCTAACCTGTTGTGAAAGTTAAATAACTATAACAACAGATTAGATAAAAAGTTTAATAAGCTTATTAAACTTTTCTAAATATAAAAGTAAAGAAGGTATTCATCATGGAACAAACAAAACAAAAAAGCACATTTTTTTATGGCTGGTTAATAGTTGTAGGTTGTATGCTTATCCAAGCAGTTCCATACTCATTAGCAGCTAATATTCAACCTGCATTTACAAGTTATGTAACTTCAGGAGAGGGATTTACTTATACTCAATTTTCACTAATATTCACAATTGGTACTATCGTATCTGCATTATGCTCTCCTTTCATCGGAAAATTATATTCCACTCCTAAAGCAAATATAAAATTGCTATATGTAATAGGTATTATTTTAGTAGGTGTTGGATTTGCATCGATGTCTTTAGCTAAAGGAAATATATTCGCTTATTATGCGCTATCTATATTAGTTCAAATAGGTTCAGCTATAATATCAGCTATAGGAGTTCCTACACTTATAAATAGTTGGTTTACAGAAAATAAGGGAATTGCAATGGGTCTTGCATTCTCTGGTGGAGGACTTGGTAATATGATTCTTCAACAATTTGCAGGTAAATGGCTATCTAATCCATCAATTGGCTATAAAGGTGCTTATTTAAGATTCGGATTATTAGCTATAATAGTAGCATTACCAGTAGCATTATTTGTAATGAGATTACCAAAGTCAAAATCTGAATTAGAAATGAATAAATCAAAGAAATCTAAAAAAACTTCTTCACAAAGCTCTAACTGGGGATATACTTTTGCAGAAGTTAGCAAAATTAAATACTTCTGGATTTTCGCAATATCATTTGTATTTGTAGGATTATATGTTGGTGGAATGGCATTACAATTTATACCATACCTACAAATATTAGAACAAGCTAAAGTATTAACTTTAGGATCAGCATTAGTTGCCTCTCTATTTGGACTGTTTTCAATATTTGGAAACCTTTGTGGTGGCGTTCTGTTTGATAAATTTGGTATAACAAAATCTCTTATACTAGCGGAATTATTAGTTATAATTTGTGGTTTATCTTTAATATTTATTGGTAAGATAAATGCACTTGGATTTGTATTTGCAGTTTGTCTAGGCATATCTATGTTTTCATATATAATAGGACCATCTTATATGACTAGTGCTCTATTTGGTAACAAAGAATTTGGTACTATATTAGGTATTGTACAAATATTCTTTGCGGTTGGATTTGGTTCAGGTTCTACAGTATTTGGATTTATAGTTGATAAGTCTGGCTTTACAAATGCATGGATATCTACAATAATCTATGCTGTAATAGCTTATGCAGGATTATTATATTCTACTAGTTCGATAGTAAAAATGAATAAAGATAATAATGTAATTGAAACTAAAAAAATATCATAAACTTTTAAATTATAATTTTCAATGCAAGTACAACAGTTTATATTTATGTTGTATCAAAGACCTCGGCAAGGTTTTATATCCAAGACACTGCGATGTCTATTATTTATTATACTTACAATTACATCAATATCATATTGAGTTATTATGGCAAAGTTAACTTTTTTATAATAAAATTCTCTTAGTAAACCATTTTAATTTACATTAGTGCCTCTTTACTAAAATGCATAATTAAGTCTAATTGAAATATCAAGACCTCGCCTGTCAATTGTACCGACAGGCTTATCTAAAATTTTTATACTTAAATCTGTAGCCATTGGTTTCTAAAATGAATAACCTACTATTTTAGTATGATACTTAAATTCACTTACAATAACTGATTTTAAACCAATCTATCTCATGAATCATTGAACTATTTTAATACTTTATCAGTTTTTATAAAGAATTTGACGTATTTTAAATTCATCATAGATACTTTTTTGAATTATAAAAAAACATATTGACTATTATATCAATATGTTTTTCGTGGATTTCAATGGTGGAGACGAGGGGAGTCGAACCCCTGTCCGCAAGTCCTTTCCTCGTTGCTTCTACGTGTGTAGCCAACTGTACTAGAATCTCGTCTCACATATCGCCCAGTGGCAGGCTATATGCTTGACCAGTCCCAATTAGTCCACTTTCGGTCGAGACACCCCGAGAGTAGTTCCCTGCATAAATGAAGTCCAGGCCTAGCCGGCAGGAGGGCGAGGCGGGACTAGCAGCACTATGCTGCTAAAGCGTAATTATCGTTTGCGTTTATTTTAAATTCCCCAGTTTTTACGTGACCCAGAGTAACACGACACGCAACCCCAAGTTCCAAACCCACGTCGAAACCTTTACGCCCCCGTGGTATTTTATAGTCCTTGGACTTTACTTTCGCAAACCTTGTTTTCACCATTTATATTAAGTTGTGTTGTTGATATATATAATATAATACTTTTTAAAATAAAAAGCAATGTTATCTAATGGAATTTAAAATAGTATTTGTAACTACTATTAATATTTTCCTCTTAATTCTCTTTCTATATTTCTTTGAGCATCTTTTTTAGCTAAGTCTTGACGCTTGTCATATAGCTTTTTACCTTTTGCTAGGGCTAATTCTATCTTAACCTTACCATGTTTAAGGTACATACTTAAAGGTATTAATGAATACCCCTTAACAGTAGTTGCTCCTATAAGCTTTCTTATTTCATGCTTGTGAAGTAATAACTTTCTAACTCTAAGAGGATCTACATTGAATCTATTTCCTTGTTCGTATGGGCTTATATGAACTTGTTTTAAAAATACTTCACTGTTATCTACAGATGCAAATCCATCAGTTAAGTTTACCTTACCTGCTCTTATAGATTTTACTTCTGTACCTTTTAATTCTATTCCACATTCATATGTTTCTTCTATGAAATATTCATGTCTTGCTTTTCTGTTTGTTGCAAGTGTTTTTGTTCCTGCCATACTCTCACCTCTTACTAAAAAATTCTTCACTAACATTTATTAGTAAAAATATACCATAAGTGCATTAAATAGTCAATACCACCCCCTCTGTCGGTATCTCCGACGGAGGGTAGTATTTCGACTATTATATTATCTATTCTTCAATAGATTCTTCAGATGCTATTTCATTTTCATCGTCTAATTTGTATAGAATTTCAAAGTCTATTTCTCTTAAATCTACATTTACATTAGCAACCTTTATTCTAACTGGGTCACCTATTTTGTAAGTCTTTTTAGTTCTTTCTCCTATTATAGTATATGTCATATCGTCATAAATATAATAGTCATCTCCCATATTTGCTAATCTACTTAATCCTTCTACTGTATTTGGAAGTTCTATAAACATACCAAATGATGTTACACTTGATACGATACCATTATATTCTTCTCCTACTTTGTCTTCCATATATACAGCTTTGTAGTAGTCTTTTACATCTCTTTCAGCAAGTTCTGCTGCTCTTTCTCTTTCTGATGATTGAGTTGATGCATATTCTACAGTATGAGCTAGTTGCTCTTGTCTTTTGTTGTTTATTTTATTATTTATATGTTCCTTCATTATTCTGTGTATTTGAAGGTCTGGATATCTTCTTATTGGAGAAGTGAAGTGACTGTAGTACTGTGCTGCTAGACCAAAATGTCCACTACATTCTGGTGAATATCTAGCTTGTTTTAGTGAACGTAGCATTATTGTACTTATTGCTTCTTCTTCTCTTGTTCCTTTTATTTTTTCTATTATTGATTGTAATGCTTTTGGATGTACTTCTTCTAAGTCTCCTTTTATAGTATACCCAAATGTAGATATAAATCTACTTAAGTCTTGCATTTTATCTGCTGATGGAGTTTCATGTATTCTATAAACAAATGGCATGTTTAACCAGAAGTAGTGCTCTGCTACTGTTTCATTTGTTATAAGCATGAATTCTTCTATTATTTTGTTTGATATTCTTCTTTCGTAGTGTTTTATATCAGCTACTTTTCCTTCTGGTGTTAATATTATTTTAGCCTCTGGGAAGTCAAAGTCTATTGCTCCTCTTTGCTTTCTTCTATTCATTAATATTTTAGCTAATATTTCAGCATTTTTAAATTCTTCTACTACGTGAGCGAATTTTTCTTTTAATTCTTCATCATCTTTTTCTAGTATGTCTGATACTTCTGTATAAGTCATTCTAGCTTTTGAGTTTATTATTGTTTCTTTTATATCGTACTTTTTAACATTACCTTTTCTATCTATTTCCATAAATACTGATAATGTAAGTTTATCTTCATTTGGATTTAAACTACATACTCCATTTGAAAGAGTCTTAGGTAACATTGGTATTACTGTATCCACTAAGTATACTGAAGTTGCTCTTTTTAAAGCTTCTTTGTCTAATTTACTTTTTTCATGTACATAGTGAGTAACGTCTGCTATATGTACTCCTAAGCTAAAGTTTCCATTTGGAAGTACTTCTATAGATATAGCGTCATCTAGGTCTTTTGCATCTTCACCATCTATTGTGAATATGTTCATATCTCTTATATCTAATCTTCTTCTTATTTCTTCTTGTGGTATTGGCTGTGCTACACTTTCAGCTTCTTGTAATACTTTTTTAGGGAATTCCTCTGGTAATCCATGTGCTCTTATTATTGATAGTATTTCTACTTCTTTACTTCCTTTTGGCCCTAATACTTCTACTATTTTACCTTCTGGCTTTCTTCCTGCTTGTGGCCATATAGTTATTTGACAAACTACTTTGTCTCCAGCTTTTGCACCACTAAAGTATTTTTTAGGTATATATATATCTTGGTTAAATTTCTTTTCATCTGGTATTACAAATCCAAAGCTTTTGCTTGGCTGGAATAATCCTACTACTTTTGTTATTTCTCTTTCAAGTATTTTTATTACAGCACCTTCTGCTCTTCTTTCGTCTGTTGCTGGTTTTATTATTTCTGCTACTACTCTATCATTATGCATAGCACTATTTGTTTCGCTTGCTGGTATGAATAAGTCTTGAGTGTATTCTTCATCAGATTCTACAAATCCAAATCCTTTTCTATGAGCTACGAATTTTCCTACAAAGTATCCCATTGATTTTGGAGATGTTATTTTTCCTTTTTTTGTTTTACATATATATCCATCTTCTTCTAGTTCTTCTAAAAAATTATAAAACATTGGCATTTCAGTTGGGTGTATTTCAAATATTAATGCTAATTCTTCTTTTTTTAGAGGATTGTATGCTTTGTCATTTATTAAGCCTAATAAACGTTCTTTAAGTCCTGGTAACATTTGTGCTTCCTCCTAAATTTATTTTTAAATTTGTTATTACTTAGTTTGTGTATTTACATACTTTATTAGTATTATAATTTTATTTATTTTTTACTACTTATACTTAAAATATATACTTTTTTAATAAATATAATACTTATAAAAAATTTTATTCTAAAGAAAATTATTCTTATTAGTCTATTGTATATAAAAAAGCAATTTATTCCAATACAATAGCCATATTTTGTAATTTATATTTTATTTTTATATGAGTTTATATATTTATTCATATAATTATAGATATTTTCATATTAAAAAGCTCATGTTTATATATTTTTATAACTCATGAGCTTTATATTATATATATTTATATTTTTTTTTAATCATAAAGTCCATTTAATACCCTACTTACTGTTGCTTTGCTCCATTTTGTTCTCTTTGATATTTCACTATAGCTTAGCTTACAAACTCTTAAGTCTTTTATAAGTTGTATATCTCTATCTGAAATTTGTTTATCTCTTGGTTTTAGAGTATTTTTACTGTCTCTTAATCTTAAGATTTCTGATTTTAATTTTTCTATTTCTACGTCTTTTAATTGTAGTTTGTACTCATAATTATCTCTCATGTCATTGAATTCTAATATGTAGTTTCTTTTCCATTCATCATCTTGCTTCATCTTAAACACAGCCATAGTTATCCTCCTTGTTTCCATTGTTTTGTAACATCTTTAATCATTTATTTCTTTATGTAACCTAAAAAATCCTTGTTAAAATCAAGATAAGAGTGTATAAAATTCTTGTATTTTTCAACACTTTCAACTAGTAAATTTCAATATATTCTTAGATTTTAGTCCTTTAAGGTTATACTTTTTGTTTTGATATCATAAATTGTTTTATTTTACTTTGTTTTTTTTAAATAACTATGGGTTATTAGGTAGATTTCTTGATTTGCAAGTGCTACTATTTAGTTAATTAGTTTATAGGGAGTGTTTTTATGAGTAAGTTTTGGGATAAATTTTATTTTTATAATCGTCTTACTTTCAAACCTATCATTATTTGGTCTGTCCTTTTTTTTATAATTGGATTAATTTTTGAGTTTTATGAGTTTCCTAATCAAAATTTTTGGTTTTTAGTTATTACTATAGTTTCAATTACTCTGCTTTTTGTATCTGTTTATAATAAAATTAAGCATATTCCTTATGTATGTAAAAATTGTGGTCATAAGTTTTATATTAAGTTTCATCAGATGTTTGCTATAAATTCTGGTCTTCAATCTAGATTAAAGTGTCCTTTTTGTAATCGTGTTACTTGGGCTGATATTTATATAGAAGAAATTGATGAAAAAAATTAAAGACAACTACTAGTTGTAGCTGCCTCTTTAAAAATTAAATTTAATTTTTAAATCTTAATTTTTATTAAATAATGGCCAATTATTTAATATTATTTTACTAAAAGCATTGCTATTGCATTTATAAAGAATAGTACCCCTGCTACCTTAGTTGTTCTTGCTAAGAATGCTTCTTTTCCTTTCGGCTTAAAGTAACTTTGGTTACCTTCTCCACCAAATTGTGAAGGAACTGCACTTTTTGTATCTTGTGGCATTATGCTTACTACAAGAATTATAGATAGTACTACTTGTACTCCCATTAATATCATACCTAAATCCATCTATATTCCCTCCTTTCCTTCATTAATTGTAGGTTTGTCTTACACTTTAATATATCATATAACCCTAGTGTATTCAAGGTATACAGTATAGTTTGATGTTTTCTGTAATTGTTTTATATTGTATCTTTTCTTTTGTAACACTATGTTGAAATCTATAAAATATTAATAAATTTTATTATATGTAAAAAGGGGCTTAGATAATCTAAACCCCTTTTATATTACTTTTATTTGATTATTTTTTTAAGTTGTAGAAAGATTTTAATCCACAGTATCTAGCTTGCTCACCAACTGTTTCTTCTATTCTTAATAATTGGTTGTATTTAGCTACTCTATCAGTTCTTGATGGAGCACCAGTTTTTATTTGCCCAGCGTTTACTGCTACTGCTAAGTCAGCTATAGTAGTATCTTCAGTTTCTCCTGATCTATGAGATATAACTGCAGTGTATCCAGCTCTCTTAGCCATTTCTATAGCATCTAAAGTTTCAGTTATTGTTCCTATTTGGTTAACTTTAACTAATATAGAGTTAGCTACACCAGCTTCTATTCCTCTTTCTAATCTTTCAGTGTTAGTTACGAATAAATCGTCTCCAACTAATTGTAATTTGTTTCCTAATCTATCAGTTAATAACTTCCATCCATCCCAATCTTCTTCATCTAATCCATCTTCTATAGTTATTATTGGGAAGTTGTTAGCCCAATCTTCATATAAATTAACCATTTCTTCAGCAGTTAATTCTCTACCTTCTCCAGCTAAAACATATTTTTTAGTTTCTTTGTTGTACATTTCTGTAGCAGCAACGTCAAGACCTAATCTTACGTCATCTCCTGGCTTGTATCCAGCTTTTTCTATAGCTTCAACTATTAATTCTAAAGCTTCTCTGTTTGATCCTAAGTTTGGAGCGAATCCACCTTCGTCACCTACACCACAAGCTAATCCTCTTTCTCCTAAAACTTTCTTTAATGAATGGAATACTTCTGCACCCATTCTTAATCCTTCTTTGAATGTTTTAGCTCCAACTGGTAATATCATGAACTCTTGTACGTCAACGTTATTATCAGCATGCTCTCCACCATTTAATATGTTCATCATTGGTACTGGTAATTGCTTAGCATTTACTCCACCTATGTATTGGAATAATGGTAATCCTACTTCATCAGCAGCAGCTCTAGCTACAGCCATAGAAACACCTAATATTGCGTTAGCTCCTAACTTACCTTTGTTTGGAGTTCCATCTAATTCTATCATTAATGCATCTATTCCTGGTTGGTCAAATGCATCCATTCCTTCTAATTCAGGAGCTATTATTTCATTTACATTAGCAACAGCTTTTTCAGTACCTTTTCCTAAGTATCTTGACTTGTCGCCATCTCTTAACTCAACAGCTTCAAAAGCTCCTGTTGATGCTCCTGATGGAACTATTGCTCTACCTTGAGCTCCACTTTCTAAAGCTACTTCAACCTCTACAGTTGGATTTCCTCTTGAGTCTAATACTTCTCTAGCATATACTAATTCTATAACTGACATGTTTGTATCTCCCTTCGATTTTAAATGGTTTATTTGCTACTTTTAATGTCTAAATTTTTAAAATTAAGTAAACTACTTAATATTATACCTATTTTTAAGAATATAATATCTTATGTTTAATAAAAAAATTCTTTGATGGGGTTTTATATTTTCTTATTTTATAGTTTTAATTTTAAAATTTATTTTATTATTAAAGATTCACCAGTCATTTGTTCTGGTTTATCTAAATTCATCATTTCTAATATTGTAGGTGCTATATCACATAATCTTCCGCCTTCTCTTAGGCTTAATGATTTATCTTTTTCTCCTACTAATATAAATGGTACTGGATTTGTAGAGTGTGCTGTTATAGTAGATTTAGTTTCTGGGTCTTGCATAAGTTCTACATTACCATGGTCAGCAGTTATTATAGCCTCTCCACCTTTAGAAAGTATCTTTTCTACTACCTTTCCTACACATTCATCTACAGTTTCAACAGCTTTTATTGCTGCTTTTACTACACCTGTATGTCCTACCATATCAGGATTTGCGAAGTTTACAACTATAAAGTCGTATTTGTCTTCATCTATTTTAGCAAGCAACTTATCTGTTACTTCATAAGCACTCATCTCTGGTTGTAAGTCATAAGTTGCAACCTTTGGTGATGGTACTAGTTCTCTATCTTCACCTTCATTAGGTTCTTCAACTCCACCATTGAAGAAGAATGTAACGTGAGCGTATTTTTCAGTTTCTGCTGTTCTTAATTGATTTTTACCGTTTTTCGCTAAATATTCCCCTAATGTATTTTCAAGACTTTGAGGTTTAAAAGCTACATGTACATTTTTTATAGTTATGTCATATGTAGTTAAACATGTAAAGTATGTTTTTATGTTTGGTCTTTCAAACCCTGTAAAATCTGTATCTACTATTGCTCTAGTTATTTCTCTCGCTCTATCTGGTCTAAAGTTACCAAATACTATTGAATCCCCTTCTTTTATAAGACCTACTGGTTTATCGTTTTCTACTATAACTGTTGGAAGAACAAATTCATCGTTTTTGTCTTCTGCATAAGAGTTTTCTACAGCTTCTTTTGCACTAGATGCAGTTAATCCCTTTCCATTAACCATTGCATCGTATGCAAGTTTAACTCTATCCCATCTCTTATCTCTATCCATAGCATAGTATCTACCAGAAACTGAAGCAAATTTACCTACTCCAAGTTCTTTCATGTAATTTTCTACATCTTGTATATATGTTAATGCACTTTGAGGATCTGTATCTCTACCATCTGTGAATGCATGTACATATACATTTTCAACACCATTTTCTTTGGCCATCTTTATGATACCTTTTAAATGGTCTATATGTGAATGTACTCCACCATCAGATAATAAGCCCATTAAATGAAGTGCGCTAGTCTTAGCATTTTTCATAGTTTCTAGTAAGACTTCGTTTTTGAATAAATCTCCATCTTCTATTGCTTTACTAACTCTAGTTAAATCTTGATATACTATTCTTCCTGCTCCAATGTTAGTGTGTCCTACTTCTGAGTTACCCATTTGTCCATCTGGAAGACCTACATCAAGTCCACTAGCACTTATTAAAGTGTGTGGATATTCTTTTATTAAGTTGTCTAGATTAGGAGTATTTGCATTTAGTACAGCGTTTCCATCTACTACTTTGCTTTCTCCAAAACCATCCATTATTATTAATGCTATTGGCTTTTTCATAGTTTCCTCTCCTTAGTAGTTAACAAGTTGAGTGTAGTCACTTGCTTCTAAGCTAGCTCCACCAACTAATGCTCCATCTATATCACTTTGACCCATTATTTCAGCTACGTTAGCAGGCTTAACACTTCCACCG
The DNA here is from genome assembly GCF_015560225.1 of Romboutsia sp. BSD2780061687b_171204_C1. Taxonomy (NCBI): domain Bacteria; kingdom Bacillati; phylum Bacillota; class Clostridia; order Peptostreptococcales; family Peptostreptococcaceae; genus Romboutsia; species Romboutsia sp. BSD2780061687b_171204_C1. Next base: position 120,959 of record NZ_JADMRK010000003.1, on the reverse strand, counting down.
TATTGAATTCTAACTTCGTTAGCTAGGTCTCCGTATATATCTTTTACAACTTCTCTTATGTATTTTATTACATCATTAGCATCTTCACTAGTTGCAGTTTTTCCAGTTCCTATAGCCCATATTGGCTCATATGCTATAACAACCTTAGCTAAATCTTCTTTAGCTACGTTTTCTAAAGCTTTTTCAACTTGAACTTTACAAACTGCTTTAGTTTCTCCAGCTTCTCTTTCTTCTAGAGTTTCACCAACACATAATATTGGATCTATAGAAACTTCTAAAGCTTTTAAAACTTTTTTATTTACTGTTTCATTAGTTTCGTTGAAGTATTGTCTTCTTTCTGAGTGTCCTATTACAACATAGTCTATATCTAATTCTTTTAACATAAGTGGTGATACTTCTCCAGTGAATGCCCCTTTTTCTTCAAAATGCATGTTTTGAGCACCTATCTTTATGTTAGTTCCTTTAGTTGCTTCTTTTAAGTCTTTTAATAAAGTGAAAGGTGCACATATTACAGCTTCTACCTTATCATTATTTACTTTATCTTTAACTTCATTCACAAAAGCTACACCTTCTGCTATAGTTTTGTGCATTTTCCAGTTTCCTGCTATTATAGGCTTTCTCATTTTTTACTCCTCCACCTTTGATTAAATCCAAGAGAAACCTTAAGTAAGATTTCTCTAGATTTAATAAATATTTATTAAGGTAGCTCTACCCATTAAGGTAAAACTAAACTGTGGTCATATATATAAATGTTTGACAAATAAATGTCTTACGATAATTTTCAAATTTATTTATTATCTAAAGCTACTATACCTGGTAATTCTTTACCTTCTAAGAATTCTAGAGAAGCTCCTCCACCTGTTGATACGTGAGTCATCTTATCTCCAAATCCTAATTGGTTAACTGCAGCAGCACTATCTCCACCACCTATTACAGTAGTAGCATCAGTTAAAGCTGCCATAGCCTTAGCGACAGCTAATGTCCCTTTATTGAAGTTTTCGAACTCGAATACTCCCATTGGTCCATTCCATACTATTGTTTTAGAGTTTTTCACTGTATTTACATATAACTCTATTGTTTTAGGTCCTATATCTAGTCCCATGAATCCTGCTGGTATATTTGCATCTTCAGTTATAACTGGTTCAACATCAGCAAATTTGTCAGCAACAGCGTTATCTATTGGTAATAATAACTTAACGCCTTTTTCTTCTGCTTTTTTCATCATTTCTCTAGCGTAATCTACTTTTTCTTCTTCTACTAGAGAAGTTCCTATTTCATATCCTTGTGCTTTTAAGAATGTATAAGCCATTCCTCCACCTATTATTAGATTGTCTACTTTTTCTAATAATTGTTCTATAACAGCTATCTTATCAGATACTTTAGCTCCTCCAAGTATAGCAGTAAAAGGTCTTACTGGTGTTTCAACAGCTTCTCCTAAGAACTTTAATTCCTTTTGAATTAAGTATCCGCAAGCTCTTTCTTGTAAGAACTCGCCAGCTCCTACTGTTGAACAGTGTGCTCTATGAGCAGTTCCGAATGCATCGTTTACAAATATTTCAGCAAGTGATGCTAATTCTTTTGAGAAGTTTTCTTCGTTTTTAGTTTCTTCTTTTCTATATCTAGTGTTTTGTAGTAATACTACATCACCATTTTCCATCTTTTCTACAGCTGCCTTTGCATTTTCTCCTACAACGTTGTCATCAGCTGCAAATACAACTTCTTTACCTAACATTTCTGATAATCTAGTAGCTACTGGTGCTAAAGATAATTCTGGCTTAGCTTCTCCTTTTGGTTTTCCTAAGTGAGAACATAATATAACTTTTGCTCCATTTTCTATTAAGTACTTTATTGTTGGTAAAGCTCCGTTTAATCTGTTTTCATCTGTTATAACGCCATCTTTTAGAGGCACATTGAAATCACATCTTACTAAAACTTTTTTTCCACATACATTTATATCTTCTATAGTCTTTTTATTAAGCATTGACATATTTATCTCTCTCCTTTAAATCAAGCTAACCCATTGTTAAAATGAATAATCTTTCTATAACACCGAATTTAGCATACCTTATTTTTAGTTGTTATTTGTTGTAAGTCTCTTTTAAAAAAGTCCTAAGCCTGTAGTTTAAACTACAAGCCTGGACTCTATATTAAATTACTTAGCTAAACCAGCAAAGTATCCTAATGTTCTTATTAATTGAGCAGTGTAAGACATTTCATTGTCATACCAAGAAGTAACTTTAACTAATTGTTGTCCGTCTACTTCCATAACTCTTGTTTGAGTTGCATCAAATAATGAACCAAAGTCTATTCCTATTATATCTGAAGATACTAATGGCTCTTCAGTATATCCAAATGATTCATTTGAAGCAGCTTTCATAGTAGCGTTTATTTCTTCTACTGTAACTTTTTTATCTAATGTACAAACTAATTCAGTTAAAGAACCAGTTATAACTGGAACTCTTTGAGCTCCTCCGTCTAATTTACCTTTTAATTCTGGTATAACTAAACCTATAGCTTTTGCAGCACCTGTAGTGTTAGGAACTATACTTGCAGCAGCAGCTCTAGCTCTTCTTAAGTCTCCCTTAGCATGAGGACCATCTAATGTATTTTGGTCATTAGTGTATGCATGTATTGTAGTCATGAATCCTTTTTGTAATCCAAATGCATCATTTAATGCTTTAGCCATTGGTGCTAAGCAGTTAGTTGTACAAGATGCCCCTGATATAACAGTCTCTGTTCCATCTAATACATCATGGTTAACATTGAATACTACAGTTTTTAAGTCTCCTGTAGCTGGTGCAGATATAACAACTTTTTTAGCTCCAGCTTCTAAATGAAGTCCAGCCTTCTCTTGAGAAGTAAAGAATCCAGTACATTCTAATACTATATCAACTCCAAGCTCAGCCCATGGTAAATCAGCTGGGTTTCTTTCAGCAGTAACTTTTATTTCATGTCCATTAACTACGAAAGCACCTTCTTTAACTTCTATTTCACCATTGAATCTTCCTTGTGCAGAGTCATACTTGAATAAGTGAGCTAATGTTTTAGCATCTGTTAAGTCGTTTATAGCAACAACTTCAAACTTATCTGTTTGCTCCATTAATTTTCTTAAAGCTAATCTTCCTATTCTACCAAATCCGTTTATAGCAACTTTAACCATAATGCTACCTCCTAAATTGTGTATAAAATATATTTTTACTAGCAATGCTAGTTATAAACTATTGTAATAACTCTAATATTCTATTTGCACTTTCTTCATCTGTTACTAGTGATATGTTTTTATTGATATTTGTCATAGCTATAAAAGACTCTGCTTTTTGAGTTCCAGCAAATATAGCTATGTTCTCTTTAGTTTTTTTGAAAGTATCTAGATGTATCCCTACAGTATTTAGCTTGCATACTATTTCACCATCTTTATTGAAATAGTGTCCAAATGCTTCCCCTATTGCATCTTTATCAATAAGTTCTTGTATTCTTTCTTCTGGAAGCCTTCTTTTTTTGGCCATCTCCAGTGCAATTCCGATTCCAAACACTAATACATCAGTTTTTTCAATCATATCTAAAGTCTTTTTTATTTGAGGCTCTTGTGTAAGTGTTTTCATAGCCTCTGTACCTAGTTCATCAGGTATATGTAATAATTTGTAGTTTGCTCCTAATTTCTTACTTGTTGTCGCTACTATGTTGTTAGATTGACTCACTACATCTTTTCCCATACTACCTCTTGCAGGTACTACAGTTGTATTTTCGTATTTTTTGTCAGTCTTTATAGCATTTGAAAACTCTAACATAGTACTTCCACCTGTTATAGAAACTACATCTCCATCTTTTAAGATACTTAAGAAATACTCTGATCCTAGTTTTGCTATATCTTTTATTAAGCTAGGATTTTGATCATAGCTACCAGGTACTAGTAAAACTTTCTTTATTCCAAGCTTTTCTTTTACCTTTTCTTGTAGCGTTGATAATCCCATGATATCGTTCATTATATCTTTAAGCTCTTCTAAAAGATCCATACCTTCTTGAGTCATGGTCATTCCAGATACTGCTACCTCTATAAGACCTTGTTCTTTTAGAAACTCAGTTTCTGATCTTACGACCCTCTCACTTATTCCTAAAACATTTGATAAGGTTCTCCTACCTATTGGTTCACTCAAGGATATCTGTCTTAAAATAGAGTATCTTTTCTCCATTAGCTCTATAACTTGTGGAATTAGTTTTTGTTGAATTTTTATTAAGTTATTCATATTGTCTCCTTCATCAACGTCCACCGAGGGACTTTTTATGTCCCCGTGTATTTTTTTAGTCCCACAAGATAATTTTATTGTAAATGAAATGTAAATATATTTCAATAGTTTTTGAGATATTTTTATTTTTATTTTCTAATACTAGTATTGTTTTCTCTTACTTGAAGATGGTATTTTAAGCTCTTCTCTATATTTAGCAATCGTTCTCCTAGCTATATTAATCCCTTCTTCTTTTAACATACTTGCTATCTTGTCGTCACTTAATGGCTTTTTCTTATTTTCCGCTTTTATTTTATCCTGTATCATTTTTTTTATGCTTAAGCTAGATGTACCCTCATCTTTATTAGATTCTATAGCGCTACTAAAAAAATATCTAAATTCAAATATTCCAAAAGTTGTTAGCATATACTTTCCATTTACACCTCTACTTATTGTAGATTCATGAAAACCTAATCTATCAGCAATATCTTTCATCCTCATAGGCTTTATATACCTGACTCCATTTTCAAAAAACTCTCGTTGAGACTTTACAATTTCTTTTGCTATTTTCATAATTGTACTATTTCTACTTTCTATGCTCTTAATTAGCATTGTCGCTGAATTTAATTTTTCCTTTATAAACGACTTTGCACTATTATCTGAGCTTGCATTTTTTAGTATTTCTTTATAAAAATTATTTATGTTTAATTGATAGTTATCGTTAGTATTTCTATATACTATAAACTCCCCATCTAATTTTTCGACTATTACATCTGGATGTATATACATACTACTTTCTTTACTAACAGATATACCTGGCTTTGGATTTAGACTTTTAACTATTTCCATCATATCTACACACTGTTGCAGAGATATTTTGTATTTTTTACTAATATCCCTATATTTATTATTTCCTATCAATTCTAAGTCATTTAATATAATTTTTTCTAATATTTCATTGTCTATACCTAAATTTCTTATTTGTATAATTAAGCATTCTGATATGTTTCTTGCTCCTACACCATTTGGTTCTAATTGTTGTATATTTAATAAGCATCTTTCAAATAACTCTTTATCTATATTTAATTCACTTATTATTTCTTCTTCATTTGCTCTTAAATATCCATCTTCATCTAGACTGTCGATAATATAGTCACAAACTTCCATTTCTTTTTTACTTAGCTTATATAAACTTATATGAAAATGTAAGTCTTCGTATAAGCTTGATGAATACTTTACCATATTTTCAAAGCTAACTTCATTATCCCTGTTGTAGCTAACCTCATTTTTATCATATAAGTTGGACTTTTCAATATTTTTAATATATGCTTCCCAATCTATTTCTGTAGTTTTTTCTGCATCTATTAAAGGATTTTCTTCACATTCTCTTTTTATTTCTTCGTCTAGCTCTAACTTACTCATATTTAGTATATCTAATGATTGCTTTAACTGAGTCGTCATTACTAGGCTTTGAGATTGAGTTAGTTCCAGTCCTTGGTTAAAGTTCATTACCTATTTCACCCCATTGTTATATGTAATTTTTTATAATAAAAATTCGCTTTGCTTAAGCCATGTATGGGCGAACTATTTCATATTGCCAACGACTTCGTCCGCTGCTCAAAAATTCTTTTTTACTTTTTTCAAATATATTAATATAACTTTAATTTATAGACTATCCACGATTTCCAAGGCGATAAATTCCCTTAGTAAGTAAAAAAGCTCTTTTGCATAAGTATATTTTACCATTTAATAAGGTACTTAGCAAAAGAGCTTATTTTTTAGTTTTCTAAGCTATTTAATAGTTCTATTAATTCTTCTTCATTAAAATTATATTTTGAGTTACAGAATTGACATCCTATTTCAGCTTTTTTATCTTCTTCTATTATTTCTTGAAGTTGTCTCTTTCCTATAGAAACTAGCGCTTCTCCAACTTTTTCTTTTGAACATTCACATTCAAATCCAACTTCTATTTTATCTAATATTCTTGGGTTTAGTCCTTCTAATACTATACTTAATATATCTTCTGGAGTTTTTCCTTCTAACATCATATTTGTTATTGAGTCTAACTTAGATATATTTTGCTCTAGTTGAGATATTGTCTCTTCTGTTGCATCTGGCATAAGCTGAACAACAAATCCTCCTGCATGTTCTACTTCATACTCTGTTGTAAGAACACCTAATGATACTACAGATGGTGTTTGCTCTGATAATGCAAAATAATGTGTGAAGTCTTCTGCTATTTCACCGCTTACAAGTGGGTATGCTCCATTGTAAGGCTCCCTAAGACCTAAGTCCTTTATAACCTTAACTACTCCATCAGTTCCTACTGCTGCAGCCACGTTAAGCTTTCCATTTTCATAATCTGGTACTTCTACTTGTGGATTTTGAACATATCCTTTTACCATTCCTGTAGAATCAGATGTTGTAAGTATAGTTCCTATTGGACCTCCACCTTTTATTATAACAGTAACCTTGTCACCTTTATTTTTCATCATTAACCCCATTATTGATGTTGCTGTTAATGTTCTCCCTAAAGCCGCTGTTGCAACCTTTGTTGTACCATGTACTTCTCTTGCTTTTTCTACAAGGTTAGTAGTAGTTGCTACGAAAGCTCTAACTTGACCTTCTCCTGCAGTTGCTCTTATTACATAATCCTTCATAACAATTCCTCCATATATTCCTTTATTTTTTACCTACAAAGAATATTCTTTCACTATCTTCTTTTGGTGCTTCAAATGTAAAATCTGAATATACTTTTATATCTTTAAATCCTACTGATTGTAACATGTCTAATATCTCTTCTTCTGTGTATGCTCTTTGTTGATGAACTTCTTCAAATCTTTCAAATCTACCATCTTCATCTTTTACAAAGAAGGCTAATTCCATTTCTACTAGATTTTCCTCATCATCAAAGTAGTTTTGCCACATATAAGCTACGTCTTCCCTATTTTCTCCATACATGTTGTTTCCAAGTACAGATGACAGCTTATAGAATGAACTTATATCAAATATAAATAATCCATTTTCCTTTAGAAGTTCATATGTCTTTTTAAATACATTTTCTAAATCTTCATCATATGTTATATAATTAAATCCATCACAAGCACATAATACGCAGTCTAAGTTTGTTATATCAAAATCTAGTTCAGCTATATCTTGTTGTAGTAATACTAACTCTACACCTTCTTTTTCTGCCTTCTCTCTAGCTACTCCAAGCATTTCTTCTGATATATCTATTCCTGCGATATCGTAGTTTTTCTTAGTTAATGGTATAGTTAAATTACCTGTACCACAAGCTAATTCTAATATATTTTGTACTTTAGTACCTTCTTTTTCTATTATTTTTTCTATATACTCAACCCATCCATTATAATCAACTTCATTCATAAGCTCATCATAGATGAATGCGAAATCTTTATACTGATCCATCCTCTTTATTTGACTCCTCCATCTTTTTCTTTTGTTTTTTCCTAGATGTGAGTATTCCACCAATTCTTCCAGCTTCTTTAGCTGTAAGACCTGCCCAGCCTAATTCATTTACCTTGTCTATTAGACCTAGTTCTGATGCTATCTCATATTTCATTATATCATTGTCTGTCAATATTTTTTTCTTTTTAGATTTACTTGTACTTTTTTTGCCTGGTTTATTTAAATCCATAAAAAACACCCCTTTACATATTTGTATTCTTGTCATTTAGACGAAATTTATACAAACATTTATAGGGGTATCCTTTAATTATAAAAACTCTTTTCTTTAACTATATTAAATACTACTTATTCTATACTCATAGTATAAATTTTTAAATGTATTTTAACATATTGATCTCTTATGTTTTAACAATTTAATAAATATTTCTAGACCATTTCTTAAAACTTCTTCATCAAAATCAAAATTAATGTTATGAAGTCCATTAATAAACCCTTTTTCTATATTTCTTGCTCCTAGCATGAAAAACAGTCCTGGTATTTCTTTTTGATAATATGAAAAGTCCTCTGATATCATAAGTGGATCAAGTTGTATTAGCCTATCTTTATCTACTATCTGTATAAATTCTTCATATAACTTTTTATCATTGTTAACGGCTGGATAATCATCTCTTATTTTTAAATCTACTTTGCAATTATATAAAACTTCCATTCCTTTACACACTTCTAGTATTCTTTTTTTAATCTTACTATATACTTCTGGCTTAAATGTTCTTATTGTGCCTTGTAAATTAACATTTTCAGCTATAATATTTCTTCTTGTGCCTCCATTTATAATTCCTATGCTAAGTACAGCTGTATCAATAGGGCTTACATTTCTGGATATTATAGTTTGAAGATTAGTGACTAAATTCGAGGCAACTACAACTCCATCTATTCCATTTTGAGGCATTGCTCCATGCCCACTTTTAGCATATATATTTATATCTATATCTCCTGCCTGTGCCATAAAATATCCACTTCTTACTCCTATATATCCTGTTTCTATATCTGGATATATATGAAGACCATAAATTTCATCTATATTATATTCTTGTATTATTCCTGCTTCAATCAACTCATTAGCTCCACCTGGACCTTCTTCTGCTTGTTGAAATATAAATACTATATCATCCTTTAATTTTTCTTTATTCATACTGATAAATTCTATAAGACCTAGTAATATACTCATATGTCCATCATGTCCACATAAGTGTTTCGGACCTTCATCTGTTAACAATCCATCCATATCTGCTCTAAATGCTATAGTTTTATCACCATTATTTCCTTTTATAATTCCTACGATAGATGTATCTAGATATTCTTTATATGATATATTAATTCCATCTAAATAATCCTTTATGTATTGTGACGTCTTAAACTCTTTTCTTCCTAGCTCTGCAATGGAATTTAATATCTTTCTATGTTTGTTAATCTTATTCTCTAAAGGTATATTTTTTATCATATACTTCCCCCCTTAATATATCGTTTTGTTAACTTATTTATATTTGAATCTCGACCCCGATAGCTTTTATAATGGTTTCACTATAAATAATATATTCTCCAATTCCGTACAGACTTTACATTTTCCTTCATATTTTATATACAAAAATAAAATTCAATGAATCTGACTATACTTGTACTCTATTTTTAAAGATATAAAAAATTCGCTGCGCTTGAGCGACGTGTCGGCAAAACACTTCATGTCGCCAACGACTTCGTCCGTTGCTCAAAATGTCTTTTTTACGCTCATAAAACTAATTGGTATTGCTTAATTTCAATAATTATCTACAGTTTATGAAGTATCATAATTTCCTTAAGCGTAAAAAAAGACCCTCGTAAGGATCTTTAAAAACAATATATATTATTAAAAATAAGGATAGTTTTATATTTAATACAAAAGCTTTATATCCTACATAAGAGTTAATCACTTGACTATTTTATTCTTTACTATGCATATTATAAGTAATCTTTGCACTTTTTGGATCATTTCTATCCCATCTTTCTTCAAATGTACGCTTATATCCAATTGTCTTTATCTTCCATTCTCCATTAACTTTTTCATAGCTTTCACGATAAAATGCTCCACCTCTAATTCCCATATTTCTATCTAATAATATTAGGTTATCTCCTAAATACCAATATGCAAAAGCTACAGTATCACTTTCAAACTCGATTTCAGGAGTATGACATTGATGCATAGTTATATGTTCTGGTGGCATACAAGTTCTAAAGAAATTTACAACTTCTTCTTTACCTGTAAAAGAAAGTTTTCCATCTGAGTAACTTGTCGTTACATCCTCACAAAAACATTCTCCTATTGTATCCCATAGCTTAGAGTCTAAGCAACGTAGATATTTTCCCTTCAAACTTTTTATAGATTCTATATCTTTAAGTCTTGTAATTTCCTTTTCCATTTGTATTAATCTTTGTTCTAACTTTTCAATAGTACTCATACCGGATCCCCCTCTTTAATTTTTAATTTGCAATCGCTTTTTCGCTATCTAAATTTTCTACATCTCCTATTTTTCTTGCAAGTATTGCTCCTGCTTCAATAGCATGATGGACTTGTCCTGGCTTGTTGGCATCTCCTATAATGTGTACTTCAATATCTTTTAGTTCCTCTGCTAAATTATTTACCGGTTTTGCACCACAACAGAAAATTATTTTACTAAATCCACTTAGCACTTCTTCTTTTCCATCTTTTTCAACTATAACTCCTGTACCATCTTCTGTAATTTCTAAAAGTTTTGTATTAGTGCTCATTACAACGCCTTTTTCATTAAGCATTTTCATAAGAGGTACTTTATTATTTGGGCATAGATTTGGTGCAATTTCACCTAACATTTCAATCATATGAATTTGTACAGGTCCTACTGCATTGTGCAATATGGTTTCAGTAACTTCACATCCTACAAGACTACCTCCAACTACAAGAACCTTTCCATGTATTGCATCTTTAACCTTTGCAGATAGCACATCACTACCTGTTATAACATCAATATTTTCTATGCCTTTTACTTTTGGTATAAACGGAGTTGAACCAGTTGAGATAATACATACATCTGCATTTAATTCTTTTATATACTCAGCTGTTGCTTCTGTATTTAATTTTATATCTACATTAGATTTTTCAACTTGAACTTTTAAATATTTAACCCATCTTGTTAAATCTTGTTTGTGAGGAGGAATAGCTGCAAGATTTATTTGACCTCCAAGTCTATCTGACTTTTCAATTAAAGTAACTTTATGACCTCTTTTAGCTGCAACTCTTGCAGTTTCTAAACCAGCTGGTCCACCACCTACTATTACTACATTTTTCTTTATTTTTGCTTCTGTAATAGCCATTTCTTTTTCACGCCCAAGTTCAGGGTTTATTGCACATTTTGCAACTGGGTTAGATCTTTCTCTTGTTATACAAGGTCCACCGCAACTTGCACATGGTCTTATATCTTCATATCTTCCTTCAAACCCTTTATTTACAAGTTCAGGATCAGCAAGTAAAGGTCTACCAAATACTACTCCATCTACAACGTCTCTTTCAACTAAACTTTCGCCAAGTTTTATATCATTAATCTTACCAACTACAAATACAGGTACTTTAGAAACTTTTTTAATAGCTTCAGCTTCTTTTATATTTACTCCTGGTGACTCATAATGGCAAGGGATTATTTTCCAACATAATTCATATTGAGTACCACCAGAAATTTCAAAAGCATCTACCCCAGCTTCTACAAATTTAGGTACTAAATACAACATATCATTTAATGTATTTCCGCCTAATACTCTTTCATCGCCTGAAATTCTCATAAGTATAGGGAAATCATCTCCAGCTTTTTTCTTTATATTTTTAATTACATCAAAAGCAAATTTAGCTCTACCGTCTAAATTACCTCCATAGCAATCTGTTCTTTTATTTCTAAGTGGAGATAAGAAAGAACCTGCTAACATATATGCATGGGCACAGTGAAACTCTACCCCGTCGCAACCTGCTTCTTTAGCTCTTCTTGCAGCATCACCATATTGCTCAACTATAGCTTCAATTTCTTCTACTTCAAGTTCTCTAACTGATTTTCCTAAACTATTTATATAGTTTGAAGAAGCTACTGGTGTTTTACCAAACATCCATGAAATAGATTCAGGTCCTGGATGTGTAATTTGAGGAAATAATTTTGAACCATTTGCATGAATTTCATCTACAAACGATTTGAATTTAGGGATAAATTTATCTTCTCCTAAACTAATTGTAAATCCTAAATATGGAACTGAGCTATCCACTGTAACTGCGTCTACAACAATAAGACCTACTCCACCCTTGGCTCTTTCAATCCAGAAGTCTTGAAGTCTTGAACTTACATTTCCATCTTTTTCTTCATAGCCAAGGCTCATAGGCGCCATTAAAACTCTATTTTTTATTTCAACATTGCCTATGTTAATTGGTGTATATAGTTTAAAATTATCCATAATTACTTCTCCCTTAAATAAATTTTAATAGTTGTTTTGAATTTTATTAGGTGTAATTATTTGGAATTTAATTGTTTTAAATTCTATTATTTTGAATTAATTAAGTTTAATCTGAATATTTGAATAGTATAAAATGTAACTGTTTTGAATTTTATTGAAAATAATATGTTTTTAAGTATTAAAAGTATATTTCAATTTCATTGTAGCAACCCTTTTCATATACCGCAACACTATTTTAAAGTTATTTTATTAAAAATAAACTATAAACGTACTATAAGTTCGATATTTACATACATTTCAACTTATTTTTTATAATTTTTTTATATTATCTCCATATGAATGTCGCACTATATGGAACAATTATTTTTTATTTTTTTATTTAAATTATGCTATACTATAAGAAAAAAATTATATATTTCGAAAGGGGTTTATATAAGTTTGTCTTCTTTACAAAGTTTAGATAGGGCTTTAGATATATTAAGTCTTATTCATTCAAATGGTGGTAAAATGTCCGTTTCTTCTATTGCTGAAGTTATGAACTTACACAGAAGTACTGTTCATAGAACTTTAACCACAATGTATCAAAAAGATTTTCTATCAAAAGATCCTAAAACAGGTCTGTATACAATAGGTAGTAAAGCGCTCATTCTTGGATTTTCAGCTGCTAATAATTTACCAATAGCTACTACTGCAAGACCATATATGGCATTTTTAGCAGAAAAATATAGCAACTCAGTTTCTCTATCCGTAATTGAAGGTTCAAATGTTTTTGTGATAGGAAACTACTCTGGTTACTACACTACAACTTTTTATTCACTACATGAGAATCCTCTAAATTGTGAGGCTTATCGTCCTGCCGTAGCTCATTGTATGTTAGCTTATAACTGCCAGTTGGAATCTTCTAATGAAGCAATACAAATTTACCTTTCAAAAGTATCTAATAGCAGATTTAAAGGTAACTTCTTCACAAGCATTGATGATTTAGTTGCTTACTTAAAAAAGGTAAAAAATGATGGCTATGCTTATGAATCTGGTGAGTATCACTTTGATGAACTTTGCTACTGTGTACCTATTTTAAATAATAAGAAAGCTATAGCAACACTTAGTATATACGGTCACAAATCTTACTTAAATAAGTTTCATAAACAAGATATTATTAAAGATTTATTAGATATTTCAAAAACAATATCTGATTTACTTTCTAATAGTTAAAAAAGTTGTAAATATTAAATTTTGCAGCTTTTTTATTTTTTATAAAACTTTACAATTTCAAATTTAAAATTTTATTGACAAATTAAATTTTGTGTCCTACGATTATCTCAATAGTTGTTTTGGAAAATTTAATCATTTCTAATAATGTAATTATTTCGAATACTCAATTCTATTAATTGAATAAAAATTTATTTATCACATTAAATTAAATTTTTTAGTTTTGTTTTATCTTATCTAATTTATAACTCCATTGTAATTGTTTTGTAATTAACATATAAACTAACTTTGAAAGGAATTAATTTTATGAAACTAAAAAATAAAGTTGCAATCGTTACTGGCGGATCACGTGGTATTGGTTTTGCTATAGTTGATAGATATGTCAAAGAAGGTGCTAAAGTTGCAATATGTGGAAGTAGAGCTGAAACTGCAAATAACGCACTAAATCTTATCCAAAAAAAATATCCTAATGCTGATGTTATAGCAGTTCACGCAAACATGTCAAGTACTGATGAAATCAATGAAATGTTTAAACAAGTAGTTGATAAATGGGGCTATGTTGACATATTAGTTAATAATGCTGGTATTACAGCTACAAAAGATATCGATTTAATGACAGATGAAGAATTTGAAGAAGTTATGGACGTAAATGTTACAGGAATGTTCCGTTGCACAAGAGCTGCGGTTAAAATTATGAAAGCCCGCGGTGGTAATATAATTAACACAAGCTCTTTAGTAAGTGTAAATGGTGCTGGCAGACAATGTGCTTATACTGCTTCTAAGTTTGCTGTAAATGGCCTTACAAGATCATTTGCTAGAGAACTTGGTAAATACAATATAAGAGTTAATGCTGTTGCTCCTGGTTCTGTGGCTACTGAAATGGTAAAAAAGTTTGTTACAGATCAAATGGTTGAACATATGAGACAAGTAACTCCACTTGGAAAAATGGCTGAGCCTTATGAAATGGCTGGTGCTTTTGTATACCTTGCTTCAGAGGATTCTTCATATACAACTGGTGCAATATTAAATATTGATGGTGGAATTGTAATGTAATTTTATAAATATAACGTATAGCTAAATAATAAATTTTAATAGTGAAAGGTGATATGATTATGAACTATAATTCTTTGTTTTCTCCATTTAAAATAAAAGATTTAGAAATAAAAAACCGTGTAATACTTCCAGCAATGATGACAAAAATGGCTTCTCCTACTGGACTTGTTACACAAAATTTAATTGATTATCATGTAGCAATTGCAAAAGGCGGCTGTGGACTTAATTTTACTGAGGTTTGTGCTATACACCCAAGTACTCATGGTAATGGTTATGTAGCCCTTTATAAAGATGAACATTTTGAAGGTATGAAAAAACTTATAGATAGCGTACATAGCGTTGGTGGTAAAATAGGTGTTCAAATTTGGCATGGTGGTCAAGTTGCAATAGCTCTACTTCCAAAAGATAGAACTCCTATGGTTACAGAAGGCATGACTCATGAAAATATAAAAGAAATTGTTGATTGTTATGGAAAATCCACTAAAATGGCAGTAAAAGCTGGCTGTGATGCTATAGAATTCCATGCTGCTCATACTTATCTTCCTCATACATTCTTAAGTGCTGCTTTTAATAAACGTGATGATGAATATAATGGTTCTTTAGAAAATAGAGCAAGATTTTCACTTGAAGTTATTCGTACTATGCGTGCTAATATGCCAGAAACTATGCCTTTATTTATGCGTGTAGATGCATTAGATGATTATGTTCAAAATGGACTTACTATAGAAGATGTAATTGAGTTTTTAAAGATGGCTAAAGCTGAAGGTGTTGATATAATTGATATTTCAAGAGGTAATAATAAGTCTGCAGCTCTAAAATATGAAGTTCCTTCAATTGATACTCCTCGCGGATATAACATTGAAAATGTAAAAAAGATACGTGATGCTATTGAAATGCCTGTGGTTGGCGTTGGTAGAATCAATCATCCAGAAATTGCAAATAAATTTATAGAAGAAGAAAAATGTGATTTGGTTGCTATAGGTCGTGGTCAAATTACAGATCATGAATTCTGTAATAAAGCAAAAGGTGGTAAAACTGATAGTATACGTTTATGTGTTGGTTGCTTGAAGGGTTGCTTTGACTCTATAATGAATCCAAGCATTCCTACAATTACTTGTATGAGAAATCCTATGGTTGGTAAAGAAGGTCAATCTATTACTAAAACATCTAACCCTAAAACAGTCTTAATAGCTGGTGGTGGTATGGGTGGTATGATGACTGCTAACATGTTAAAAGTTAGAGGTCATAACCCAATTTTATGTGAAGCTAGCGATAAATTAGGTGGGCAATTTAACTTAGCTGGCGCTGCTCCATATAAAGGTGAGATGCTTGATGCTATTGACTGGGAAGCTAAAGAAGCTACTCGTTTATGTGTTGATGTTAGATTAAATACAGTTGTAACTCCTGAGTTGGTATCTCAGATTAATCCTGATGAAGTAATAATTGCAACTGGTGCTGTTGCTTCAAAACCTGAAATAAAAGGTATAGAAAGTAAAAATGTATTTACTTATGAAGAAGTTTTATCTGGTAATATAGAACTTTCTGGTAATGTGGTTATACTTGGCGGAAAAATGGTAGGTTTAGAAACTGCTCAATACTTAACTGACAAAGGTATAAAATGTACAGTTATTGATGAATCTGAAAGATTCGGTGGAGACTTAGGCTGGATTAGAAGTATGAATATGCTTGAAAATATGTATGTAATAGGTGTTAATCAAATTCCTGGTGCCAAGGTTGTGGAAATAAAAGAAAATGAAGTTGTATATGTTAAAGATGAAACTGAAACAAGTATTAATTGTGATGCTGTAGTCGTTGCTCTTGGTGCAACTTCAGTAGCTTTAGAAGATGTTCAATTAAAATGTAGAGATTTAGAAATTCCTTTCCATGTGATTGGTGATGCAAAAAGTCCACGTGTAGCTTTAAATTCTACTCTTGAAGGTATTGAAGTTGCACTTAATATAGATAGTGAAAATGCACTTAATGTGTAAGTAATTTGATCCTCTTTTTAATAAGGGATGTAGATAAATTTATAATATGATTTGAGTCTTAAAATATAACTGTGTATTCTTAAGATTGAGTTAGATAATATAAATTAAAGTTTACTTAGGACTATGACTATTTAGTTATAGTCCTTTTTTATTATTTTTCTATTCTCTGAAAAGCTTAACAAAAAAGCTATATTTTCTACCTCTTTTATAAAAAATATTTTTAAAGGGATTTATTATCAACAAATAGAATATATTTTAATCTCCTTGAATAATTTTATATAGATACTTAATCAATTTATTTGGGGTGATTTTATGAAAAAAGTTAATGTAGCTATTGTTGGTGCTACTGGTATGGTTGGAAGAACTTTCTTAAAAGTTTTAGAAGAAAGAAAGTTCCCTATAAATAAACTATATTTATTCTCTTCTGCTAAGTCTGCTGGGTCTACTGTAGTATTTAATGGAAAAGAATATGTAGTTGAAGAATTAAATAAAGATGTTTTTGATAGAGATATACAAATAGCCTTATTCTCTGCTGGTGGTGAAATAAGTTCTATATATGCTCCTATAGCAGCTTCAAAGGGTATTGTGGTTATTGATAATTCTAGTTATTGGAGAATGGATGAAAATGTACCTTTAGTAGTTCCTGAGGTTAATCCACAAGATATAAAAAAACATAAAGGAATAATTGCTAACCCAAATTGCTCTACTATACAAGCTGTAGTTCCTCTTAAGGCACTTCATGAAAAATATAAAATAAAAAGAATAGTTTATTCTACTTATCAAGCTGTATCTGGTTCAGGTGTAAGAGGTATTAAAGATTTAGAAGATGGTGTTGATGGAAAACCTAATAGTTTCTATCCTCATCCAATAGCTTACAACTGTCTTCCTCATATAGATGTTTTTGAAGACAATGGTTATACAAAAGAAGAATTAAAAATGATAAATGAAACAAAAAAAATATTTAATGATTTCGATATGAAGGTTACAGCTACTACAGTTAGAGTTCCTGTAAAAAATAGCCATAGTGAATCTATAAATATTGAATTTGAAAACCCATTTGAGCTTTCTGATTTAGTTAATACTTTAGAAAACATGAATGGTGTAATTGTCATGGATAATCCTAAAGAAAATAAATATCCTACTACAGTAGATTCTACTGGTCGTGATGAAGTTTTCGTTGGAAGAATAAGAAGAGATTTTAGTGTAGATAATGGAGTAAATATATGGGTAGTTGCCGATAATATCAGAAAAGGTGCTGCTACTAATACTGTTCAAATAGCAGAATTATTAGTTGCTTGTGATTTAGTTTAATACTTTAATACCTAATTAGGTAAATTCTTATATAAAGGGGTTTTGTATATGTTATTTAAAGGTTCTGCAGTTGCTTTAGTTACACCTTTTGATGAAAATGGTGTAGATTTTGAGACTCTTGGAAAATTAATTGAATATCACATAGAGAATAATACTGATGCAATACTTGTTTGTGGAACTACAGGGGAATCCACTACTATGAGCGATGAAGAACAGCTTGCTGTTATAAAATATACTGTTGATAAAGTTAATAAAAGAATACCTGTTATAGCTGGAACTGGCTCAAATAACACTGCACATTCTATTTATTTAAGTCAAGAAGCTGAAAGACTTGGAGCTGATGGATTATTAGTTATAACACCTTACTACAATAAAGCTAACCAAAATGGTCTTAAGCTTCATTTTGAAACTATAGCTAAAAGCGTAAATCTTCCTATAATTATGTACAATGTTCCGGGAAGAACATCTATGAATATGAAACCTAGCTTAGTAGCAGAACTTGCTAAAATAGATAATATAGTTGCTATAAAAGAAGCTAGTGGAGATTTATCTCAAGTTGGAGAAATAGCTAGATTAGTTCCAGATGACTTTGCTATTTATTCAGGAAATGATGATAGTATAATTCAATTATTATCAGTTGGAGGTCATGGAGTAATATCTGTTCTTGCTAATGTTTGTCCTAAAGAAACTCATGATTTAGTTTATAAATTCTTAGAAGGAGATATAAAAGGATCTAGAGAATTACAACTTAAATTAAAGCCTTTAATAGATGCTTTATTTATAGAAGTTAATCCTATACCTGTTAAAACTGCTATGAATTTACTTGGATTTAATGTTGGAAATTTAAGACTACCTCTAGCTGAAATGGAAGATAAAAACTTAGAAGTTTTAAAACAAGAATTAAAAAATCAAGGATTATCATTAGGAGAAAAATCATGCTAAAAGTTATAGTTAATGGATGCTTTGGAAAAATGGGTAGAGTTTTAACTAAATGTATAGAACAAGATCCTGATTTAGAATTAGTTTGTGGAGTATCTCCTAGCCAAAAAGAAAAAACATCTTTTAACGTTTTCTCTACTATGTCTGATATTTCTAAAAAAGGTGATGTAATAATAGATTTTTCTCATCACTTAGCTTTAGATAATGTTTTATCTTATGCTTTAAATACTAAAACCCCTTTGGTTATTGCTACTACTGGATATAATGAAGAAGAGTTAAATAAAATAAAAGATGCCTCTAATATAATTCCTATTTTCCACTCTTCTAATATGTCCTTAGGAGTTAATGTTTTATTAAAATTAGTAAGAGAAGCTACTAAAGTGTTAAATGGTTTTGATATTGAAGTAATAGAAAAACATCATAATAAAAAAGTTGATGCACCAAGTGGTACTGCTATTATGATTGCTAATGCAATAAAAGATGTACTACCTAGTATTGAATATAATTATGGAAGATATGGCCGCGAGGCGAAAAGAAGTGAAAATGAAATAGGAATACACGCTATTAGAGGTGGGACTATTGTTGGTGAGCATAATGTCATATATGCAGGTCATGATGAAGTTGTAGAGTTAAAACATATAGCTCAATCTAAGGATATCTTTGCTAAAGGCTCTATAACTGCTGCTAAATTTTTAGTTAACCAAAGTCCTGGGTATTATAATATGGATAATTTACTAAGTTAATCTATGGAGGTAACTAATGATAAATTTAAACGATGCTTATGAAATAGCCAAATATATAAAAGAATCAAAAAAAATAACACCTGTTAAGGTTTATATAAATACTAATCTTATCAGCTTCAAAGAAGCTAAGGAATTTAAGGTATTTGGTTCTAATGGTTCTTATATACTTATTGGTGACTATGATACAATAAATGATTTTCTAAAAAGTAAGGAAAATCTTATAAACGATATATATATTGAGTATGATAGAAGGAACTCTGCTATACCTATATACAACTACCTTCATGAACATGCTCGTATAGAGCCTGGAGCTATAATAAGAGATATGGCTACTATAGGAAAAAATGCGGTTATCATGATGGGAGCTGTTATAAATATTGGAGCTGTTATTGGTGATAATGCCATGATTGACATGAACGCAGTTATAGGAGCAAGAGGTATAATCGGAAAAAATGTTCATGTAGGTGCCGGAGCGGTTATTGCTGGCGTTTTAGAGCCACCTTCTGCTTCTCCTGTTATAATTGAGGATGATGTTTTAATAGGAGCAAATGCTGTGATACTTGAAGGTGTAACAGTAAAAAAGGGCGCTATTGTGGCAGCAGGTTCAGTTGTTACCCATGACGTGTTAGAAGGAGAGGTAGTTGCTGGCTCTCCTGCAAAAGTCATAAAAATAAAAGACGAAAAAACAGCTGATAAAACTAAGTTAATGGACGGTCTTAGAGATTTGGATTAAATATAAAAGGCTCAAATTAATAAATATTAATTTGAGCCTTTTAATTTACTAATTTGGCATGAATTACAGTTCTCGCATTTTCAAATTCATAGCTACAAGTAGATAAAGTTAGTATTTTATCATTTTCACTTACTTCTACATTAGTGTTATATAAAGACTTGTTTTTTATTTTATTAAGAAATTGTTTATAATCACTTTTAGAATTAAAAGAAGTCTGTATGTAATTATAATTTGCATCAGTTGTATAAACTGAGAAAATTTTATATTCTAATTTTTGTCCATCTGGCGTTTCTATGTATATTTTATTATTTTTATCAAAGAATTTTTTATCTTTAAATTTCTTCAACTCACCAAACATTGTATTATTTCTCATATAGTGACCATAAATAACTGTATTACTATCCTCAAATCTGTTATTTCTATAGTCTAAAAATATAGAACCTGATGGTAAATAATTTTTATTTATATCCTTTTTAAGATAATAGCTATTATCTTTAGCTTGAAGAACTGGGTAATCTATATTAGTTCCATCAATGTCTATCCAGCCTCTATAATCTTTATTTATATCAGATAAATCTAAAGTAGTCTTATTATAAGGACTATTTTGTTTAACCTCTTTATTATCATCTACCTCACTATTGCCTACTTTATAATTATTATTACTTTGTACTTTTGATACAAGTTGTTTTTCTCTTGTTTCTTTTATTTTCTTTATATCATCATATACTTTATCTGCCTTTTTATAGTCTAAAACCTTGCTTATAACCTTATAACTTCCAAATAATAATGCTATTATTAAGACTATATTTATTAAAATCCTTGCTTTCTTCATAGTATTTATACTCCTAATTAAACTAATTATATTATATACCACATAAATATAACTTTGAACATAAAAAATTCGCTTCGCTTAAGCCACTACGTGGGCGCTACACTTCATCCGTTGCTTGAGCGACGTATCGCGAAGCGCTTCAAATTGTCTTTTTTGCGCTTACTAAACTAATTGGTATTGCTTAGCTACAATAGTTATCTATAGTTTTTGAAGTATGATAATTTCCTTAAGCGTAAAAAAGTATAGATAAATTTATCTATACTTTTAATAATAACAAATTTTTATAGTTTATATCTATCACTGTAAGAAAGTTGCTCCATCTAATGTCTGAATCATATCTATATTAGGCGATATCCCAATAACATAAAATGTATATATTCTATTTGGATTTATATTTACTAAGTTGCTTAAAACTGTTTTTTTATTTTCCGTCAATTCTATATCCATCTTATACTCTCCTATTGGCACATTTTCATACTCTGTATAATCTGTATAACCTACATTATTAAATATTTCTTCTCCACCCATTAGTATATTAACATTTGGTGCTTCTGGAACTAAGTGTACAAACTTAATCTTCGATGTATTATCTTCTGGAACTCCCATTTTCTCTGGTATAGGAAGTATATCTACTTTATCATTTTTTTCTATAATAGCTGCTGTTATAAGCTCATCATTTTTTACATCGATACTAACCTCACTCAAAGGACTATCCCTTTCATCTTTTAAATAAACGCTAAATATATGCTCTCCTTCTGGTACATATATATATGGTGTAAATTGAGCAAATCTTACATCCATATAAAAAGGAAATCCATCTATATATACATCTAATTCTTCTCCGCTTACCAAAGCATGTAATACTCTAACCAATGAATATTTCTCATTGAAATTTCTCAAAAAAATCCCCCCATTAATTATAATACTTTCATACTAATATCATATTAATAGAAGGGTGTTTTTGATACTAAGCTATATCAGTATCTCTAATTTCTATTTCTGTTCCTTCTGGTGCTTTTATTTTAAATAAACTTTCACCTTCTACTTTATATACAATTTCTCCATTTTTAACTTTAAAATTAGTATATCCTAGCGATTTTATCCTTTTATACTCTTCTTCCACATTATCCACAATAAATCCCATATGCACTGGGCCTTCATTTAAAGATGTCCACTTTTTAAACTTATCCCCAGCTTTAGGCGTCTGAAGTTCTATCATAAAGGTACCTTGTTTTATCCACGTATTATATTCTCTGTTGTGGAAATTTTTACTCTCTTGAACTACTTCAAATCCCAGTATTCTTGTGTAAAAATCTAATGATTCCTTATATTTTTCTGTTTGAATGCATATATGATGTATCATTTTTATCCCCATACTTAATCCTCCTGCAACCATTTTCATTTTGAAGTTATCCACTTTTCAACCATTTTTACAGTTGATATGTGTATAAATATATATTAGCTTAGTTTACTTATATAGTTTATATAAATTACAAAATCTTTGTAAATAAAAAGTTGCTCCTAAGAGCAACTTTTTATTTATCTATCTTCATTTGTAACATTGAATACGTATGGTACGTTTCTGTAATAATCACCATAGTTTAATCCATATCCAACAACAAACTTGTCTTCTATTTCAAATCCACAGTAATCTGGAACTAATTCAACTTTTCTTCTACTTGGCTTATCAAGTAATACACAGCATTTTACGCTTGCTGGATTTTTAGTTTTTAAATGATTCATAACATGATGCATAGTTAATGCTGTATCTGTTATATCATCTACTATTAATACATCATATCCTTCTAAACTAGAATTTACATCTGATACAACCTTTACGTTCCCACTACTTTGTTCTCCGTGACCATAGCTTGAAGTTGTCATAAACTCTATTTTAACTGGAACAGTTATGTTTCTTACTAAGTCAGCACAGAAGATAAAGCTTCCTTTTAATAAAGATACTACTAAAAGATTCTTTCCTTCATACTCTTTAGATATTTGTGCACCTAATTCCTTAAGTCTAGTAGCAATTTGTTCTTCAGAACATAAAACTTCCCACTTTTTAGTTTCGATATTCATAATAAATCCTCCATTATGTATAAATGATACTTTCAATTTTATAGGAGATTAGATGTTTTTGCAAGGAGAATTACTTAACCTTGTTCATATCATCCATTACATTTATTATAACCTCATCTGTAACAGACATACCTTTATCACTTACTCTTCCTAGGTTTTGTATACTTTGTTCTACTTTAGCTCCAACTATACCATTCATTGGTGGTACGAAACATTGTTGTTTAGCTATTATAGCACTTTGTACTGCTGCTGATGCTGCTGATGCTAATTTTAATGCACAACCTGCTTTTGCACCATCACATATCATACCACTTAAGTTAGCTACCATATTTTCTATAGCACCTTCTATTTGTCTTTCATCTCCGCTCATTAACCAAGATAAACCTGCTGTAGCTCCTGTTGATGCAGCAACTCCACATCCACATACTGCTGATAATCTTCCTGTGTAATTTTTAATATATGCTGTAACTAAGTGAGATATAGCTAAAGCTTTTGCTAATCTTTCATCTGATTGAGGGAATTTCTTGTTGTATGCTACTATTGGAAGTATAGCAGTTAAACCGTGATTTCCACTACCATTTGAACTCATAACTGGCATTTTAACTCCTGCCATTCTAGCATCTGATGCAGCTGCTGTTATCATCATAGCTTGGTTCATTAAGTCGTCTCCAAGTAATCCATCTTCCATAGATTTCTTTATTCCGTATCCAACACCTATACCTACTTTTTGATTTAATCCATAGTTAGCTATTTCTTCATTCATAGCTATTCCTTCTAATAAGAATTCTATGTCTTTAAGATCTAATGCTTCTACATTTTTAACTAATTCTTCTATAGTTATAGTGTCCATTATGTTTTCTTCTTTTTCTGTTGTAACTGCTATTTCTTCTAACCCTTCTTCATTTAATAAAATATTTCCATTTTCTTCTAAGTAAACAAAGTTATCATGCTTAGTTCTTATAATAACCCTTGAAGTTCTAGTTTTTCCTTCTAAGTTTACTTCTATATATACCTTTTCCTTTGTATCCGCTGGTGATATTGATATTGGATGAGTATCCATATACTCTTCTGCCTTTTTAACTTCTTCCTCAGTTAAAGTTTCTAATACTCTTAATCCATTTTCAGAGTGTCCACCTATAAATCCTAAAGCTACTGATATTTTTAATCCTAATCTTTCTGTTCCTGGTATTCCTACACACATTCCGTTCTTATATACGTTTGGGCTAACTAATACGTTATGCTTAACTATTTCTTCCCCTAATAATTCTTTTGCTTTAGCACAAGCTAATGCAACTGCAACTGGCTCTGTACATCCTAGAGCTGGCTTTACTTCTGCCTTTAATATATTAACTATTTGATTTCTTACATCCTTCATAACATTTCCTCCCACATAAATTAAGTTTATACTTTTATATATAGCAATATATGTGCCAACTTTTTAAATTAATTATTATTTTTCTATTATTTAATTTATCTAGTTAAAACGTTTCCGTAAAATGCTTATATGTACGCATTTGTCATCATTTTTCTACATTATAATTAAGATTATTATTTTTTTAGTTTTTTTCTAAATCTGCATTTAAATATTAATTTTGTGTATAAATTTATATTTTTATCTCAATTTGAGTAAAAAAAAATCTCAAAATGAGATTTTTTCTCATTTTGAGATAATTTTATATTTCTCTAGTTTTCTATATAGAGTAGCTCTAGATATACCTAATGCTTTTGCTACTAGCTCTTTGTCTTTTTTATAATCTTTATATTTATGTAATGCTTTAATGATTTCTGCTTTTTCTAATTCTTCTAAAGTTCTTATCTTATCATTTTGAACTAATACTTCTTCTAACTCTACATTTTTTAATTTATTAGGTATTACATCTAATGTTATAATTTCTCCTATAGACATATTCACGCCATACTCTATTATATTTTGAAGCTCTCTTATATTTCCTGGCCATTTATATTCTAACATTACATCTAGCACATTTTTGTCAATACCAGTTACATGCTTTTCTAACTTTCTAGAATATTCTTTTATCATAAAATCTATTAAATCTGGTATATCATCTTTTCTTTGTCTTAAATTTGGAAGTGATATAGGTATTACATTAAGCCTATAATATAAATCTTCTCTAAAAGTTCCCTTTAATACCATTTTTTCTAAATCTTTATTGGTAGCTGCTATTATCCTTACATCTATAAATTTATTTGATTTTGCTCCAATTTTATTTAGCTCTTTTTCTTGTAATACCCTAAGTAATTTTGCTTGTAGATGCAAGCTCATATCTCCTATTTCATCTAGGAATATAGTACCCTTATTAGCTATTTCAAACTTACCTAATTTACCACCCTTTTTTGCTCCTGTAAAAGCTCCTTCTTCATAACCAAATAATTCACTTTCTAGTAAATTATCTGGTATGGCTGCACAATTTACAGCTACAAATGGATTTTCACATCTATTACTATGGTTATGTATAGCTCTTGCAAATAACTCTTTACCAGTACCACTTTCTCCTGTAATTAGTACTGTAGAAGTGGACTTAGAAGCTATTAGCGCTTCCTTTTTAACACTATTTATAATGCTACTATTTCCTATTATATTTTCTAATGTTATACTATAATCTTTATTTATTTTATTATAGTTTTTAATAGCATCTTTGTTATCTATAAAGTCTATAACATATCCTTTTAATTCTTTCTTTAAAATAATTTCATTTATATTGTATATTCCTTTTAATTCATATCTATCTAATTTATAGTTAAAACTATGTGATTTTTCTTTTTTAAAATTATCTCTTGATGGTTTTTTTATGAACTCTAAAAGCTTAAATATATTTTTACCATTTATATTATTTTCTAAATTGAATACTTTCTTAAATTTTAAATTATATTTATCTATATTTCCATCTACATCAATAGATACTATAGCCTTATCTATACCATTTACTAAAGTCTCTAGCTTTTTCTTTTCTAATTCTAACTCATAAGCTTTTACTTGAGCTTTAATTTTATTAGATATTAAATCAGCCATTTTACCTAAAAAATTCATTAATACATTGTTATTGTTTTTTATAACTTTAGCTTGTTCCTCTGTAAAAGCTATAAGGCCTATAACTCCATAGGTTACTCCTTCGCTTATTATAGGGCAACAAACCTCTGCAAACTCTTTACAAGCTCCACTATTGGAGCATTCATTACATATATCATTACAACTTGGATCATCTATTATTATTTCTATCTGTTCTATTAGACATTTATTAAAAGCAGAGTATCCACTTATTTTTTCTCCTATTTTTTCTAAATATATACCTGTACCTGCAACTCTAGTTAAGTCATCATCTACTATGGTTACATCTATACCTAAAACAGCTACTATTGCTTCTGCTATATTTTGAATATCTTCTCTTATGTATTTTAAGTTTGCCATATTAATCCTTTCTTAATCTTTTTAAATTAAGTATTTCTTTTATATCCTTTAATACTAAATATATTTTATTTAGCGTAAATTGTATAGATATTAATATAACAAACATCATTACTACTATTATTAATTGATAATTTATACTCATAACTATATGGCTCCTATTTTTAGTTTAATATATAAAAGACCAGGCTAACCTAGTCTTTATATATATTAGTAAAATCTCTATTTTCTTTTTCCTATATAAATGTATCTTTCATTTTCTACTTCTTTAACATTACCTTCAAAATCTAAAGTTGAAAATAACTTTGCAACATCATTTGGATAATGGTACTTGATATTTTCTCCGCACAGTTTATGCTTTAGATTTTTTAACTTAACTTTAATATTTTTTAAATTTAAATCTTCTAATATTAACTCACCATTGATCTTTAGTACTCTGTTAATTTCTTTAGATGCTTGCTCGAAATTTCCAGTGTTATTAAAGTGATCTAATATTATAACTTTGTCAAAATGTCTATCTTCAAAAGGCAATAGTTCAAGTGTTCCTTTTATAACATTACAGTTTCCGTTGTG
Organism: Romboutsia sp. BSD2780061687b_171204_C1; assembly: GCF_015560225.1. NCBI lineage: Bacteria > Bacillati > Bacillota > Clostridia > Peptostreptococcales > Peptostreptococcaceae > Romboutsia > Romboutsia sp. BSD2780061687b_171204_C1. Next base: position 93,923 of record NZ_JADMRK010000003.1, on the reverse strand, counting down.
TATTAAGGAATAACATACGTCTTCATAAGGGCTATTCTCAAGTATTGTTACATATACTCCTAGCCTTCTTAATCTTTTCCCTAGGTCACCTATTTTTCCTACAAGTAGTATATGATTGCCTACATTATACTTTATCGTATCTAAAAAACAAGTTATATCATCAGAGTTATCTGTCAAACTAATACTAGGGTCGTAATCATGATATAATACGCTTTTCACAGTGCTCCCCCTCTTTACTTTCTGCATTTATAACTAACATCATAGAATAAATTATAATAAATAAGGAGCAACTATTCAACTAGTAAATTTTTAGTTTTTTTATGAAACCCTATTCATTATTATTTTCACTCATTTTTTTTATTTTCGATATAGAAACTTCATAAGCAACTTTCTTTATACTATTTCCATCTTCACCTTTTTTTTCATACTCTCTACTTTGAACTCTTCCCCACATTTGTATTCTATCTCCAACCTTTAACCCTTTAGCAAATTTTGCATTTCTTCCCCAAACTATTGATGGTATATAGTCTGATTTATTGTATGGTCTATTTATTGCTACTAATAAATCTGTTATCTCTCTCCCTAATGGAGTCTTTCTATAAACGGGCTCTTTACATATGTAACCATCTAAAAATATACTGTTTGGATCTTTATTTTCCTCTTCTATCGTCTTTATTTCTCTAACAAAAACAGTTAAAACTAGTCTATTTCTATTATCAATATTTTTATTATAAGACCTTAACTGCCCCAATATACTACATAAATTCCCTTCCTCTATTTTTATATCTTCTAAAAGTCTTTCTGAAACTGTAATAGGAAGTATATCATAAGAATCACTAAGTCTATTTATTTTAATAGTAGTGTTATAAAACTTCTCTCCAAATATTTCATGACTGAATTCTAAGTTTTCACTCAGTTCCCCTCTTAAATTCACTACATTCGTTTCTTCTTTAACTGTTACCATCTTTATCCCCCCACAATTTGTTAATTGTATATTTTATCTTTTATATAATAAATATATTTATAAATTCTTACTTTTATTACTACTTATTCTGTAGCTTTTGAACTCCATTACTATCCACTTTGAAATTTTCTTTGTATGTTATTTCTGATACAGGAACTATTTTATATCCATCTTTCTTTAAATTAAGTATTATAGTGTCTATGTAATTTTCCACATTACTTACATTTGAATGAAATAATACTATAGATCCTGGTTCAGAATTTTTCATTACTCTATCAATAACATGATTTGCACCAAATCCCTTCCAATCCATAGAATCTAGGCTCCATTTAATGGTTTGATGATCTAATGAATTGCTCACCTCTAAAGTTTCTTTATCTGTATCACCAAATGGAGGTCTAAATAAACTTGTTTTTTCTCCTGTTATATCATATATTTTTTCTGATACTAACTTAATTTCTTGAACTTTTGATTCTTTTGATAAATTTTTAAAACTTGCATGTGTATTAGAATGATTTCCTATTTCATGACCTGCATTATGTATTTTTTCAACTAATTCCTTATTATCTTCTATCCAACTGCCCAGCAAAAAAAACGTAGATTTTACATTATGTTTTTCTAAAACTTGTAAAATTTCATCTATATTATTTTTTCCCCATGCTACATCAAAGGTTAAAGCTATTTCTTTATCATTTGTATCAACACTATGTATTGGCATACTAGCTACTTCTTTTTCATAACATACATATCTAATTCCACCTATTAAAGCTATTATAAAAACTATTGTTACTCCTAAAAAGAAAGTACTAGATCTAAAATATTTTATTTTTTTAGACTTATACTTCATATTTACACCTCCTTTTTGTTGTCCTATATTTAAAACTTATTTTTATTTTTTTCAAAAAATTACTATTAAACTAAATTTATTATTTGGGCAAATTAAAGTTAATACTAATATAAGGTGGTGCTATTATGTCAATTATAAAAAGTTCTTTTGGTAATATTAAAGGTCATCAAGTTGAAACAGCTAGAAAGACATTTAAACTTGAAGGTAGACACTATCTAAGAGAAGCACATGGAATTGAAGAAGGTGTACGTAAAGATAAAAAAATAAAAATTGATACAAAGTTCAAACAATAAAAATTGATACAAAGCACAAATAATTTTTAAAAAAACGTATATAAAATTTGATTCCAGGGTAAATTAGTATCAACAATACAATATGTATTGTACACAACATCTAAGGAGGAAATTTACTATGGCAAACAACAACAGAAAAGCTGTTCCAGAAGCTAAGGCTGCATTAAATCAAATGAAGTTAGAGATAGCTAATGAAATAGGATTAGCTAACTATGACACAATAGACAAAGGTAACTTAACAGCTAGACAAAACGGTTATGTTGGTGGCTATATGACTAAAAAATTAGTTGAAATGGCTGAAAACCAAATGGCTGGTAAATAGTATAGTAAATTCTGACATCTAAGTGATAAGAGGCTACCTAAATGGTAGTCTCTTATATTTTTACGAATAAAAAAAGATATTTTATTTATTGAATATATTCAAATTCTACTTTTATTTTTGTATATTTTGGTTTAATATATTATATAGAAATAGTTTACGGAGGATGGTACAATGTTTGAAAACTCATCTGAAGAATTAGCTTCTCACAAGCTTTTAATTTTATATATTTTAAATAAAATTAATATGGATTTAACTAATTCTCAAATTACTCAAGTTATCTTAGAAACTGAGACTATGAATTATTTTTCTCTTCAACAGTTTTTAAGTCAACTTATGGAATCTAAATTTTTAGTTACTTATGAGGATTCTGGTAAAGAATATTACTCTCTTACTCAAAAAGGGTTAGAAATATTAGAGTACTTCTTATCTAGAATACCTGAAGATACAGCTAAAAAAATAGACGAGTATATAATAAATAATAAAGAGAATCTGTTATCTGATACACAAGTAAAATCAAGCTTTGTAAAACAAAGTGATCATGAATTTATTGTTAACTTGAGAGTTATTGAAAATCAATCTAACTTAATAGATTTAAACTTAAATGTTTCATCAGAGAAACAGGCCAAGCTTATTTGTAACAATTGGAAGAAAAATGCATCATATATGTATGCAGAAGTTATAGATTTACTTATACGTGATAACCACTAAGCCTATAAACATATTATTGTTGTAGGCTCTTTTCCTGTTTTAATTTCATTTATAAACATGTGATTTATTGCATTATATACTTTTATAGAGTTATTTTGAGTATCAGATACAAATAATAATTCTTCATTTCTAGAAATAGCTAAACCTTGTGGATTCCCATTTATCTTAATTTCACCTTTAATTTCTAAGTTATTATAATCTAATATTACTACTTTTTTATGTCCTAAATCAGCTATATATACCTCACTTTTGCTATAGTTAAAGCATATTTCTACTGGTATCAAAAACTGATTTATTATATGCTTTATCTTCATATTAAATCCATCTAGTACTATTACACTTCCATCTAATGTAGATACATATACTTCATTTTTTTTAGTATCTACCTTTATATGCCATGCTTTGAAGTCTATCTTAATCTCCCTATCTATACATTTGCTTAAGGTATCTATACAGTATATAGAATTTTTACAAGGTACATATAATTTATTTTCTTTTTCATTAAAATCAAATCCATGCGGTGTTTCTCCTACACTAATTATACCTACTGGCTCTAGCGTATGTTCATTTATTATGTAAATACTATTAGAATCTTCATTAGATATATAAAGCTCTCCTTTAGATATACCTATCTGACTTAAGTTACCACCTATAGACATACTATCTATTATTTTCTTTAGTTCCAGGTCTAGTATATACATTATTCCATTACTTGAACTGGGTAAATACATTAATTTCTGCTTTTTATTTATGCAAAAATGATGCGGATAAGTCCCATCATCTAATAGTATTTCTTCAGTTTTAAAATCTTTATAATCTAATATACTTATGCTATTCGATAGATAATTTGAAATATATAGCTTCAAACTTTAGCCCCCTTTATTATTCATACATATACTATAATCGTATATTCTTTTGTATCTATATATTATTACTATCTTTTAGTATTGCAATATTGAATATATATTTGATATGATAGGATTGAAAATAATATATTAAGTTAGGGGTTTTATTATGAAAATAACATTTAAGCCAAGTGGCGTTTGTTGTAGAGAAATGAATTTTGAAGTAGATGATAACAATGTTATAACTAACGTTGAGTTTATAGGTGGATGTCCAGGTAATTTAATAGGACTTAAGCAATTAGTAATTGGTCAAAATGCATTTGAAGTAGCTGATAAGTTAGCTAATATACCTTGTGGCGGAAAAACTACTTCTTGCCCAGACCAATTATCTAAAGCTATACGCCAATCTCTATAATGTTTATTTATGAGTATCTTTAGGTATTTTACCTTATTTGATACTCTTTTTTATTTGTATAAAATATATTCTATAAATTTTTAGTTCATTTAAATAATATATTTATAAACTATTTTTTAATCGTTTTTAAAGTTGAAAAGTGCCTTAAAATAGCTATTATTACTATTTTAAGGCACTTTGTTTTATACTACTATGCTAACTCTAATGTATTATTTACTATTGTTCTAACTGCTCCTATCATATATAAAGATCCTGCACTTATTATTATATCTTCTTTTTTAGAGTTTCTTAGTGTATAATTGACAGCTTCTTCTATGTTTTCTATTGAAATTACATCGTCCACATATTTAGATATTTTTTCTTTTAAAGCTTCACAGCTTATAGCTCTTGGATTATCTGGAGTTGTTGTTATTACCTTATCAAAATAAGGCATAATTATTTTTAACACACTATCTATATCTTTATCCTCTAACATTCCTATTAAAAGAGTTCCTTTTTTGTCTCCAAAATTTTCACTTATAGATTTAGCCAAAGAACTTGCTCCATCTTCATTGTGTGCTCCATCAATTATAAATATAGGATCTTCCATTAACTTTTCTATTCTACCTGGCCACTTTGTATTTAATAGACCTATTCTAATATCTTCTTCATTTATATCTAAATTTTTAGCTTCTTTTAAGTACTCTACCACACTTAAAGCTAACATGGAATTATTAACTTGATGTTCTCCTATTAACTTTATTTCTAAGTCTTCATATGTTTTATTCATAACCTTACAGCTATATACTTGAGAATTTATATCTGATTTTTTAATTTTCATACTATCAAATGTAACTTCTATATATTTAGCATTTTTCTCTTTACATATATTTTTTATAACATCTTTTGCTTCATCACTTTGATCGTATACTATAGCTACTCCATTTTCTTTTATTATTCCACCTTTTTCATAGGCTATTTTAGCAACTGTATCTCCTAATATACCTACATGATCTAAGCTTATAGATGTTATTACACTTACTTCTGATTTGCTTATAACATTAGTAGCATCATATCTTCCACCCAATCCAACTTCTAGCGCTACAAAATCTACATTTTGTTCACAATAATAATAAAATGCCATGGCAGTTACTATTTCAAATTCTGTAGGATATGAATATCCATTTGCCACCATATATTCTATTTTTTCTTTTATTAAGGTAACTATTCTAGCTACATCATCTTCTGGTATATTTTCTCCATTTACTCTTATTCTCTCTGTGAAAGTCTCTAAAAATGGTGATGTATATAATCCAACTTTGTATCCAGCTTCCTTTAATATACTTGTTATAAAAGAACAAGTTGAACCCTTTCCATTAGTTCCTGCCACATGTATTATATTTATCTTATCTTGTGGATTTCCTAATAGTTCTAATAGTTTAGATATATTATCTAGTCCTAACCTTACACCAAACTTGTGAGTTTCTTCTATGTAATGTAATGATTCTTGGTAGTTCATTTATTATCCCCCTTAGTCATTTCTCTTTTGTTATTATTTATCTACTTTTTATTATAGTATATTTTTTACTAATTTAGTTTATAATATGATATTTAATTACATCATAATAATAAATTATTTTTCTACTAACATAGTCCATATTCCAATCTCTTTAAATCCTATCCTACGATATACTCTTCCCGCTTTTGGATTATCATAAAATAGACATAATGTCTTATTGCGTTTAAGTAAATCACTACATAGTTTAGATAAACATTTACCCATATATCCTTGTTCTCTATATTCTTTTTTAGTTGCTACCCCTACAACCATAGCAGATTTACTATTCTCTGCCGTTATTTGTGATATAGTTATTATTTCTTTGTTGTCATTTTCTATATAATAAGATACTGTGCTATTATCTTTTATTCTACTTCTTATTGTATCAACACTATATTCTACAGAAAATTCCTCTATTGTACTTAATAAATCATATATCCTTTGTGCATCCTCTTCGATGCCTAGTTTTATAGTATCATCCCATTTTAAAAGTTTTTTATCATCTTTTAATTCACAAAAATATGTAATTTTTTCTTCGTAATCTTCCAATACATCTTTAAATTTTTCTATTATAGTATCTTTTCCTGATATTATTTTTTTGCCTTTATATTTTCTTATAATATCCTTAAATTCATATACATCTTCATCTAGTTTTTCAATATATGGTATAAAATTATTTGTGTATCTTAATAAAATACCTCTTAAATTGTTATCTTCATCAAACTTTCCCCATACTTCTTGGAAATCTTTATTAAACCCATGCTGTTCAATATCTCCTATTATAAATAAATTTTTACTAGGCTCCTTTACTACATAATCTAAGACTATATTTCTATGTTTATCTTCTAGTTTCAATATCATAGCATTCTCTCCAATCTTAAATATATAGATTATATATATTCCTTTTTTCGGAAATAATATCCTTTAAAATATTTTACATTGTACTTTATCTAATAAATATAAAAGCATAGGTAGTATACCTATGCTCTATAAATCATCAATAACTTTTATAAAATTCTATGAGTTATTAGTTATTTATATATTTTTCAAATACTTCTCCAAAATCTTTATTGTTATATGTATTTCTTAAGTTTTCCATCCAGTTGAAGTTAAACTTAGCTAAGTCTTCTACTATATTTACCGGATTTCCTTCTAGATGATTTCTTGATATTGCATCATTAGCCATCTTAAGTCCATTTATACCATCTTCTACAGATGTATAATTTCTGCCTTGTATCATACTTATTTCAACTAGAGCTTTATATAAATCTTTTAACTGTTCTAGTTGTTTTTTATCTACATCTATGCTAAACCTTTCATTACCGAAATTAAACTTTATTTCTATATCTAAATCTACTGTACCTGCAGTTTCTAATGTAACTTCATCTACTCTTTCATAGTAAAATTCATGTCTTTTTACAACCCTTTTCCTACTAACTGCATTTGCTCCATCTACATGTAAAAGGCCTCTATTAGTAAATACGTATTCATCTGATTTTGACTTTATAACAAAGTATATTTTTTCTCCATCTTCATGCATTATGTAGTCGTCTCCATCAACTTTATCAAAATCTTGAGGAGATATAATCTTTCCTATATCTGATAGTCCTAATGTATCGGCTGCCATTCTTCCTAATATATTTTTTGCCATTTTTCTACCTCCTAATATAAATAAGTATTTCAATTCTCTTACTTATATTATAAACTATAATTATCCACTTATCTCAAAGATTTTTCATAACATAATAAAAGAGCTATCTCTATTTAGAGGTAGCTCTTTTTATATAAACTATTTTATTTTAGCTTCTATATTTTCTATTCTTTCAAGAACTGATTTCATCATTTCTTCGAATTTTTCTTTTTTAGCCTTTTCTTCATTAACTAAGCTTTCTGGAGCTTTAGCTAAGAATCCTTGGTTAGAAAGCTTTCCGTTAACTCTCTTTATTTCGCCTTCTAATTTAGCTTTTTCTTTATTTAATCTATCTAATTCTTTAGTGAAGTCTACTAATTCATCAAGTGGTATAAATATTTTAACTCCATCTATAACAACACTTACTGCATCTTCTGGTATACCAGCTTCATTGTCTACTATTTCAACAACTGATGCAGATGCTAATGTTACAAAGTAATCTCTACCAGCTTCCATAGCTTCTTTCTTTTCAGCTGTTGGAACTATTATAACTTTAGCTTTCTTTGATGGTGGAACATTCATTTCAGCTCTTACATTTCTTATGTTTCTTATTCCATCCATTGTTAAGTTCATCATTTCTTCTTCTTTAGCCATGTTGTCTTCTTCAGTGTAATGAGGCCACTGAGCCACTACTATACTTCCTTCTACTGTTGGAAGATGAGTGTATATTTCTTCTGTTATAAATGGCATATATGGATGAAGAAGTTTTAATATCTTCTCTAATACATATGTTAATGTATATAATGCTGTTTGTTTAGCAGCTTTATCGTCAGAGTATAATCTTGGCTTAACTATTTCTATATACCAGTCACAGTACTCAGACCAAGCAAAGTCGTAAATTTTTTGAGCAGCTATACCAAGGTCAAACTTGTCCATGTTGTCGTTAACTTCTTTAACCACATTGTTAGCTCTTGATATTATCCACTTATCAGCTAAAGTCATAGAGCTTTCAACTGATTCTCTAGTTACACCATTCATTATCTCTTCATCTATGTTCATGAATACAAATCTTGATGCATTCCATAATTTATTTGCGAAGTTTCTAGATGCTTCTACTCTTTCCATATAGAATCTCATATCATTTCCTGGAGAGTTTCCAGTAGCTAACATGAATCTTAAAGCATCAGCTCCGTATTGGTCTATTACTTCTAATGGGTCTATTCCGTTTCCTAAAGACTTACTCATCTTTCTACCTTCAGAGTCTCTAACAAGTCCGTGGATTAATACATGTTCAAATGGAGTTTCTCCCATACAGAACATTCCTGCAAATGCCATTCTTACAACCCAGAAGAATATTATATCGTATCCAGTTACAAGTACGCTTGTTGGATAGTAGTAGTTTAATTCTTCTGTATTGTGTGGCCAACCTAATGTTGAGAAAGGCCATAATGCTGAAGAGAACCATGTATCTAATACATCTTCATCTTGCTTAAATTCATGATGTCCACACTTAGGACAAGTAGTAGGCATTTCTTTAGCAACAACTACTTCTCCACACTCTTGACAGTAGTAAGCTGGTATTTGGTGACCCCACCATAATTGTCTTGATATACACCAATCTCTTATGTTTTCTAACCATTGTAAGTAAGTTTTATCAAACTTATCTGGTACAAACTTTAATTCTTGTTTCTTTAATATATCTATAGCAGGTTTTGCTAATTCATCCATCTTAACAAACCATTGATCTGATAATCTTGGTTCAACTACTGTATGACATCTATAGCAAGAACCTACATTATGATTATGATCTTTTATAGCTATTAAGTATCCAGCTTCATCTAAGTCAGCTATAAGTTGCTTTCTGCACTCATATCTGTCCATACCTTCATACTTACCAGCTAATTTGTTCATTGTTCCATCTTCGTTCATTACGTTTATCTTTTCAAGGTTGTGTCTTTGACCAACTTCAAAATCATTAGGGTCATGAGCTGGAGTCATTTTAACTGCACCAGTACCGAACTCTAAATCAACATAATCATCAGCAACTATTATTATTTCTCTGTTTACTAATGGAAGTATTGCTTTCTTTCCAACTAAGTGAGTGTATCTCTCATCTTCTGGATTTACAGCTATACCACTATCTCCAAGCATTGTTTCTGGTCTAGTAGTAGCTATTTCTAAGAATTCGTCACTACCAACTATTGGGTATTTTATATGATAGAACTTTCCATCATGTTCTTCATGTTCAACTTCTGCATCTGATAAAGTTGTTTTACAATCTGGGCACCAGTTTATTATTCTGTTTCCTCTGTATATTTGACCTTTTTCATATAACTTAATGAAGAATTCAATAACAGCTTCGTTACATCCTTCATCCATTGTGAATCTTTCTCTATCCCAGTCACAAGAGTCTCCTAATTGTTTCATTTGGTCCACTATTTTTCTACCAAATTCATTTCTCCAATCCATAGCTCTCTTTAAGAATTCTTCTCTTCCTAAATCGTACTTAGACTTTCCTTCTTGCTCTTTTATTCTTTCAACAACTTTAACTTCAGTTGCTATAGAAGCATGGTCAGTTCCTGGTTGCCATAAAGCTTCATATCCGTCCATCCTCTTCCATCTTATAAGTATATCTTGTAAAGTATGGTCAAGAGCATGCCCCATGTGTAATTGTCCTGTTATATTTGGTGGTGGAAGCATTATAGTGAAAGGCTTCTTGTTTGGATTTGGTTTAGATTTAAATAATCCATCTTCAATCCACTTTGAATATAATCTTGATTCAAAATCTTTTGGATTATACGTTTTTGGTAAATTAGTGTTTTCCAATTTCATTTCCTCCTCATTTTATTTAAAATTTTATTTTTATTAAAAATTTGTCTTACTCAAATTATTAATAATACAAGTAACTTAAAAATTTCACTTCGACTAAAAGTCTTAAACTTATATATTTTATAGTATAAATAAAAAAAGAGCCATTCATCCTTATAAGGACGAAAAGCTCGCGTTACCACCTTAATTCCCAAATTGAATTCATTCATCCTTTAAGAGTTATATTCCGTATTTACTTAGCTACATCTCTTAATCATAACTTCACTAATCTATAATACAGATACTTAATAATTTGGGCTCTTTATGGATTTTAACGATTCCCACCGTCTAAACCTACTGCTAGTTCAGCTTAGAAACTCCAAAGCTACCTTCTGCAAACCTATACTAAGAAGACCTTTCAGCCTATGAGTCTTCATCTCTTTTAGTAGTATTTACATACTCCTCTTTATCATAGTTTTTATCTTATTATTTATTCTTTAATTATATCCAATTAATATTATTATTGTCAATTATTTATAATAATATATGTACTACTTTGATTTTTTTAATTAGCTTTGAACATTTCCTTTCCAATAGTTTCGCTCTTGTGTATCTTCACTTATTGGTTCTATCTTATAACCTCTTTCTTTTAATACTCTTATAATGTTATCTAAAGCTTCTACAGTTTGTTCTTTTTCATGCATTAATACTATTAAATTAGATTTATTCCTACCATAATATAATAAACTACTTAAAATATTGTCTGTTGTAGATTTCCAGTCTAGTGTGTCTAGATTCCAATCCCATATTTTATAATTATTTTCTACTAACATATCATAAGATTCTTTAGGCATATAAGGCTTGCTTCCATAAGGCAGCCTTATTAATTTTGATACATCTCCTGTTATATTATAAAGAGTTGCTTGGCAGGTTTTAAATTCATTTAATGTTGCTTGTGGTGTTTTATAGAGCTTATGTATATCATGAGTTACACTATGAAATCCCATGCCATGGCCCTCTTTTTGCATTCTATTTAATTCATCTGGGTGTTTCTTCATATTATCATTTATCATAAAAAAAGTTGCTTTAACTTGATTTTTTTCTAATATGTCTAATATCAAGTTAGTGTATTTAGATGGACCATCATCTATAGTTATATATGCTATCTTCTGTGGTAATAAAACAGGACCTTTTTCTTTTTGTGTTGTAGCTTCGTTTATAGTTTGAGTTAAAGTACTCGTTACTATATAATTTTCTAATAAAGTATATTTTCTATCCTCATCTTCCTTTGGTATATTAAAAATAACTATGTTTAATACAATAAATCCTACTAAAATTATAGCTAAAATTTTGTAATTTTTTTTTATATTCATCCCCCTAATCCCCTTTGTTTATTACTTTATAATCTTATATCTCTGTTAAATAATCCTAACAATTTCTCCCTGTCTTCACTTCTTAGTGTTTCGATTTTTTTCATATCCATTTTTGCTAAAAATTGAATTACATTTATATTTTCAAATGGAGTTTTTATATTTGTTTCTTTAGAATATTCTTGTACAAATGATTTACCTTTCTCTGTGTCTAAAATACGTTTTGGCCCTCCTACACATCCACCTATACATCCCATACCTTCAACAAAAGTTACATCGATGTCTTTATTTATAACTTTTTCAAGCCCTGCTTTGCAGTCTTTAGCTCCCTGAAAAGTAATAGCTTTAAAATTAGCTTTCGGATTTATTTTTTTTACACACTCTTCAATAGATTTACTTACCCCTCCTGCATGAGCATATATTCTTCCAAGAGCTGATGATTCTATTCTATTTTCTTCTACTTCTTTATCCGCTTCTATATCCAAAGCCTTAAATATCTCCTCTAATTCTTTAAATGTTAATACAAAATCTACTGCTCCTTTTATATCTTCTGCTATAGCTTCTTTCTTTTTGGCTACGCAAGGTCCAATAAAAACTACTTTAGCATCTTCGTTTAAAACCTTTATAATCCTTGCACAGGCAATCATAGGAGATACTGACTTAGATATGTTGTCTACAATTTCAGGGTAACTTGACTTTATTAAACTAATCCAAATCGGGCAACAGCAACTAGTTATAAAACATTCTTCTTTATTTTCTTTAATATGATTACAATAATCATAACTTTCTTTGACAGTAAGTATATCTGCTGCTAAAGCTACTTCTATCATGTCTTTGAAACCTACTTTTTTAAGAGCACTTCTTAGCTTACCAGGAGTTACATCATTTCCAAGTTGTCCTACAAATGATGGAGCTACAGTTGCGTACACAGGATGTTTTTTATCTTTTAGTAACTTTAAAATAGGTATGAATTGAATTTTATCAGATATTGCCCCTAAGCTACATTCTCTTATACACCCTCCACATGAATTACATGTATTGTCCTTATTACAATTAATATGCTTCTCTTTTACTAAACATTCCTTTCCATCTTCTTTGTTAACACAATGATTGCACACTTGAGATATTACTGATATTATTGGTGTGCTTATTTCCTTTGTGCACATAGCTTTATTTAGCATTTCTTTTATTGTTTCATCTATTTTATCTATTGGATCTAGCCCCATAACTATTCTCATTAAATTTAATATGGCCTCTTCCCCAAATTCATTATATACGCTTTTATCTAGCACTTTTTTAGGTATATTATCTATATCATCAAATTCCTCACTCCAAATAGCTTTTATAAGTTCATTAAAAAGCTTCATTTTATAAGTATCTAATATTTTCGTATTTAAATTAATTGATTCCATGAAAAATGCCTCCTTAAATACTATATAGGTAATATTTACGAAGGCACTAAATTTTATTTATTAAATTTGTAATTTGAATATATTAAATTAATCTTTTGATTCACTAAAGCGTTTTAATATAATTTATATTGATTGTTACTATTAATAGTATGAAGTATTTCTGCTTCTTCTATTATCTTTCTTAGATGATAATTGAATACAGGACTTTTACTTTCATCTAAATCCCATTCTATTTCTTCTATTTCATAGATTTCTCTTAGAATTGTATAATTTTCTTTGCTTAAGTATAGTTTTTTATCTAATAATTCTATTGACTGTACATGGAAATATATCTCTCTACATATAATTATTGTTTCTTCTATTTTTTCTATATCTATATTATCTCTGCTATAATCTAGCTCATCTATCAACTTAGAATAAGAGCCTTCTACTTTCTTTATCTCTTTTTCTAGTTCTTTTATATTAAAGCTTCCTTTTTTTAATATCTTAAGTTCTAGAAATTCTTTTGTTAATTTTTCTATAGATTGAAAATCATTTTTTGTAGTATCTAAATAGTCTGGTCTTGCTAATATATAATTAATAAATACCCCTACAACTACTCCTATTGAAGTATCTAACACTCTAAAGAATGAATACTCTGCGGGGCTAGAATTTATAACTCCAAGATGTATAGATAAAAAAGTTACACATGCAACAACTACTGCTTTATTGAGTTTAAACATATTGCATAGATATATTGTAATAATTACTCCAAGACCACAAAGTAATGCATCTCCTGGCTTAATTAGCACAATTAGAAAGCCTATTATACCTCCAAGTATCGTACCTTTTACTCTGTTAAATCCTGCTTTTAGCGAACCTTTAACTGTATCTTGCACTGATACTACACATGCTATGGTTGAGTAAAATGGATTTTGGACAATCATTGAACCTAATACAACACAAACAGCTACACTTAATCCTGTTTTAAAGGTCCTCATGCCGACTTTTTCTAATTTCAAAATTTTCCCTCCAATTTGTTATTTATTTATATTTAATAATTCTATTATTTCATTTTTTATATCATTTGGTAAGTCCTGCTCTAAATTTCTTTTTAATAATTCTTCATGTTTTATACCATTTTTAACTAAGTATTTTTTTATAATAGGTACTCTTCCTTTAGGATCTCCCATGACTAAATATGCTACAAACCAATCTTCTAGAGTGGTTGTAGGTATAACTACTTTATCTAAATTTGTTAAATACTTTATAGACTTTTCATCTAGTATAAACTTGTATATAGATTTATTTTCTAACTCTATACTAAAGTCACCCATAAATTCTACTTCTACTCCATCTATATTATACCCAAAAAACTCTTTAGTTCTAAATGGATCTTTAGATGGCAAATCTAGCCTTTGACCTATATTATCCATAGCCTTTTTTATTTTTTGTGAATCTTTTGCCTCTATTAATATATCTATATCCCTTGGATTTTTTACTAATCCATTAAATTTTAGCATCATAGAACTACCTATAGCCCAAGTACAATCTAATTTATTTAATATCTCTGCAATTTTCTTTAAAATGTCCATATTTTTTAAACTCCTATCTTTATAATATATTTCTTATTAATCATGTTTATAATTAATCCTTATTATTTGTTTATTTTTTAGATTTATATTATAACATGAGAAATATTGATTTATTTTTATTACAAATAAAAAAGAGATATCCAAAAGGATACCTCTCTTTTTTATTCAATGAATTTGAAAAATCTATATTATTTATAACGATATAAGTTTAACTTATATTACACCTTGACTCATCATAGCATCTGCAACTTTTAAGAATCCAGCTATGTTAGCACCTACAACATAGTTTCCAGCATGCCCATATTGTTCAGCAGCATTTTTAGATGCTTCAAATATGTTCTTCATTATTACTTGTAATTTTTCTTCAACTTCTTCAAATGTCCAAGATAATCTCATACTATTTTGAGACATTTCTAAAGCAGAAGTAGCAACTCCACCAGCATTTGCAGCTTTAGCAGGAGCAACTAATAATCCTTTTTCTAAGAAATAGTTAACAGCTTCATTTGTACAAGGCATGTTAGCTCCTTCTCCAATTACTTTAGTTCCATTTTCAACTAGTATCTTAGCTGATTCTAAGTTTATATCATTTTGAGTAGCACAAGGCATAGCTATATCACACTTAACAGTCCATATTCCTTTTTGACCTTCAACATATGTAGCACCTTCTTTTCTAGCTACATATTCTTTTATCCTCTTTCTTTCTACTTCTTTTATTTGCTTAACTATACTTAAATCTATACCATTTTCATCTACTATATATCCAGAAGAGTCACACATAGCTATTACTTTAGCTCCATGTTCCATAGCCTTTTGAGCTGCATATATTGCAACATTTCCTGAACCTGATATAACAACTCTCTTGCCTTCAAATGTATCTTTATGATAGTTTAACATTTCGTTTACAAAGTATACAACTCCAAATCCAGTAGCTTCTTTTCTAGCTAAAGAACCTCCATAAGTTAATCCTTTACCAGTTAATACTCCAGCATCATAAGCATTTCTTATTCTCTTATATTGTCCAAATAGGAATCCTATTTCTCTAGCTCCAACTCCTATATCTCCAGCTGGTACGTCTATATCTTTACCTATGTGTCTATATAATTCAGTCATAAAACTTTGACAGAATCTCATTATCTCATTATCAGATTTTCCTTTAGGGTTGAAGTCAGATCCACCTTTTCCTCCTCCTATTGGTAATCCAGTTAAAGAATTTTTGAATATTTGTTCAAATCCTAAGAATTTTATTATACTTAAGTTAACAGATGGATGGAATCTAAGTCCTCCTTTGTATGGTCCTATTGCACTGTTAAATTGTACTCTAAATCCTCTATTTACATGTACTTTTCCATTGTCATCAACCCAAGGCACTCTAAACATTATTTGTCTTTCTGGTTCAACTATTCTTTCTAATATACTTGCATCTATGTATTCTGGATGTTTTTCTAAAACACCTTCTAATGAATGTAAAACTTCTTCTATTGTTTGATGGAATTCTGGTTCTCCATTATTTCTAGCTTTTACATCATCGATAACTTTTTCTATTACTTCTTTAACATTGTTCCCCATTTTTATTAGCCCCCTTTGAAATTGAAAACATTTTCAATTAAATAGTACTCCACTATATCTATAATATCAACACCTTCTAATTTATTGAAATTTTCTGAATCTTCCTTAATTAGGACTATTTAAATTCCCATATAAAAATTATATATATTTTTTTGCTTCCTTTATCTATCTTGATTCTTAATTTGACTAATCTCTAAAATTTTTAATTTATAGCTTATTTGTAAATTAAATCATAAATTATCTCAAATTATAAATAGGATAAAGCTTTTACTTTATCCTATCTCAACCATTTCACCTTTTATAGCATATATTATTTTTTCACATACATTAGTGCTGTGATCACCTATTCTTTCTAAGTACCTTCCTACAAATAAAAGCCTTACTCCCTGATTTATAGTAGTTGAATTCTTATTCATAACTTCTAAGCACTCTACGTGTATTTGTTCGTATAAATTATCTATCTTGTCGTCCCTTTTTGCTATATCATAGCAAAGGTCTTCATCTTCATTTTCCAAAGCTTTATAAATATCATTAAGCATATCAGTACATATTTTAGCTGATTTTGGTATATCAATTAATTCCTTTATATAGGCTTCATCACCTATTTTTAAAGTTTCTTGTGCTATATTAACTGCATAATCTCCTATTCGTTCTAAATCAAGTGCTATATTTCCTAGAGCATATATATATCTTAAATCTTTTGCCATTGGTTGTTTTAATGCTATAAGTTCAATACTTCTATCTCTTATATATTCTCTTAGAGTATCTATCTCATCATCTTCTTTTATTACTTTTTTTGCTCCCTCTAAGTCTTTATTGATCATAGAGTTAATAGAATTATCTACTGCTTCCCTACACCTTTTTATCATTGCTAATGTGTAGTTTTTAAGTGTGTTTATACTTAACTCTAAACTTGTATCAACCATATATTTACTCCTTTTCTTATAAGTTTTATCCAAATCTTCCTGTTATATAATCTTCTGTACGCTTATCCGTTGGAGTTGTAAACATAGTTTTTGTGTCACTAAACTCTACTACTTCTCCAGTTAAGAAGAATGCTGTTTGGTCAGATACACGTGCCGCTTGCTGCATATTATGTGTAACTATTACTATAGTATATTCATCTTTTAAAGACTCTATTAACTCTTCTACCTTTGCTGTAGATATAGGATCTAGCGCTGATGTGGGCTCATCCATAAGTATTACTTCTGGTTTCATAGCTATTGTTCTTGCTATACATATACGTTGCTGTTGACCTCCAGATAGCCCTAGTGCAGATGATTTTAATCTATCTTTTACTTCATCCCAAATAGCTGCCCCTCTTAAGCTTTCTTCAACGATCTTGTCTAAAACTTTTCTATCTTTTATTCCATGTGTACGAGGTCCATAGGCTACATTATCATATATACTCATTGGGAATAAGTTTGGCTTTTGAAATACCATTCCTACCTTAGTACGTAATTTTATTACATCTTCACTTTTATATATATCTTCTCCATCTACCTCTATTTGTCCTTCTATTCTGACATTGTCTATTAAATCATTCATTCTATTTAAAGTTCTTAAAAATGTTGACTTACCACATCCAGAAGGACCTATTAATGCAGTAACCTTCCTTTCTTCTATATTCATATTTATTTTCTTTAATGCTTGATTATTTCCATAATATAAATCTAAATTTTTTATACTTATCTTTGTATTATTTAAACTCATCTTTTACACCTCGTAAAATTTCTTAGTAATTTGCTTTATTTAATTTCTTAGCCACTACTTTAGCTAATGTATTTAATATTAGTACCATTATTATTAACACAATTCCTATAGCTGCTGCTCCTTGTATATCTCCTTTTTCTTTTGTAAGTAAATATGCATGAACTGTTAATGTTCTAGCACTATCAAATATAGTTCCTGGCATTTGTGCAACTGTTCCTGCTGTTAATAATATAGCCGCTGATTCTCCGATAACACGACCCACTGATAATATAACTCCTGATAGTATCCCTGGTATTGCACTGGGAAGTACTACTTTATATAAGGTTTGGAACTTAGTTGAACCTAAAGCTAATGATGCTTCTCTATAACTTTGTGGTACTGTCTTTAAAGATTCCTCTGTTGTTCTTATTATTACTGGCAATATAATTATTGCTACTGTCAATGCCCCTGAAAGTATTGAGTACTTCATTCCTAAGGTAACTACAAAAAATATTCCCCCGAATAATCCATATATTATTGATGGTATACCTGCTAAACTCTCAGTCGCAAATCTTATTATTGTTACTAATCTTCCTTTTTTAGCATACTCTTGTAGATATATTGCTGATAATATACCTATTGGCGTTGCCACTATTATTGATAAAAGTACCATATAAACTGTGGATACTATCATCGGTAGTATTCCTCCACCACCCATTGGCGAATAATCACTAAATAAGAATGATGGATTTATTCCTTTTATACCTTGCATAAATATATATCCGACTATCACAATTAATGTTGTTACTGTAAATGCCGCAGATAAATAAACTGATGTTTTTAATATATTTTCTTTAAATTTTCTCATGCTAATCTACCGCCTTATTCGAAACTTTATTTAACACTATATTTAAGATTAATATAAACGTGAATAATACAACTCCTGTTGCAAACAACATTTCTTGATGTGTCCCAAATGCATATCCCATCTCTAACGCTATGTTTGTAGTAAGTGGTCTTACACTATCCATTAGAGATGATGGCATTACTGGAGAGTTACCTGCAACAAGTATTACTGCCATAGTTTCACCTAATGCTCTACCTATTCCAAGTATAACTGCTGCTAATATTCCTGACTTTGCAGCTGGTAATACAACTTTAAATATTGTCTCTATATTCGATGCACCTAATGCTAATGAACCTTCTTTATATGCTTTTGGTACTGCTCTTATTGCTGTTTCAGATACCGAGATAATAGTAGGTAACATCATAATTGCTAAAACTATTATCACTGCCAATAAACTTTGGCCTTTTGGTAAATTAAATATGTTTTGTATTGCTGGTACTATAACTGCTAAACCAAATATTCCATATAAAACTGATGGTATACCTGCTAATAGTTCAACTGCTGGAGATATTATTTTAGCTAATTTTTTTGGAGCTAGTTCAGCTATAAATACTGCTGTAAGTATACCTACTGGTACTCCTATTATTAAAGCTCCTGTCGTTGCAATTAATGATGCAACTACCATTGATGAAATTCCAAATTTATCTGCACTTGGTATCCATTTACTTCCAGTTATAAATTCTATAAATGAATAATCTTTAAATAAAAATGGTGTTAAACCTTTATAGAATACAAATCCTATTATTAAAAGTAAACTTGCAACTGCTATTAATGCACTTATCATAAATACGTTCTTAGATATTTTCTCTGCTATATATTTATTCTTGTTGTTGCTATTTTTATTGTCTCTTTGTTCTATGCTTACTATACGAGACTTAACTAACATAAAAATCCTCCTCAAAAATCCTCAATATATTTCTTATTCATTATTTTTTATTATTCCTTACACACATATAGTATTATTTCTAGGTTAAATCCATATTAGATTTCCGTTAACTTGAAGTAAAATAAAAGGCATTTTTTTAACATAGATTTTACTTTTTATGTTTTCGTTAAATTTATGTAAAAATTTGCTTAATTTCACCAATGATATGTTAGTACACTTACTATGAATACGTCTGTTACTCAATTTGGCAATTTAAAATTAGAAATTTTCATAGATCAGATAATTTCCAATCACTTAGCATATTAAAATAGAAAAAAGACACATAACTATATGTGCCTTTTTTCTTAAAATAATGAGGATATTTATTTTATGCTTATAAGCCCTTCACCTTCTACTATTTTCTGACCTTCTTCACTTAATATGAACTCTACAAATTCATTTCCTTTTTCAGTAATATTTTCTTCTTTACTAACTAGTAAAAATGGTCTAGCTAGAGGATATTTCTTATCCTTAACATTTTCTACTGTTAATTCTTGTCCTTCTACTGTCAATTGTTTTACTTTATCATCAACATATGAAGATGATATATATCCTATTGCATTTTCATTACCTTCTACTGTAGATTTTATATTTCCTGATCCATCACTTATTTGTGCATCTTGAGTTAACTCATCTGCTTCAAATCCAACTATTTCCTCAAAAGCCCCTCTAGTTCCTGATCCATCTTCTCTTGATACTACTACTATTGGAGCATCTTTTCCTCCAACTTCTTTCCAGTTATTTATCTTCCCTGTGTATATATCCTTTATTTGCTCAATACTTAAATCTTTTACTTCATTTGATTTATTAGTAATTACTGCTATAGCATCTAATGCTATTTCAGTTTCCTTTAATCCTGCTTGCTTTTCTTCATCCTTTAAATCTCTAGATGCCATACCTATTTGAGATGTTCCATCTATTGCATTTTTTATACCTGCTGAAGATCCCAATTGCTGAACTTCTATAGATACACCTTCATTCTTACTTTGAAAATCTTGTGCTAGTATCTCTACTACTGGCCCTACTGAAGTTGAACCTGACATTGTAATCTTATCTCCATTTGATTCCGAGCTTGACCCACATCCTACTGCTAAACTTCCTACTAATATTGTACTTGATAATAAAACTGCTATTTTTTTCTTGAACATAATATTCCCTCCATATGTATTTGATAATTTACTTTAATTTTTATTCATATTTATGCTACAATTCTTTGTTTATTTTGCTTTTCTTTATACTTTAATATTACAGTTATTTTGTTAAGTAAATATTATGAACAAGTTAAAGGGATGTAAATTATGTTAAGAAAAAGTAAAATTCAATATAGTTCATTTCACCAACAACATGACTTTAAATTCGCCTTAAGCGATGCTTCCACGAAACACTTAAATATATATTGCTCAAACTATAAAAAGGCTTAAAGTTATTAATAACTTAAGCCTTTTTAATGTTCTGTTTTATCCTTTATATTCTTTTTCTAATTTATCAACTAGTCCTTTAAATATTTGTAGAGCTTCTTCAACAGATTCTTTTTTCTCCATGTCTACTCCAGCTTTTCTTAGTTGATCTAATGGATATTCAGACCCTCCACTCTTTAAAAATTCTATATATCTTTCTACTGCTGGCTTACCTTCTTCAAGTATTTGTTTACTTAAAGCACTTGCCGCTGAGAATCCTGTTGCATATTTATATACATAGAAGTTTGAATAAAAATGAGGTATTCTAGCCCACTCTAATCCTATTTGCTCATCAACCACACAAGATTCTTTGTAGTATTTCTCATTTAATTTATAATATATATCAGTAAACTCTTTTGCCGTTAATGGCTCTCCACTTTCAACACTTTCATGAGTTATTTTTTCAAATTCAGCAAACATAGTCTGTCTATATACAGTTGTTCTAAATTGCTCTAAATAATAATTTAGAAGATATAATGTTTCTTCCTTAGACTTAGAATTTTCTAATAAATAGTTTATTAATAATAGCTCATTTAGAGTAGATGCAACTTCTGCTACGAATATTTTGTAGCTTGAATATATATATGGCTGAGTAGTTCTTGAGTAGTAACTATGCATAGAGTGACCTAATTCATGTATTAACGTAAATAAAGAATTTAAATCATCTTTATAACTCATTAATATGTATGGATGAGAATCGTAACTACCCCAAGAATACGCTCCACCTTGCTTACCTTCATTCTCATATACATCTATCCATCTTTCATCAAAGGCTCTTTGTATTAGCTTTAAGTATTCATCTCCTAATGGTTTTAAAGCATTTAATATTATTTCCTTAGCCTCTTCATAAGTTATCTTCATATCAAATTTGTCAGTTAAAGGAACATATAAATCATACATATGTATTTCTTCTAATCCTAAAAACATTTTCTTTAGATCTACATATTTATTTAGTGTTGGTAAACTTTCATCTACAGCTTTTATAAGATTATTATATACATCCACACTTATATCATCCTGGAATAATGATGCCTCTAGTGCTGATTTGTATTTTCTTATTTTAGAGTAGAATATTTCTGACTTTATGCCTCCATATAACGTTGATGCAAATGTATTTTTATATTTACCATATACTAAGTACATAGCTTCAAAAGCATCTTTTCTAACTCTAGGATTCTTACTCTTTAAAAATACAGAGTAATTAGAGTGTGTAAGTTTAACCTTATTACCTTCTTCATCTTCTATTTCTGGAAATTCTAAGTCTGCAAAAGAAAACATATCATATACATCTTCTGATACTTTAGTTATGTCAGATGCTGCAGCTAATATTTCTTCTTCTGATTCACTTAATGTATGTGGCTTTTCTCTTAAAATTTCTTTTATATGTTTTTCATAGAAAGATAATTTTTCATCCTTCATAAATTCTTTTAACTTCTCCTCTTCTATGGCTATTATTTCAGGTACCATATAAGATGTAGCTGTAGATAATTCAGTAGCTAACATATCTGTTTTTGTAGCTAAACCTTGATTTTCATTTATTCTTGTATCCTCATGTTGCTTCATATGAGTATATACATATAAGTTTTGTAAAAGTCTTGATGCTTGTTCTGATATATTTAGTGCGTTATATAAATTCTCAAAACTCTCTGCTAGCTTTCCTTTGTATTCTTTAGCCTTTTGTATAAGTTCTTTAACCTTACTTATGTCTTTTTCTACTTCATCTTTATTCTTATACATCTGCTCTAAATTCCATTTGAATTTATCTTCTATTTTACTTCTATCTAATCCCATAGCTTTTCTCCTTTAATATATTAATTTTTATCTAGAGTTTATGGTTCTTAAATCTAATATTCTTATTACACTATTAATGTAAAAATTTTTATACTAATATTTTGAGTAAATATTACCTAATATATACTATAAAACAGATACTAATATAGCACCTTCAGATGTGAACGTTCCCATTATAGGACCTATCTCTGCTATTAATACTTCTTTGAAGTTTAGATTTCCTTCTACTATGCTCTTTATTTTTTCTGCTTTATCTATACAATTAGCATGACCTATTATAACTGTTTTTTCATCTTGGTGTCCTACATTGTTTTCTACATACTCTAAGGCTTTTTTTATACTATTACTTCCGCCTCTTGCTTTGTCTATAGGTTTAACAAGACCATCTTCTATTTTTATTATAACTTTAAAGTTTAATGCATTTATTATCTTTCCAGCAACTTTGTTTATTCTACCACCTTTTATTGCATTTTCTAATGTTTCTAAAGCTCCAAAGAATACAATTTCTTCTTTGTATCTTTCTATGTGCTCTAGTATTTCATCCATATTTTTACCAGCATCTATAAGTTCGCTGCATTTTAATATCATTGATGCAACCCCAATAGACCCACTTGCACTATCTATAACTTCAATTCTTTTATATGGATTTTCTTCTAAGTACATTTCTTTAGCTAAAACAGCATTATTATAAGTGCTAGATAGCTTAGAAGTTAATGTAAATACTAAAAGCTCTTCATCATCACCTTTATAAAGCTCTAAAAATCTATCTGGAGATGGACTTGAAGTTTTAGGTAATTCTTTACTTTCTTTCATTTTTTTATAGAAAGTTTCAGAATCTATATCAATTCCCCCTATATAACTATCTTCTCCAAAAGCTACATTTATTCCTACTACATCTGGTCTTGCTCTATCTAATACTTCCTGTGGAAAATCGCATGATCCATCTGTTATTATTCTTATTTTTTTTGTCAATTTATACACCTCAACCTAAATTTTTAATTATACTTATTCTATATTATTTTAGTGTAAATAATCTACACTTATTATATTTTTTAACATATTCAATTCTTTTACTAACTCATCTACTATTATTCTTCTATCATGAACTAGAAAAAAGCTCAATTTCCAAAGGGATTCTCCCTCAGCTTCTATATCAATACTTTTAACTTCTATTTGAGATTTTTTAAAGATTGAATATAGCATAGATATACTTCCCATGTTATCTATAACAACATTAAAAATAGTATATTTTTTTCTAAAAAGTATTTTGTCTATATTCTTCAATATGTATAGTGTTATCATAACAAATAGCCAAGCACTTATACTTAAGACATAATATCCATACCCTATTGTTATACCAATACATGCAGTTGCCCATATACCTGCGGCAGTCGTTAATCCTCTTATTCCATTTGAGGTTTTTAGTATAGCACCTGCACCTAAAAAACCAATTCCTGATAATACCTGTGCAGTTAATCTTGCAGGATCAACATTAGCATATTCTCTATAATCAAAAAATAAATACAAAGATGTTATTGCTGTTATACATGAGCCAACAGATACTAAGATGTGTGTTCTAAATCCTGCAAATTGATGTGACTTTTCTCTTTCAAGCCCTGTTAACCCCCCTATAACTAACGCTATAAGTAACCTCAGAATCACTTCTTTATGGTCTGCCACTCAAATCCCCCCCTATTTCATATAAACAATATATAAGAAATATTTATACTCTAAAAATCTCCTCTATATTCATTATCGTTGTGTAATATATTTATATGTGTCGGGTAAGCTATTCGTACTTTGTTATTTCTAAATACAATAAGTATCTGTAATTTAGTATCTCTAAGTGCATTAAAATACTTATAAGAATATACTATACCTGTTATTGTATATTTTGCTCCCACTGGACTATCTTCTATATCTGTTACTCCATATACATTAAAAGGACCTTTAGGTTTACCTGATGGTAATTTAAATAGATAATTTTTATATTGTTCATTCATTATATTGCATACTTCTTCTAAAGATTCTAGCACCTTCATTGGATCCTCTTCATAAGGTACCCTTACATGTACTACAACCCTCATTCTCTCCTTGCTAAAATTTCTTATGCTACTTATACTACCATTTGGAATAGTAATTCTTTTTAAATCCCAATCCCTTAAACTAGTGCTTCTAACTCCTATTTCTTCTATAGTTCCTCTAAAAGTTTCATTTATTATTACAAAATCTCCTACTTGCATTTGCTTTTCAAATAATACAAAAAATCCATTAAATATATCTTTTAATATACTTTGAGATGCAACCCCTGCTAGTATACCTACTATACTAGCACCAGTAACTAATGTCCCAAATTTAGTTATATCCACTATTTGAAATTCCCTTAATATGAGAACTGTACTTGTCAAGAATATGATGTAATAAGAAATTGATGATAATACGCTACAAAGGGTATTTTCGTATCTTACATCAAATTTAGTTATTTTACATATCTTGTTAAGACTATATTGTATAAGTTTCAATATTGAATATGATGCTGCTATAATTGCTATTGATCTTAAAAAACTACCTATCATAATAAATATCATCCTTACAAATTAATTTTGTTATTAAATCATATAATTATTTAATATTCTCACTTTGTACTAAACATATACAATATTAAGGATGAACATATGATTTTTGAGTATAAAAAAACCCACTTTAATGTGGGTTACTTATTACTCAAATTCATATACTTATTTATTAATATATCTATCTTATTACTCGTATCGACTATCTCTTCTTTAAATATCTCTGGATATTCTATATAAGTATTAATCTCATCTCTTAGTGCTTCTATTTCTTTTTTTAATGCTTCTAACTCACCATTAGCCATATCATCACCACTATTACAAATTTATATAATTTCAATTATATAATAACAAATAAAACCATTATTTGTCAATATTATAGCGGTAAAACGTTATTTTTTAACCAATTTAATTTTATTTCATCAGTTTTCTTACTGTACGAAAATATTTATTCTTAAATATTAGTTATTAGTTGACAATCAAAATCATTATTGATACAATTTAAGTGATAATGAATTTCATTAGGAGGTATAAAAATGACTGTTTACGATTTAAAAGTAGGTCAAAGAGGTACTATTAATAATATAAATGGAAACGAAAAATTAGCTAAGAGATTATTAGCTTTAGGATGTATAAATAATACGGAAATAGAAGTAAAAAAAGTTGCTCCTTTAGGAGACCCTATAGTAGTTAGATTTAGAGGATTAGATCTTGCTATAAGAAAATCTGACGCTAAAAACATTACATTAAAATAAGGAAGTGATAAAATGATTAACGTTGCGTTACTTGGAAACCCTAACGTTGGTAAAACTACGGTTTTCAATCTGCTTACAGGTGCTAACCAACACGTTGGTAACTGGCCTGGAGTTACTATAGATAAAAAAGAAGGTATTTTAGAAAAAGATATTAATATAGTAGACTTACCTGGTATTTATGCTATGGATACTTTCTCTAATGAAGAAAAAGTATCAAAGAGATTTTTAGAAGAAGGAAATGTAGATGTTATAGTAAATGTAGTTGATGCATCTAGTTTATCTAGAAACCTTTACTTAACAACTCAACTTATGGAATTTAAAAAGCCTATAATACTTCTTCTTAATATGGTGGATGTAGCTGAGGCTAAAGGAATTCATATAGATGTGGATAAACTATCTAGAGAACTTAATATGACAGTAATTCCTATAATAGCTAAAAAGAAAGAAGGAACTGATAAAATAGCTCCTGCTATAAGAAAAGTCGCTAACAATAAACCTAATTATAATACTAATTTCGGATCTGAAAGTGAAACTTATAAAGAAATAGAAGATATATTAAGTAGATGTTGTAATCTACCTCATAACAATAAAAAAACTATCACTGATAAAATAGATAAGTTTGTATTAAATCCTGTTTTAGCTTACCCTATATTTATAGCCGCACTAATGTTATTATTCAAATTTACATTTGATTGGGTTGGAGGTCCTTTACAAGAAGGATTAGGTGGTTTAATAGAAACATATGTAGCAGGCCCTGCTGATGTTTTATTAGCTAATGCTAGTCCTTGGTTTAGATCATTAATTATAGACGGTATAATTGGTGGTGTTGGAGGTACTTTACCTTTCTTCCCTCTAGTATTTGCTTTATTCTTTGGTATGTCATTCTTAGAAGATAGTGGTTATATGTCAAGAACAGCTTTCTTAATGGATAACATAATGAGAAAAGTTGGCCTATCTGGTAAAGCATTTATACCTATGGTTATGGGATTTGGATGTTCTTCTCCTGCTATAATGGCAACTAGAACATTAGAAAGCGAAAAAGATAGAAAAGTAACAGCGCTTATAGCTCCACTTATGACTTGTAGTGCTAGATTACCTATATATGCATTATTTGTTGGTATATTCTTCCCTAAAAATGCTGCATTAGTTACTTTATCTCTTTATTTATTAGGAATTGTAGTAGCTATAATAATAGCTTTTATATTAAATAAAACTGCTTTTAATGCAGAAGTTGAACCTTTTATACTAGAACTTCCTGAGTATAAATTACCTACTATAGGTTCTTTATTTAAAAATGCTTGGAGTAAATCAAAAGGATTCTTAACTAAAGTAATTACTGTTATGTTTGCAATGTCAGTTGTAATTTGGGTTTTATCATCATTTAACTTCAGTGGATATACACCAGATTTAAATAACAGTTTCTTAGCTTATGCAGGACATTTAATAGCTCCTATATTTGCACCATTAGGATTTGGTGATTGGAAAGCTGCTGTATCTATACTTACAGGTCTTGGAGCTAAAGAAATAGTTGTTAATACTATGGGTGTACTTTATGGTGATTTAAAGGTTGTTTTACCAACAGTATTCACTGCCCTTAGTGCATATGGATTCTTAGTGTTTACATCATTATATACTCCTTGTATTGCAGCTCTTGCTACAATGAAAAAAGAGTACGGAAGCAAAATGATGTGGATATCATTTATATATCAATTTGTAATTGCATGGATTGGTGCATTTATAGTTAGAATAATCGGAGGAACTTTATTTGCAGTAGAATCTGGTAGCTCAATTGCGGAACTTGCAGTTGGTGGATTAATAATAGCTATATCAGTTATATTCATATTTAGAAAGTTTACTTCTAAAAATGTATCTTCTGGTTGTAGTGGATGCTCTGGATGCGCTAGTAGCGGATCTTGTCCATCACAAGTTAAAAGTAAAGCTAAATAGAAATTAAATATAATTTAGTATAAAAATATAAAGGGTGAATCTTAGATTCACCCTTTATTTATTAAAAATTAACTTGTAATTTTACTTCTTTTCCACCTCTATTTACTGTAATTTCAGATTTATCCCCTAAAGAATATTGATATAAAGCTTTATTTAAATCTGACATTGTACTTACTTTATCATTTCCAACTTTAACGATAACATCTCCTGCTTGTATACCTGCCTTTTTAGCTGCACTGTTGTCCATAACTTCTACTACATATACGCCATCTTCTGCTGCTAAATCAGTTCCTGTTGATGCTTCAAACATTTGTAAGTCTGCTCCACTTATTCCTAAAGTAACTTTTTCAAAGTTACCATTTTTTATTATTTGTTCTACTATTGGTTTTGCTGTATTTATAGGTATTGCAAATCCTAAACCTTCTGCCTGTGATGCCTTAGCTGTGTTTATACCTATTACTTGACCTTTTTCATTTAATAATGGTCCTCCACTATTTCCTGGATTTATACTAGCATCTGTTTGCATAAGCCCTGTCATGTTAGATTTTTCTGTTTTGATAGTTCTATCTAATCCACTTATTATACCTTGTGTAACACTCTTTTGGAACTCAAGACCTAATGGATTACCTATAGCTATTGATATATCTCCAGTTCTAACATCATCACTATTTCCTAATTCTGCTGGAGTTAACCCTTTTTTATCTACCTTAACCATTGCTAAATCTAAATTAGAGTCATTCCATAATACTTTTCCTTGTGATGTAGATCCATCATTGAAAAGTACATTAACATCTGATGCTTTACCATCTGAAACAACATGCGAATTTGTTAATATGTATCCATTTGCATCAACTATT
Source organism: Romboutsia sp. BSD2780061687b_171204_C1 (assembly GCF_015560225.1). Classification (NCBI taxonomy): domain Bacteria; kingdom Bacillati; phylum Bacillota; class Clostridia; order Peptostreptococcales; family Peptostreptococcaceae; genus Romboutsia; species Romboutsia sp. BSD2780061687b_171204_C1. The sequence goes on along the minus strand of NZ_JADMRK010000003.1, from coordinate 64,728 downwards.
ACACCTGTACCAACCCCTTGGCTTTGTGTAGGTATAGCAAAAATATTATTATTATCTATCGTTGTTGTTGTAATTCCTACTACTGATGGCATTGCTTTATCAGTTACGGCATGATACACATTTTGACTTTTCCCCTTATTATTCACAACTATTTGTGTAGAATTTTCTTTTGTTGAACTTACTAAGTTATTTTTCATCAATACTACTGTGAATAAACTACTTAATACCCCAGTTATTATACAAACTATTACTATCAATCCTATGCCTTTCTTATTTGACATATAAATACCTCCCATATATTAATCATAATATTTAGTTTTTACTTACTTTATATTGTTTATACTTTTAACTCTATAATATTCTTAATACCTATATACTTTCGATTCAATAGATAAAAAGAAATCATCAGTAGATAGATAACTATTTACTGATGATTTTATTATATTACTATATTCTTAACTTAACCTTAACTGATTAAAGTCTTTTTTCTAATTCTTCTTTTTCTTTTTCAAATCCTGGCTTGCCTAAAAGAGCAAACATATTTTTCTTATATGCTTCAACTCCTGGTTGATTAAATGGATTTACCCCTAATAAGTATCCACTTAATGCACATGCCTTTTCAAAGAAGTAAACAAGATATCCAAAGTTATATTCATCTAATTGAGGTATATTTATTATTAAGTTAGGAACTTGTCCATCTGTATGAGCAAGCATTGTACCTTCAAACGCTTTTTTATTAACGAAGTCCACTGTTTTACCTGCCAGATAATTTAATCCATCTAAATCTACATCAGCTTCTTCTATAGTTATATTTCTCTTTGACTTTTCTACATTAAGAACAGTTTCAAATAATATTCTTTTTCCTTCTTGAATATATTGACCCATTGAGTGTAAATCTGTTGAAAAGTCTACTGATGCTGGGAATATTCCTTTGTTATCTTTTCCTTCACTTTCTCCATATAATTGCTTCCACCACTCAGCTACATAATGTAATTGTGGCTCATAGTTAACTAGCATTTCTACATCTTTGCCTTTTCTATGTAAAATATTTCTGACAACTGCATACTGATAACTGTAGTTAGTTTTTAAATCTGATGCTTTAAACTCTTGTGATGCATCTTGAGCACCCTTCATCATTGCATCTATATCAAGACCTGCACAAGCTATAGGTAATAATCCTACTGGTGTTAATACAGAGAAACGACCACCCACATCATCAGGTATTATAAATGTCTCGTATCCTTCTTCATTTGCTAATTGTCTTAAAGCACCTTTTTTAGCATCTGTTGTTGCATATATTCTTTTACTTGCTTCTTCTTTTCCATATTTCTTTTCTAAGAAATCTTTAAATATTCTAAATGCAATAGCAGGCTCTGTTGTTGTACCTGATTTAGATATTACATTTATAGATACATCTTTATCTTTTATAACATCTAATAAGTCCATCATATATGTTGAACTTATATTATTCCCTACATAATATATTTGAGGAGATTTTCTATCTTCTCTTTCTAAATTGTTTCTAAAAGAATGACTTACCATTTCAATTGCTGCTCTAGCTCCAAGGTAAGAACCCCCTATACCTATAACTAGCAATACATCTGAATCTGACGTTATCTTGTCGGCTGCTTTTTTTATTCTAGAAAACTCTTCTTTATCATAATTATTTGGAAGTTCTACCCATCCTAAAAAATCATTTCCTAAACCAGTTTTTTCATGTATCATACGGTGTGCTGCATCTACATACGTTTGCATACAATCGATTTCATGTTGTTTAAAAAAACCTAATGCCTTACTATAATCAAACTTTATAGTTCCCATAAACGTACCTCTCTTCTTTTTTTAGTATAATGAAATTATAACATAAAATATAGATTACATTAATAAAAAAATAACAAGTAAATTATTTATTCATATACATATTATAATCATATTTTACAATCTTAGTATAATTTCTATTTATTCATTATTTATACTATTATATTTATGTATTTTTTTAATAATTTTACAGTTTAATAATTATCAATCGTTAAAATTTTAACCATAATTTATAATAAATTCTATTTATCTATAAAAAAATACTATGAACTAGAATTGAATTAGTTCATAGTATTTTTACTTATATATTTGAATATTTCATTATAATTTTTTCTGCACACTTTATTCCATCTACTGCAGCTGTAACTATACCACCTGCATATCCTGCGCCTTCTCCACATGGATATAGATTTTTAACATTTACAGACTCTAAAGTTTCCTCATCTCTAACTATTCTTATAGGAGCTGATGATCTAGTTTCCACACCTGTTAAAACTGCATCATGCATAGCAAATCCATTTAATCTTTTATCTAAAGAAATTAATGATTCTTTCATAGTTGTAGTTACGAACTCCGGAAGGCATTCTCTTAAGTCGACAAACTCTATTCCTGGTTTATATGATGGTTCTATACTACCTAATGATGTAGATACTTTATCATTTAAAAAATCTCCTACAAGTTGAGCTGGAGCATTATAATTTTTTCCACCTAATTCATAAGCTAGTCTTTCATATTTCTCCTGGAAATATACTCCTGCTAATGGATCATCACTTCCAAAGTCTTCAGGAAGCACATTTACTAAGAAAGCACTATTTGCATTTACCTGATCTCTTGCATGCTCACTCATACCATTTGTTACTACTTCAAATTCATTAGATGCTGAGGCTATTACAGTACCTCCTGGGCACATACAGAATGTATATGCAGTTCTACCATTTGATGCGTGATCTATAAGTCTATAGTCTGCTGCACCTAATCTAGGATGATTATAATACTCTTTGTACTGAGACTTATTTATCAATTCCTGAGGATGCTCAATTCTCGCTCCTATAGCAAAAGGTTTTTGAATTATTTTTACACCTCTTTTATTTAACATTTTATAAGTATCTCTTGCACTATGACCTATTGCAAGTATTATAACTTCTGATTCTATTTTTTCCACATCATTTACTACTACTGATTTTATCTCTCCATTTTCAATTTCAATATCTGTAACCTTAGCATCAAACTTAACTTCTCCGCCAAGTCTTATTATTTCATTTCTTATATTCTTAACTACACCCTTTAATATATCTGTCCCTACATGTGGCTTATGAGAGTATAATATTTCGTTTGGAGAACCAAAATTAACAAGTTCTTCTAGAACTTTTCTACATCTTATATCTTTTATCCTTGTAGTAAGCTTACCATCTGAGAAAGTTCCTGCTCCACCTTCCCCAAATTGTACATTAGAATTATTTTTAAACTTTCTGTTAGTCCAAAAATTATATATATCTTTAGTTCTTTGGTCTACGTCTAACCCTCTTTCTAAAAGAAGTGGATTATATCCTCTTTGTGCTAATAAAAGTGCTGCAAATAATCCAGCTGGACCGCTACCTATTATTACAGGTCTATGCTTTAATTTTACTTCTCCTGTTTGAACTCCTATATATCTTGTCTCTTTTAATTTTATTACATCTTTTATATTAGCTTTTATTAATTTATCTTCATTTTTAACCTCTACATCTACAGTGTACACAAAATCAATCTTCCCTCTTCTTGCATCTATAGATTCTTTATATATAGTGTACTTTATAAGGTCTTTTTCTTTTATTTTCAATTTTTTTAATATAAGTTTCTTTAATACTAATATATCTTCATTTATGCTTATTTTTAAATTAGATACTCTTAACATAACTTTCCTCCTATTTAAGTTTTAATATTTTGTATTTTTCTTTATATCTAAAAATACATTAAACAATATAAAAGCTAGGGTATATACCTAGCTTTCTATAAATATTACATCTATATTCTCTTTTTTTAGACTTTCTTCCCAAATTTCATCTAATATAAACGCTTTAATATCTTCTTTTATACTTGATTTATCTAATTTGGGGTTTACATTTTTCACTAAAGCTAACATATCCATTGATTTACCTATTTTCTCTACATAAATAGGATTAACTTTAATACTAACTAATTTTAGATCACATATAAATTGTTCTTTATCACTTAAGTCTATTCTATCGTCGTATTTATAAATTTTAAATTCTGTTACACCTTCAAAAGGTGTTATTTCTTCTATACCTGCTAAATTCATATTGTTAGTCCTTTTTAGTTATAAGTCCTCTTATAACCTTCATATTGTTGAATATTTTTTCTAAGAATATTTCAGCTTCTTCATTATCATCTAAAAGAGCTATTTGTAATTCATCATTTTCAGATATACCTTTATTTTTACAGTATTCTTTTCCTATTTCTATTAATTCATTTTTCTTATCTTGAGATAAGTCAAATTCCTTATAATCTATTATTATATATTGTTTAGTTTTTTGAACACTAGATTCATTATATCCTATTTCTATATGATAAATAACCGCATAAAGGTTATTTGGATTTTCTTCTCCATTATACACAGGAACTGCTGGATTAGATTTTATGTAATTTGTTGATACGGCAATTGCGCTTCCTAACTTAAGACTCATACATGTACCTCTTTCTGTATATTTTATATCTTTATTTTATACATTATTTGAACATATTAAAACCTTTTTTTAATAAAAAATATAAAATTTATACAGATATATTTATATTTTTGGATAAAATTTTAGGAATTATATTTAAATATAATTCCTAAAATTTTAGTTTATACTTTTTATTAAGATACTTTAAGATCTTTATATCTTTTTCCTAATGTACTAGGGCTTATTTCATACTTCTTAGATATTTGAGCTTGTGTTATACTTTCACCAGCATTTTTCTTTATGTGGTATTCAACAGCAGCTGCCCATCCATTTTCAGATCCTTTGACATCTGAGTTTGTTTTTGTATACTCTTTCCAGAATGATACACAAGCATCTATATGCTCAGCTTCAACATTTTGTCTAAGAACAGAACATACTTTACAATCATCTTCTTGTCCATCTTCAGAAGTTAAAGCTACTTCTTCTTGTACTTTTTTCATTTTTGATTCTTTTTGTTCTTTTAAATATTCTGCTATACTTGGATCAAGTAATTGTTGCATATACTTATATAATATGTGTGTATGATGTATTAAGAATGTCTTCATATCTTTATATAGATCTTCATATTGATTGAATAGATATCTAACATCATTGCATATTACATCCTTAACTGCATTAGATATGCTTATAGTTACATCTATTAGTATACTAGTTCCTTCTATTTCAACTATTCTAGCTATCATGCAACTTCCAACTTTAAAGTCTTTTAATAAGTTGATGTCTTCTGTTGAAATTTCTCTCTCAGTTAAACAGTCTTTTAATACTATTTTACCTTCTAATATTTCTGTAACTTCATATACGCTTACGTAAGATTCAAATAAGCTTCTTAACACTTCAACATCTTGAGTTGTTAAGTTATCTCTATTTTCTTCATAAAATTCAACTGTCATTACTTTCTTATTTTCCATTATGTGGTCTTGGATAAAATAAGTGTTGAAGAATCTTTCGAATTTTTCATTAGTTGCTTCATCCTCAACTATATAGAACATTTCCTTAGCTTTTTCACATTCTTCTTTAAATTTATCTTGTTTAGCAAATTCCTGTATTCTTGTATATAATTGTGAATATTGTTTTTGTGTAGAACTAACTTTTCTCTCAGCTCTCTCCATAACAACATCTTTATTTAAACAGCATTTTTTATATTTTTTGCCACTTCCACAAGGGCATAACTCATTTCTCCCTAACAATGTGACTGTCACTCCTTCATTTTTATATTAGATTAAAGTACAATTTATTATTATACCATTTTTTATTAAATGATTCTATAAATATCATATTATTTTATTAAATTTATGTATACTGTTAAGTTTTGGTATATAAAATTGACCTTTGGATATATATAGTGTTTCTACAGATTTTTTAAATATTCCTTCATATTTATTTTGTCATTTTTATACTTAATACTATTAAATATCTTATAAGACTTTGTATATATACACTATCCTTTCTTAAAATATGTTTTTCTTTTCAAAATCTATCCTAATATACAAAAAAACTATCTAAATTTATAGATAGTTCTTATTTTTTATTTTGTATTCTATTTTTTAAGATTCTTTTTCTGGATAAAAAGGTTCTTTATCAATTAAAACTGATACGTCTCCCTTCTCAGATATTTCAACCTTAAAACTAGATTCTTTATCTTTACTCTGTGGTCTTGGAGCTACTGTAATAAATCCTTTTGTTACTAACTCTTGGATAATGTCGGTCTCATTATTTATTTTATTTATTTCAATTTCTCCACTTTGTATGGCTAAATTTGTAGCCGTAACTAAACCTGATGCTGCTACCTTATCGGCATTAATTTTTGCCGTCTGCTGAACTTCTCCAAACTTCAGAAATCCTATCCCAGATAATATTCCTAAAATAGTTATAACTATAACCATTTCTACTAGTGTGAATCCTTGCTTCTTTTTGCTTTTTTTATTAATCATAATTTCACCTCTTAAAATGAACTTGATAAATCAAACATAGGAGTTATCATTGCTATAGCAAATACCCCCACAAAAATACCTATTATGACTATTATTGTAGGTTCTATAGATTTGATTACTTTCTCTATTTTTGTACTTAGTTTGCTTGTATATAGATCTTCGCTAGATTTTAAACATCTATCTAATCGCCCACTTTCTTCTCCTATTTTTATTATACTTATGAGCGATTTTGGAAATATATTTGATAAGCTTATTGAATATGAAATACTATTCCCTTTGTTGATATGATCTATTGAAATTAAAATTTTTTTATAAATATATTTATTATCAATAACTCTTGCAGATATTTCTACTGCCTCAGTTATCTGTATACCACTTTCTATTAATAGCCTTAGTGTTGAACAAAATCTACTAGCCACTAATAATTCTATTATACCTCTTATTATTGGCAATCTTAATGCTACTATATATAGTATAGCTTTAAATGTGTAAGTATATTTATATAAATAAAATATCCCAGATACTATTGATAATAAACCAAATATTATTGTACTAAAGTTATTTCTGAAGAATTTTCCTAAATTTATAAGTACCTTTGTTAATACTGGAATATCTATATCATTTACTATGAAAATAGATTCAAAATTTGGTATTATCATAGTTATTGCAACTATTACAGAGATTAAAAATGATATACAAACAAATGCTGGGTATATCAACATATTTTTTATCCTAGACTTGGACTTATATTGATTGTCATAATACTTAGCTAGATTATTCATAGCATATTCTAACTTTCCAGTAACTTCACCTGCTCTTATAGTACTTATAAAAAACATTGAAAATGAATTTGTATTTTGAAATGATTGACTTATAGAATTACCTTTTTGTATATCTTGTATTATTTTATTTATGACTCTTCTTATCTTTGGGCTTGATTGATTTCTTATTAATTCAAATGCATTTATTATATGACATCCTGAATCTAATAATATACCCATTTCATTGCATAAATCTTTTAATTCTCTATCTTTTAATTTGTATGATTTCTCTTTTAACTTTTTATTTTTATTATTTACTACTTTACTTTCAGTAAAATCCTCATATATATTAGAATCCATTTTCTCCTCGTTTATTGTATAAATTATAATTTTAAATACCTATTTCTGAACTTATGTATTCTTCTTCAGTAGTTATATTATTATCGATTAAATCTTTTGCACTTTCTTCAAATGTTATCATGCCATTTTTTATTGCAGTATCTTTTATGGTGTTATAATCTTGCATATTTTGTATATCTTTTCTTATATCATTATCTATTTCTAGTATTTCATAAATAGCAGTTCTTCCTTTATAGCCCAATCCATTACATTCTTCGCACTCCCTATTTGTATGTTTCTCATTAGTTTGGTTTAATTCAATTACTTCCTTCTGCATAATACAAGTGGTACATACTTTTCTTATGAGCTTTTGAGATATAATTCCTATTAGAGATGCACTTATCAAATATTGTGGTATTTCCATATCTAATAATCTAGATATGGCAGATACTGCATCTTTAGTATGTATAGTACTTATCACTAAATGGCCTGTAGTAGCTGCTTTTATTGCTATTTTTGCTGTTTCTATATCTCTTATTTCTCCAACTATAATTATATCTGGGTCTTGTCTTAATATAGACCTTAATCCATTTTCAAAACTCAAGCCTACTTTATTATTTACTTGTATCTGGTTTACTCCTTCTATTTTGTACTCTACAGGATCCTCTATAGTCACTATGTTTTTACTTGTGCATTTTAAATCATTTATTATAGAGTATACTGTTGTGGTTTTTCCACTTCCTGTTGATCCTGTTACTAATAATATCCCTGACTTTTTATTTATAATACTTTCTATCTTATCTATAGCTTTATTAGAAAATCCAAGTTCTTCTTTTCTTTTTAGAAATGACTTTCTATTTAATATTCTTAAAACAATTTTTTCACCATAAACAGTTGGTAGAGTTGATGCTCTAATATCAATCACTTGACCTTTTACCTCAATGGCAAGTCTACCATCTTGAGGTAATCTTTTTTCAGTTATATTCATAAATGTATCTAATTTTATTACTACTAATAGTTGTTGATATACTTCATATTCTATTTTTATATCTTCTACTAAGAATCCATCTATCCTTAACCTAACTATTATATGCTCTTTAAATGGTTCTATGTGTATATCACTAGCATTTTTTATTATAGCTTTGTCTAATATACTTTTAAAAATGTCTCTTGCATAAGTTTCATTTAAATTTATATTATTTCCTATGTACAATTCTTCTTCTGGTCTTTTTAGAACTTCTTCTTTTAGATCATTTTGTATGTGTTTATGTTTCATATTAAACACTTTGTATTTGTTTCTAATTATTTTATTTTTTAAAGATATACTCTCAATTTTATTTAGGTTTATTTTATTTACCTCCTATATACTCAAATTTACCTTGATAATTAATTTTTCCAATTTGATACTCTCTAATTAGTATCGCCATCATGCTACTTATTAATATATACTAGTTAATATTATCAACATATATTTGTCTTTCATACAACTATACTCCCTATAAATTAATTTTTATGTTATTTAATTTCTAATAATATCATCCATATTTTTAATAACTCTTTAGAGTTCTAAGTATATTAAATAATATGTAGTTTAATTCTAATAAAAAAAGAGAAAGACACGTTGTGCCTTTCTCTTTTTTTATTATTCTTCATACTTCAAAATTCTATTTATTATCTCTTCTTTTAACTCTTCCATTTTATCAAAGTTCATATTAGGCACATAGTATGCTTCTATAATATCATGCTTTGCCTTAGCCTTTTTTAAGTTTGATATAGCATAATTTAATAGCTCATCAAATACTTTTTTATCAAACTTAATTTCTTCTATATATTTTTCTAATTTTTCTTCATCTAGGTAAGCATTTAAATTTATAGTATTCTTACCTTCAAATAAATTACTTACGGTTATACCTATATCTAAATCTTTTATTATTACAGTTTCAATCTTATCCTTAATAAGTGGATAATGAAAAATTTCCACATTCATTCCCTTTTGAATGGCTTTATCACATATATTTCGTAAAAACGTAGTTTTACCTGTTCCTATATTACCTTTCAAGTGATATACCTTATTAACTTGACTTAATATACTATCTGCATAATCTAAATGTCCGACTGGTGTTATAGCTGTTCCAAATAAATGTCTTGGTGATTTATAAATACCAGTACTACTAGAATCTTTAAATATATCGTGTATAAAATGCTCTATTTTTAGATTTACTTGACCAAAGTCCATGCAATCTCTATACTTTTCTTCTATATCATAATAAATTGGCTCAGCAGCTTTTAAATACTTATATGCTCTTTTAAATGAGTTACTTATATCTTTTCCACATTCTACAATAGTATCTTTATTTTTTTCTAATTTTTCTACATCCCAATATTCACCAAAATTTAATATTTCATCTATAGCACCAGGGTCTTTTGGGTCTACAATATGCGGTGCAGTTGCATCTAGCAGAACTACTCCTAATTTAAGTATCACAACCCCATCTAAAGAGCTTGGATCTGATGGACAGTAGTGTAGCTCTACATCATACCCTTTTTCAATAAATTCTTTTGCTATTTTTTTCATAAATGATGATTTTCCAACTCCTGGTCCACCTTTTAAGCAAAAGATTCTATTAACATTTTGAGGTATTATATTATCAAAAAAATTAAATGATCCATTTGCCGTATTTCCACCTGGGAATAACTTCCTAACTCTACCTGCCATGATTTAGCCCCCTCATATTTTTCTTCTACTTTATAAAATATTAATTTGCATTTTATTTTGTTACTATCTTAAAAATTATTTTGTCTATAACTAATTATTTTAATACATTTTTTAATATTAAAATTCAATGAATGCTTTTTATAGTTATATTCTTATTTACTTATAATATCTATTTAATAATTTTGTAATATAGCTATATCTAACTAAATAATCTTAAATAAAAATAGAACCGTCTCAATTTTGAGACGGCTCCTTATACTACGCTACATTATTTTGTATTTCTTGTTTTATCTTCTTATTTTTAATTATATTATAAATTGGCAAGCCAGCTAATGTTATTATAAGTCCTAATATAGCATTTTGTGTTTGAGTGATAAATGTACTAACAACAATAAATACTCCTCCTATTATTGCTATTATAGGTATTACTGGATATAACGGTACTTTATATGATCTCTTCATATTTGGCTTATCTTTTCTAAGTTTTATAACTCCTACAAATAACATTGTGTAGAATATCCATATTGTAAATATTGCTAAATCAGATAGGAAATTGAACTGACCTGATAAAGAATATATTATTGCTAACCCAGCTATTAACCACATTCCATTTAATGGAACACCATTATTATTTAACTTAGCAAAAGTTTTTGAAAAAGGTATTCTCCCGTCACATCCCATTATATAAGGTATTCTTCCTCCGGTCATCAAGAAACCATTTAATGTTCCAAATACCGATATTAATATACCTACACTTATCACCTTAGCTCCTGATTCTCCAAATAATTTACTTGCTACAAGTGTAGCTGGTGCACTTACTGCTGCCATCTCTGATGCTGGAACAACACATAAGTATGCTATATTTATAATTATGTATACTCCCATTACTAAAGAAATTCCGCCTACTATAGCTTTAGGTAAATGCTTAGCTGGATCTTTCATCTCACCTGCTAATGCTCCCACATATATCCATCCATCGTATGCAAATAAAGTTGCTATAAGTACTTGAGATATGGCGCTAACCATATTCGTATTTTCACCTACCAGAGGTGTCATTATATCTGTTGATGGTTCTCCTTTTATAAATCCAAATATAACTATAAGTGCTAAAGGTATTAACTTACATATTGTAGATACAGTTTGTATTCCTCCTCCAAATTTGGCACCTAGAGAATTTAATAAAGCTATAAGCACTATTACTCCTATTGCAATTAAAATTACATATATGTCACTTTGTAAACTCAATAAGCTCACTGCTTCTTGTGCAAATATAATTCCTAGCGCTGCTGTTATTGCAGGTATAAATAGTATAGATTGCATCCATCCTGTTAAAAATCCTACTTTTTCACCGTAAATTTCTTCTAAATAAACTATTAATCCACCTGGTTTTACTATACTAGAAGATATTTCAGCTGCTGTAAGCCCAGCAGCTATAGTTATAAGTCCCCCTATTAACCATGCTAAAAGTCCTAGACCTGCTCCTCCATTTGTAGATTCATATATGGCTTGTGGTTTAAAGAATACTCCCGAACCTATTAGCATTCCTACTACCGTAGAAAGTGCTGCACTTAAGCCTAATGTCTTTCTTAATCCTTTTTGATTATTGTTACTCATTGTTTCACCCCCAAGTTGCTCTATTTCGTGTTATTTTACATATTTTACTATTTAATTTAATAAATATCAATATAAATTGACATTTTAGTTTTAATTTTTTAAATTTTTTTAATTTTAAAATATTTACTTTAATTAATATAAATTTATAAATTATTTTTCTATAAATAATATAAAAAAATAGACTATCTCAGTTTTGAGATAGTCTATTTCATACTAGTCAACAGTTATTTCATAACCAGCTTCATTGTATTGGCTTATTATTTCTTTCCATATTTCTTCTACTCCAGTTTTCTTAAGAGAAGATATAGGAAGTATCTTTTCATCTTTATCTAATTGTAATTTCTTTCTTATCATACTAAAATGCTTTTGGTATTTACCTTTAGCTATTTTATCTGCTTTAGTAGCTATTACTACGCATTTATATCCAAAGTGCTTTATCCATTCATACATCATAACGTCATCACTTGTAGGTTCATGTCTTATATCTACTAATAAGAATATTGCACATAATTCTTCTCTATCAGCTAGATATCTTTCCATTATAGTTCCCCATTTTTCTTTTTCAGATTTTGCAACCTTTGCATATCCGTAACCTGGAAGGTCAACAAAGAAAAATTCTTGGTTTATAAGATAGAAGTTTATTGTTCTAGTTTTACCAGGCGTCTGACTTGTTCTAGCAAAATTTCTTCTATTTAATAATGTATTTACTGTTGATGATTTTCCAACGTTAGATCTACCAACTAAAGCTATTTCTGGTATACCTTCGTCTGGGTATTGAGCTCTGTTTACTGCACTCATTGTTATTTCTGCACTTCTAATTTTCATTACTTTTCACCATTCCTTACTAATGCCTGCTCTAATACTTGGTCCATATGGTCTACAAGTACAAATTCCATTTTTTCTTTTACATTTTCAGGTATTTCATCTAAATCAGCTTCACACTCTTTTGGAAGTAATACCTTTGTTATTCCAGATCTATGTGCAGCCAATAGTTTTTCTCTAACTCCACCTACAGCTAAAACTCTTCCTCTAAGAGTTATTTCTCCTGTCATAGCAACATCATTTCTTACTGGTATATTTGTTAATGCTGATAAAACAGCTAAAGCCATTGTTATACCTGCTGATGGACCATCTTTAGGTACTGCACCTTCTGGTAAATGTATGTGTATATCTTTATTTTGGTAAAAATCAGGATCTATATCAAATTTGTCAGCAATTGATCTTATATAAGATATACCTGTTCTAGCTGATTCTTTCATTACATCACCTAGTTTACCAGTTAATACTATTTGGCCTTTACCTTTTACAACATTTACTTCTACAGTTAGAGTTTCTCCTCCAACAGACGTCCATGCAAGACCTGTTACAACACCTACTTCTGGTTTAGTTCCTGCTAATTGATGTCTATATTTATTCTTACCTAAGTAATCATCTAGGTCAGATTTATTTATAACTATTTCTTCTAAAGATTTATCTTCTACATACTTTTTAGCTGCTTTTCTGCATATTTTACCTATAGTTCTTTCAAGGTTTCTTACCCCTGCTTCTCTAGTATAAGATCCTATTATCTCTCTCATAGTTTCTTCATTTATTTTAACAAAACCAGGTGCTAAACCATGTTCTTTTATTTGTTTAGGTAATAAATATTTATTAGCTATATTAAGCTTTTCCTCTTCTATATATCCAGATACCTCTATTATTTCCATTCTATCTAATAAAGGTCTTGGAATAGTTCCTAAGCTATTTGCAGTTGTAACAAATAATATTTTTGATAAATCAAAAGGAACTTCCATGTAGTGATCCACAAAATCTTTGTTTTGCTCTGGATCTAAAACTTCTAACATTGCAGCAGATGGATCTCCCTTATAATCTGCTGACATTTTATCTATCTCGTCTAGTAAGAATACTGGATTTTTAGTTTTGGCTTCTTTTATTCCATTTATTATTCTTCCTGGTATAGCTGCTACATAAGTTCTTCTATGACCTCTTATTTCAGCTTCATCTCTAACTCCACCTAAAGATATTCTAACGAATTTTCTTCCTAATGAGTTCGCTATCGATTTTGCTATAGATGTTTTACCAACACCTGGAGGTCCTACTAAACATATGATAGGTCCTTTTAGTGATTTTGATAATGTTCTTATAGCTAAATACTCAAGTATTCTTTCTTTTACTTTTTCTAATCCATAATGTTCATTATCTAATATTTCTTTAGCTTTTTCTATATCAAGCTTGTCTCTAGTTTCATTGTTCCAAGGTAATGAGAATATATTATCTAAATACCCTCTTAAAACTGATACATCTGGAGACATTGGTGATATTCTAGAAAACTTATCTATTTCTTTAGATATCTTTTCTTTTGTTTCTTTAGGAGCTTTTATTTTCTTAAGCTTTGCTCTATACTCGTCAGCTTCAGAATTTATGTCTTCTTCTTCTCCTAATTCTTTTTGTATAGCTTTTAATTGTTCTCTTAGGTAATATTCCTTTTGAACCTTATTCATTTGCTTTTTAACTCTTAGAGTTATTTTCTTTTCTATTTTAAGTATATCTATCTCTTCTAAAAGAGTTTTGTATATTAATTCTAATCTTTTCTTAATATCAAATTCTTCTAAAACTTCTTGCTTTTGTTCTGGTTTTAGATAGATATTAGCAGCTATAGTGTCTATAAAACGATCTACATTTTCTATTTCACCTAGAGATATTAATATTTCTGGTGATACTCTATTTCCTATGTTTATGTACTCTTCAAATGCATCAAACACATTTCTTACAAGTGCTTCTACCTCAATATCTTCTTCTGCATTTTCATCATCGTATGCTATTTCCTCTATTGTTGCTTTAAAATACCCTTCTTCATTGCTTACTTCTTTTATTTTACCTCTTGAAATTCCTTCTACTAATACACGTACTGTATCCCCAGGAAGTTTTATCATTTGTTTAACTTTACATATAGTTCCTACATGATAAAAATCATCTTCTGTTGGCTCATCAACTTCTGCTGCTTTCTGAGAAGTTAAGAATACTAACTCATCAGCTAACATAGCTTGGTCTAAAGCTTTTAAAGATATTTCTCTTCCTATGTCAAAGTTTAGTATCATATATGGGAATATCGCTAATCCCCTCAGTGGAATTAGCGGTAATTCATGTTCTATCTTCGTATAATTCTGTTCCACTAATATCACTCCTTAAAGTGCTAGATTTTATTGCTTTATATATTATATATTTACAATCCCTAATTTTCAACATTTATAGAAAAATTCACTTTTCTTAAAGAATGTATAAACAAATTTATTGATTTGATAAAATCTTTTATCATTTTTCTCTTATTTTATTATGTTGTAATATTGAATGTAATATACTAATGAATAAACTTTATATTTTCTATTTTAAGATAATATATATTTATAAATATACTCTTATATAATTTTTATGATAAACTTTAAATAGGTTTTATATGAATAGTTTATATGATATTTTAATAATAAACAAGTTTTGACTATTATATGTAATGATCCTCTTTTATCTAATTAATGATATTTTATACTTTTTAAAGTTTATTAATCTATTAATACCCATTAATTATAGTTATAAAATCCTTACATTTAAAAAGGAGCTTTTAAGGCTCCTCTTTTTTATTATGCACTTTCTTCTTGATCTTTTAATATAAATACTGGTTGTTCTCCTTTAGTTACACATTCCTTTGTAACTACAACTTTTTTAACGTCATCTCTTGATGGAACTTCAAACATGCTCTCCATCATGATTCCTTCAACTATACTTCTAAGACCTCTTGCACCTGTGTTTCTTTCTATAGCTTTATTAGCTATTGCACGAAGTGCGTCATCTTCGAATTCTAGTTCAACGTCATCTATTTCTAAAAGCTTTTTGTATTGTTTTACTAAAGCATTTTTAGGTTCTTTTAATATTTGAACTAAAGCATTTTCATCTAATAATTCTAGAGTTGCAACAACAGGAATCCTTCCTATAAACTCTGGTATTAAACCAAATTTAAGTAAATCTTCTGGAAGTACTTGGGCATATACCTTTCCTAAATCCATTTCTTTTTTACTTTCAATTTTAGCTCCAAATCCTAGAGTTTTTTCTTTACCACGGCCTTGTATTATTTTTTCAATACCATCAAAAGCTCCACCTAATATAAATAATATATTAGTTGTATCTATTTTTAAGAATTCTTGATGTGGATGCTTTCTACCACCTTGTGGTGGAACGTTAGCTGTTGTTCCTTCTAATATTTTTAAAAGAGCTTGTTGAACACCTTCTCCACTAACATCTCTAGTTATAGATGGATTTTCTGATTTTCTAGCTATCTTATCTATCTCATCTATATATATTATTCCTCTCTCAGCCTTTTCTACATCAAAGTCAGCTGCTTGGATAAGCTTTAGTAGTATGTTTTCTACGTCTTCTCCAACGTATCCAGCTTCTGTTAAAGATGTTGCATCAGCCATTGCAAAAGGAACATTTAGAGTTTTTGCTAGTGTTTGAGCTAATAATGTCTTCCCTGAACCCGTAGGCCCAAGTAAAAGTATATTACTCTTTTGTATTTCTACATCTTTATTGCTTGCCTTTTTACTGTATATTCTTTTATAATGATTATAAACTGCTACTGATAAAGCTTTTTTAGCTGTTTCTTGACCAATTACATAACCATTTAAGATGTCCATCATCTCTTTTGGCTTAGGTAGAGATGTTGTATCCTCTTCAACAGTGTCTTCTATTTCTTCTTGGATTATTTCATCACAAAGTTCAACACACTCATCACATATATAAACACTTGGACCTGCAATTAACCTTCTTACTTGCTCTTGGTTTTTGCCGCAGAATGAACATTTTAACTGTCTTTTGTCTTCATTTTTTGACATATTAAGCACCTCTTCCTATCTACGGTCTTTTTGTGTGATTACTTCATCTATTAAACCATATTCCTTAGCTTCTTGTGCGCTCATGAAGTTATCACGTTCAGTATCCATTTGAATAGTTTCTAATGGCTGACCTGTTCTTTCAGATAATATTTTATTTAAAGTGTCTTTCATTTTTAATATTCTTTTTGCGTGTATTTCTATATCAGTTGCTTGCCCTCTAGTCCCACCTAATGGTTGATGTATCATTATCTCACTATTTGGTAATGCAAATCTCTTTCCTTTTTCTCCTGCTGCTAATAAGAATGCTCCCATAGACGCTGCCATACCTATACAGATAGTGCTTACATCTGGTTTGATATATTGCATTGTATCATATATTGCCATTCCAGCAGTTATACTTCCACCTGGTGAATTTATATATAAATGTATATCTTTATCTGGGTCATCTGCTTCTAGGAAAAGTAATTGTGCCACTACAAGACCTGCTGTAGCATCATTTACTTCGTCTCCTAAGAATATTATTCTATCTTTTAGTAATCTAGAATATATATCGTAAGATCTTTCTCCTCTTCCTGTTTGTTCAACAACTACAGGTACTAATGCCATAGATCATACCCCCTCTATATGTTTATATTTATTTTGTTTATATATAATTTACAGTAGCCTAAAAGGCTACTGTAAAAAATTAAGCTATTACTGCATTATCAACTAATAAATCTATAGTTTTTCTTATCTTTATTTGACCTTTTATATCTTCTATATCAGTTTCTCTTAAAGATGCTTTTATTTTATCAGATTCCATGTTGTACATTTTAGCCATTTTTTCTAATTCTTCGTTCATTTCTTCTTCTGAAACTTCTATAGCTTCAGCTTTAGCTATTGCTTCTAATACTAATGAAGATTTTACTAATCTAGCAGCATCTTCTCTTCTTTCTTCTCTTAACTCTTCTATGCTTCTTCCAGTCATTTGTAATAACTGTTGTAAGTTTAATCCTTGGTATTGTAATTGCATGTTAAGTTCCATTAACATATTGTCTATTTGATGTTGTATCATAGCTTCTGGTATTTCTACTTCTGTATTTGCAGAAACTTTTTCAACTATAGCATTTCTCATTTCAGCTTCAGCTGAAGCTTTTGCGTTTTCTTCTAACTTAGCTCTTAAGTCAGATTTTAATTCAGCTAATGTATCAAACTCACTTGAATCTTTAGCAAATTCATCATCTAATTCTGGTAATTCTTTTACCTTAACATCATTTACTTTAACTTTGAATACTGCAGGCTTTCCAGCTAAGTTTTCAGCATGGTATTCTGCTGGGAACTCAACGTTTACTTCTACTTCTTCTCCAGCTTTCTTTCCTACTAATTGATCTTCAAATCCTGGTATGAAAGTGTTTGATCCTATAACTAAGCTATAGTTTTCACCTTTTCCACCTTCAAATGCTACACCATCAACGAATCCTTCGAAGTCTATTATAGCTGTGAATCCTTTTTCTAATGCTTTATCTTCTGCACTTACTAATCTAGCGTGCTTGTTTTGCATTTCTTGTAGGCTTACTTCAACTTCTGCTTCAGTTACATTATTATCAACTTTAGCTATTTCTATACCTTTGTAAGCTCCTAATTCAAACTCTGGTTTAACCTCAACAGTAACAACCATAACTAATCCGTTGTCTTTGCTTATTTCTTCTACATCTAAGTCTGGTCTATCTATTGGATCTATATCTAATTCTTTTATAGCTTCTGGATAAACTTCAGGGAATAATAATTCTATAGCATCGTTGTAGAATACCCCTTTACCGTATTGAGATTCTATTACAACTCTTGGAGCTTTACCTTTTCTGAATCCTGGTATATTGAACTTTCCTTTATTTTTATTGTATGCTTTTGTTACTGCTGCTTCAAATTTATCATTTTCTACAGTTATTTTTAAAGATACTTTAGTACCTTCTTTTTTTAATAATTCTGCTTTCATTAACTTAATCCTCCTAGTTATTGTTATGTAATTAATTTATATTGATTTTAATTTACAATATTATAGTTTAACTCTTTAATTATATCACATAAGTTTTTTTATTTACAAGTATTCACTTAGTTTATAAAACTTTTGAATACTTGTTTATATCTTAATTTCTGTCATATTTATTTTTCCATTATCTATATCTAATATTACAAAACTTTTATATGCGACTCCCCTTGGAAAAGATACACTTCCAGGATTAATATATAAAATTTCACCTTTTTCTTTACATAAAGGTGTATGAGTATGACCAAATACAACTATATCTGCATTTACAGACTTTGCTTTTATTTCTAGTTCATCTAATCCATACTTTACCCCATACTTATCCCCATGACACAAGAATATAGTTTTATCCTCTATATCAAATACCAATTCATCTTCTACATTTTCAAAATCACAATTTCCTTTTACAGCCATAATAGGAACATTAGTCATATTGTGTATATACTTAGAATCAGAAAAATTATCTCCTGCATGAATTAGTAAATCACAATCTTTTAAGTAGGGTATAGCTTTATCTATAAACTTAGTTATCATGTGTGTATCACTTACTATACCTATTTTCATTATCTCACTACCCTTTTAGAAAACTCACTTTTCATTAATTTTAATGCATTAGCTCTATGGCTTATACTATTTTTTACAGAACTTGGCATTTCTGCAAATGTTTTATTATATCCACTTACTATAAATAATGGGTCATATCCAAATCCATTTTTACCTTTTTCTTCAAATCCTATAGCCCCTTCACAAGTTCCTCTAACTACAAACTCTTTTCCATCTGGGAATACTACAGCTATAGCTGATACAAATCTTGCAGTTCTTTGACTTGCAGCCACATTATTTAAAGATTTCATTAACTTTTGTCTATTTTCTTCATCAGTTGCATTTTCTCCTGCAAATCTAGCAGAATAAATTCCTGGTTTTTTCCCTATAGCATCTACCTCTAATCCTGAATCATCAGCTATTGTTATCATATTTGTTTTCTTTGCTATAGTTCTTGCCTTTATAAGTGCATTATGTTCAAATGTTTTTCCATCTTCAACTATTTCTATTCCCGCTAAATCTACATCTTTTAATGAATATACATTGTATTCAAAGTCTTCTAGTATAGCACCTATTTCTTCTAATTTATGAGCATTATTTGTTGCTATAACAACTTCATTTCCATACTCCATACCTAATATTTCATCTGCTATTTCACCTAAAGCAGCTCTTTGCGCTTTTATTAATTCTTTATTTCCTTTTTCACCAAGTTCTAATAATTTATTTAAATCATTTCTTGAGAAAGGTCTTTCTTCTCCAGTTCCCTGAACTTCAACAAATTCACCTTTATCAGTCATTATTACATTCATATCTACATGTGCATTTGAGTCCTCTTCATAACATAAGTCAAGCATATGTTCTTGGCCAACTATACCAACACTTATTGCAGATACAAAGTTTGTTATTGGCATTTCTTTTATTGCTTTTGATTTATGTAATTTATTTAAAGCATCTACAACCGCTACAAATGCCCCTGTTATTGATGCTGTTCTAGTTCCACCATCAGCTTGAATAACATCACAGTCTACCCATATAGTTCTTTCGCCTATTTTAGATAAATCTACAACAGATCTTATAGTTCTTCCTATTAGTCTTTGTATTTCTTGAGTTCTCCCGTCTAGCTTTCCTCTTGATGCTTCTCTTATTTTTCTTTGATGAGTAGATCTTGGTAACATAGAATACTCAGCATTTATCCATCCTGTGCCAGTGTGTCTTAAAAATGGTGGTACTTTATCTTCTATTGAAGCTGTACATATTACTTTTGTTTCTCCCATTTCTATAAGCACAGAACCTTCTGCATATTTAGTATAATTTCTAGTTATTTTTATATCTCTTATTTCATCATTTTTTCTATTATTAATTCTCGCCATATAAATACCTCTCTTAACCTTGTATGCTTAGCTTTTATATATACTAATAATATTAGCATATATTGTTAATAGCTTTCTACATTCGTAATATTGTAGATGAAATATTCTTTCTACAATAGTTTATTTATTACTTTAATTCATTTTCTACTTCTTCTTTAGACTGTAAGCCTGTTAGTTGTATAAATTTATCTTCATCAATTACTTTTACACCCAAATCATTGGCTTTAGTTAATTTTGAACCTGCTTCTTCTCCAGCTAATACAAATGTTGTAGACTTACTTACACTTGAAGTAGCCTTTCCTCCCCTAGACTCTATCATCTCTTTTGCGTCATTTCTTTTAAGAGTTGGCAATGTCCCTGTAAGTACAATTTTCATCCCCTCAAATATTTTAGCAATATCAGAACTTTCATCTTGTATTGACTTTGTATTTACACCACAGCTCTTTAATTTTTCTATTAATTTTATATTCTTTTCTTCTTGGAAGAATTTCACAACACTATTTGCCATTATTCCCCCAAACTCTTCTAAGTTAACTAACTCTTCATTTGATGCAGACATTATTAAATCTAAATCCTTAAAGTTGTTAGCTAGTATTTTAGCTCCCTTAGTTCCAACAAATTTTATTCCTAATCCATTTATAAGCCTCCATAAATCATTTGATTTAGACTTTTCAATTGAGTTTAATAAGTTATTTGCTGATTTTTCTCCCATTCTATCTAGTTTTACAACTTCATCTTTATTTAATGTATATAAATCAGCTATATCTTTAATTAACCCTTTATCTAGTAAAAGTGTTATTATAGATTCTCCCAATCCATCAATATTCATAGCATCTCTAGATACAAAGTGAATTATCCCTCTTCTAATTTGAGCTGGACAAGATATATTAATACACTTAACAGCAGACTCCCCTTCTAATCTTACTGTTGGTTCAGAACATACAGGACATTTTTTCGGCATTTCAAAATCTATTTCATCTCCAGTACGCTCTTCTTTTATAACTTCTACAACTTGAGGAATTATATCACCAGCCTTTTGAACCAATACTGTATCATTTATTTTTATGTCTTTTTCTCTTATATAATCTTCATTATGAAGTGTAGCTCTGCTTACACTAGTTCCTGCTAGTCTTACAGGTTCTAATACTGCTGTAGGGGTTATTGTTCCAGTTCTACCTACTTCGACTATTATATCTAATATTTTGGTTTTCTTTTGTTCTGCTGGGAATTTATATGCTATTGCCCATCTTGGGCTTTTAGCAGTATACCCCATAGTTTCTCTTTGAGCTAAATTATTTACTTTTATAACCATACCATCTATTTCAAATCCTAGCTCACCCCTATTATCTGTCCAATATTTTATATGATCAATTACATCTTGTATATTATTATATACTTTATAATTTGGACTTACCTTAAATCCTAACTCTTTAAGATAATCTAAGGCTTCGCTGTGATTCTTAAAATCTGTGTTTTGTACATACTCTAAATTAAATATAAATATATCTAAAGGTCTTTTTGCTGTTAGCTTAGGATCTAATTGTCTTAATGAGCCTGCAGCTAAGTTTCTAGGATTAGCAAATAATTGTAATCCTTGTTTTTCTTGTTGTTCATTAACCTTTTTAAAATCATCTTTAGATATAAATACTTCGCCTCTTACACCAACTTCTTCTTGGTCTTTTATTCTTAAAGGTATACTTTTTACTGTTTTAAGATTTTGAGAAATATCTTCTCCTACAATACCATCTCCCCTAGTTGCTCCCTTTTCAAATAATCCATTATTGTATGTAAGTCCTACAGATAAACCATCTATCTTAAACTCTACAACATATTCTACTTCACCCTCTACCATGTCTCTTACTCTTTTGTCAAAATCTCTTAAGTCTTGTGCAGAGTATGCATTTGCTAAGCTTAACATTGGTATTTTATGAACTACTTGTTCAAACTTATCTAATGGTTTTCCTCCAACCCTACTTGATGGAGAATCTACTCTTTTTAACTTAGGATTTTCTTCTTCTAACTTTATTAGCTCCTTCATTAGATTATCATATTCATAATCAGATATTTCAGGAGTATCTTCATTATAGTATTTATCATTGTGATAATTTATTAAATCTATTAATTCACTTATTCTATTCTCTACATTCACTATTATCACCTCTTATGTAAAATCTTATTTTTTATTATTGCCATTTTATAACTTTAATATATTTTAGTATATCACTATAACCTTATCATTTGTTTAATTATTTCATATTATAATTTCTCTATAATAAAAAAATAAAAGTCCTTCAATTGCTTGAAGGACCAATCTATTTAAAAATAAATGTATATATGACTGCGATGATAAGTTCTGAGGTGCTATATACATTTATTTAATACTATTCTAACCAAATTCCACTATATTTATTTGCATTTTTATTTCTTTTCTAATTTTGCTACACATTCTACGTGCATAGTATGAGGGAACATATCTACTGGTTGTATTTCAGTACATCTATACCCTCTTTCATCTAGGTAATTTAGGTCTCTTGCTAATGTAGATGGATTACAAGATACATATACCACTCTATCCGGTTGCATTGATATTATTGTATCTAATACTTTCTCATCACATCCTTTTCTAGGAGGGTCTACTACAACTACATTAGCTGTTTTTCCTTCGCTATACATCTTAGGAACAACTTCTTCAGCCTTACCTACATAGAATTCAACATTGTCTAATTTATTTATCTGAGCATTTATTTTAGCATCTTTTATAGCATCTTCCACTATTTCTATTCCATAAACCTTTTTTGCCTTTTGAGCTAAGAATAATGATATAGTCCCTATTCCACAGTATATATCAAATACAGTATCATTTTCTTTTAAATCAGCATATTCTAAAGCTTTATTGTATAAAACCTCTGTTTGAACTGGATTTACTTGGAAGAATGATAATGGAGATATTTCAAATACTAAATTTCCTATATAATCATTTATTTTTCCATTTCCATATATAACTCTATTTTCTTTTCCTAATATAACATTAGTTTTTTCTCTATTTACATTAACCACTAAAGTTTTAAATCCTGGTATATTTTCTTCTAGTACTGATGCTAACTCCTTTAAATATGGCAACTTTTTGCCATTAGCTACTAATACAACCATTACTTCATTAGTCGTAAATCCTATTTTAGTTACTAAATGTCTTAATACTCCAGTGTGTGTTTTTTCATCATAAACACTTACATTATATGCATTTATATAAGTCTTTATTATTTTCACTATTTTATCATTTATGTCATGTTGTATTATACACTTGTCCATTGGAATTATATCATGGCTTTTTTTCTTATAAAAACCTATTACTGGATTATTTCCACTCTTTTGTATAGGAAATTGTGCTTTGTTTCTATACCTAAAAGGATTTTCCATTCCTATAGTATTGTGTATTTCTACGTTATCTAATTTTCCGATTCTCGTTATAACTTGTTTTACTTCATTTGTTTTTATATCTAATTGCTTTTGATATTCTAATTCTTGTACCTGACATCCACCGCAATCTTTAAGTGAATCACTACATTTTCTATCAACTCTAAATGGTGATTTTTCTATTATTTCAACTATATCTCCAACTGCATAGTTTTTCTTAGATTTGTTTATTTTAACTTTTACCTTGTCTTCTACTAATCCGCCCTCTACGAAGACTGTAAATCCATCATGTTTTCCTATTCCTACTCCACCTTGACCTATATCAACTATATCTACAATATATTCTTTATTTTTTGTCAACATCAAAGTATCCTCCGTCCGTATATTTTAAAGCTACAAGAATTTATTTTACCAAAAAAATAGAGCCTTATAAAGCCCTTATATAAATAAATCTCTACTTTTATAGCCCCTATACATTTGTAAGCAAGCAAATAATAATAATATAAAACCAAATATAGGGCCTATATATACTAATTTTTCTGCTAAACGTTCTGCTACCCCACTATCTACAATAGCCTTAACTGCGCCTGTGTAGTCTGCCTTGGCATTAATTCCATATCTTATCCATGTAAAAGAAGTCATTATAGCTACAGGTACAACACTCATAGTCATATAAAATCCCGTCATGGTTCTTTGTTTAACACCTTTTAGACCCATGTATATAGGTAAGAAAAATATCACTGGCAATATAAATCCATAAAACTGTGGAGATAGTGCTAAAAACAATATGGAACTAAATAAAAAACTCGTAATATACTTTCTTAAGTAACTTGTCTTTCCCTCAAAGTCACATAAAGATGCTTTTAAATATCTTATGTAAACTTCTATACTTCCTTCTATTTTGTTTTCATCTTTAGATCCTTTAATTTCTTTTAAAAGCTCTGTTCCTTTTGAATTTAGTTGCTGATACTGCTTTTTAAAATTTTCATTTATTTCTATGTCCTCATACTTTGTATATAATGTTTTAAGCTGTTTTATGTATTTTTCCTTTTTATTATCCTTTATCCTCTTAGATTTCTCAACCTCTATTCTTATTTGATTTATAGTTGTCATAACTAATTTTCCGCCCATTAAAATCCCCCCTTAAATATATATTAATATACTTAATCTATTTTTACCTTATTATATATGTGTTTTATTCAAAAAACCCTACAGTAAAATTAAGTAGGGTTTTTATATTTTATCTTACTTTTGATCTTTAATTATAGTTTTCATAGATACTCCTATACAAACAAATATTGTAGTCCATATTGTCCCCATAAATACCCATGCAGCGCCTGTCATAAGTTCAACCTCCTTTATTTTATGAAGTTGTTACTTTATTTGATTCTATTTCCTCTTTATATTTAGATTTGATAGATTTATATGATTGAATAAAGCCAATCAATAATACTCCAAAAACAACTGCTCTACCTAAATTTACCCAAACGGCAAACTCTGGTATACCTTCTATATAGCTTGGTGTTATTTTAAAGTTACCAGCCATCCAGTAATCTCTTGTGAAGAATACTAGGAAAGTTATTATAGTTATTGGTGTTAAGAACTGATGGAACAATCTAAAGAACCACTTAGGGACTTTCCATAATCCGCCTCTATTCATTTCTTGTAAAGCCTTATCTTTAACACACCAACCTATTACTATTATCTCTATTAACCCAAGAACTATCAGTAAGTAGTTACCTATCCAGTTGTCAATTTCTGTAAAGTAAACTAAGTTAGCACTTTGAGTTAGTATTGACTCTAATGCTATTGGTGCCCCAACTATTAGATATCCAACAAATACTATCCAAGCACCTTTCTTTCTATCTATACCTGCATCTTCTTCTAGTAATGCAACTAAATAATTGTACATTGCTATTGCAGATGTTATACCAGCAAAGAATAACAATAAGAACCACAGAGCTCCAAATATTCCTCCACCAGTCATAGTGCTAAATACATTTGGTAATACCATAAATGCAAGACCTATACTTCCTTTTATACCTTCTGGTCCTAAAAATGCATAAGCTATAGGTATAACAGCTGTACCACCTAATATAACTTCTGCAAATTCATTTAATGATACTGTAGCTACAGAAGCTGTTACTATATCTTCATCTGGCTTTAAGTAAGATGCATAATTGTGTATTATACCCATACCTAAAGATAATGTGAAGAATATTTGACCTGCTGCTGCTATTGCAGATGACCATGATAATTGACTAAAGTCTGGATTCCATATAAAGTTAAGACCTGCTAATGAACTCCAATCTGGATTGACTGGTGCCCCTAGTGTCAACGCTCTTATACCTAGTATAATACCAAATACATAAAGCGTAGGCATCATAACTTTGGCCCATGATTCTATACCTTTTTGTATACCTTTCATTACAGCAAATGCTAGACAGAGTAATGAAATAACCCAGAATATTAAATTCTTCGGATCTTGTATATAACTTCCAAAGAAAGCTCCTGGATCTGAATTGTATCCTCCTGTTAATGAGTTGAATGCAAACCCTAATGACCATCCTATTATGTGATTGTAGTAAGAGTTAACTAATATAGTAACTCCAAAAGCTATCATTCCACATAAAGCTCCAACTATAATTGCTTTTTTCGGAGCCATTGCTTGCTTAGCCTGTAAATACATCATAGGACCTATTGTACCATGCCCATATTTACCTCCATGGCGTCCAATACTCCATTCAACTAACATTATAGGTATACCTATAACTATTAGTGCGAAGAAGTATGGTATCATAAATGCTCCTCCACCATTTGAAGCGGCTACATATGGAAATCTCCAGAAGTTCCCTAGCCCAATAGCATTACCCGCCATAGCCAATATAAGGCCAACCTTAGAACCCCAATTCTCTCTACTCTCTGACATTTGTATCCCCCCTTTTTTTATAGTTATGCTCTAAATGAGGTGCATATTACTGTTACATATCAATTTGTTACAGAATATGAATACAAAAAATAGCCACTAAGTTTAATTATTAAACTTAGTGGCTAATATATAACTCAAAAATATAGTATAACTGACTTTAGGCATTTTAAAGTTGTTATTTTTAAGTTTTTAGAAAATTTAAAATTATTTTTTAATTCTTTTTACTACAGAACTCTACTTGATCCTCTATATATTACTCCTCTTGATGCATCAACAGTTATAACCTCTCCATCTTTTACTATACTTAATATATCTCTAGCTGAAACTATAACTGGTTTATCTAAGTTTAGTCCAACTATTGCTGCATGTGAAGTCATTCCGCCTTCTTCTGTTACTATAGCTCCTGCTTTTTCTATATATGGATTCATTTCTATATCAGTCATGGTTGTAACTAATATATCTCCTTCGTTAAACTCTACACATTCCCCTACATTTCTAACTATACGTACATTACCTTCAGCAGTCTTACTTCCAACACCTATACCATTTGCTATTTCTTCACTTATAACATGAACTTTTATTAAGTTAGTAGTTCCGCTTACTCCAACAGGTACTCCAGCTGTTATAACAACTAATTCTCCATTGTTTATGTATTTAGCATTTTTAGCTGCTTCTATAGAGTTTTCTATAACTTCATCTGTATTGTGAGCATTAGATGCTTTAACACTATATACTCCCCAAGTAAGAGCTAATCTTCTCATAACTTTTTCATCATCAGTAGTAGCTATTATTGGACACTTAGGTCTAAATTTAGATACCATTCTAGCAGTGTATCCTGTAGATGTAGAAGTTATTATAGCTGATGCATTTAAATCTATTGCAGTTGTACAAGTAGCATGACTTATTGCATCTGTTACTGTTGAGTTATTATTAGTATTTTGCTTTAATAAGTTATCGTAATCTAATGTTTCTTCAGTTCTTTTAGCTATTGTAGCCATAGTCTTAACAGCTTCAACTGGATATTTACCAGCAGCAGTTTCTCCTGATAGCATTATAGCATCTGTTCCATCGTATATAGCATTTGCAACATCTGTAACTTCTGCTCTTGTTGGTCTTGGATTTCTTATCATAGAATCAAGCATTTGAGTAGCTGTTATTACTGGCTTAGCTAATTCGTTACATTTTCTTATTATCATCTTTTGAACTACAGGTATATCTTCTGTTGGTATTTCAACTCCAAGATCCCCTCTTGCAACCATTATACCATCAGAAACTTTTAATATTTCATCTATATTATCTACACCTTCTTGATTTTCTATTTTAGATATTATTTGTATATCTGTAGCATTATTTTTTTCTAATAATTCTCTTATAGCTAATACGTCTGATGCTTTTCTTACAAATGAAGCTGCTATGTAATCTATACCTTGAGATATACCAAATTCTATATCACTTGCATCTTTTTCAGTTATAGCTGGTAAGTTTATCTTAACACCCGGAACATTTACACCTTTGTGATTTTTAACTACTCCAGAGTTTTCAACTACACAAACGATATCATCTCCATTAACTTCTTTAACTCTAAGTCCTACTAATCCATCATCTATTAGTATAGTATCTCCTGAAACAACATCTTTAGCTAAATCTTTGTAACTTACTGTACAAATTTCTTTTGTTCCTATAACATCTTTCATCGTTATAGTAAATGTTTGCCCTTCTTCTAATAATACTTCTGGGTCAGCAAAGTTTCCTGTTCTTATTTCTGGTCCCTTAGTATCTAATAAAAGCGCTACTGGCTTTCCTAATTTTTCTCTTACCCCTTTAGCAACATCAAATCTTTCTTTGTGCTCTTCATGAGATCCATGAGAAAAGTTAAATCTACAAACGTTTAACCCACTCTCAACAAGTTGTGTTAATACTTCTTCCGTACTTGATGCTGGTCCTAATGTACAAACTATTTTTGTTCTCTTCATATTATTTAACATATATATGCTCCTCCTAAATTATATAGATAGTATTTTTGCCATCTCATAAGTTTCCTTATCAAAATCCCTAGTCATTGATAAAGCTTCAGTTATATCCATGTCAATTATTTCATTTGCTCTAGTACCTACAACTCTTCCAGCTTTACCATCTAGAAGCAATTCTACCGCTCTAACGCCCATCTTACTAGCTAATATTCTATCAAATGCCGTTGGACTTCCTCCTCTTTGGACATGTCCTAGTATTGTAACTCTTAAATCTGCATTTGTTCTAGCCACTATTTCTTTTCCAAGGTCTTGGGCATTTCCAACACCCTCTGCTAAAATTATTATACTGTGTCTTTTACCCCTTTTCTTTGTTGTATCTAACTTATTACATACATCATCTACATTATAGTTAATTTCTGGAACTATTATAGTTTCCGCTCCTCCTGCAAGACCAGCATATAAAGCTAAGTCTCCACAGTGTCTTCCCATAACTTCAATTATGTTAACCCTTTCATGAGATGAAGAAGTATCTCTTATTTTACCTATGGCATCTATTATAGTATTAATTGTTGTATCAAATCCTATAGTATAGTCTGTATACGCTAAGTCATTGTCTATAGTTCCTGGTAATCCTATTGCAGGGAAACCTAACTCTGTTAATTTTAATGCACCATTAAATGATCCATCTCCACCTATAACAACTAAACAATCTATACCATATTTTTTTAAAACTTTAACTGCTACTTTTCTTCCTTCTTCAGTTTTAAACTCTTCACATCTAGAAGACTTTAATATTGTTCCACCTCTATGTATAATGTCACCTACAGAAGATAAGTTCATTTCTTCTAGGTCTTCTTCTATTAACCCTTTATATCCTCTGTTAATTCCATATACTTTGCATCCGTAATAAATAGCAGATCTGACAACAGCTCTTATAGCTGCGTTCATTCCTGGAGCATCTCCTCCACTTGTTAATATACCTATAGTTTTCATAATGATACCTCCTAGTATATATTACATACAGGGACATTAATCGTCCCTGTATCTTTTTTTTATCCCATCAAAGTTAAAAAAATTAAACATGCTAATATATTCTTTTCTGATATTATACCATAATATACATTACTTTTTTAATAATATTATTAATATTCTTCTATTTTATTTTTATTCTTTATAGTACATAGGAAATTATATTCCTATTTTAACTTTATAGTAAATATAATCTCCTAAAATGTACTTTATTAAAATATTTTATCTAACGTTTTATTATAAAACTTCATTATTATCTTTATTTCTTTATCTTTATTTCTTTATCTTGATACAACTCTTAGGTAGTATTTTTTCTAAGCTATACATCAACTCTTCACATATATCTACACTTAGACCATTCCACTTGTATAATTGTTTTGTATCTTCTGCATATAAAAATACATTTTCTTTTCCTAAGTGATTTTTAAATACATCACCTATACGGTTTATAATATCTTGATTTTTATGACTATCTACCTTTAGGTATAAACCAAGTTTAGAATTGTTGCCTACCTGTGATCTTTGTCTTTGATTGCTATCTACTCTATTTTTATATCTAGACTCTTCAAACTTAGAAGTGTCACTTATATCTTTTATCTCTCTAGCTATAAGTTTTGCATTTTCATCCTCTTTTATACTTAGAGTACCTTTTACATATATAATATTATCTTCATTTAGTATATGATTGTATTTTTGCAGTAATTGAGGAAATACTATTATTTCTATTGTTCCATACAAATCCTCAAGTTCTATAAATGCCATAATATCATTTCTTTTTGTAGTTTTTATTATTTTATTAACTACCATACCACCCATTATAACTTCTTTTTCATCTAGTGCTAAATAATTTTCAACATCGTCTTTTAAAGCATTTAGTTTTCCATTATCAATAGAAGTTCTTCTACTTATTTCTTCTTCAAATTGTGAAAGAGGGTGTCCACTTACATACATTCCTAGGACTTCTTTTTCTAAGTTTAGCTTTTCTCTTTCCTCATATTCTTTTAAACTTGGTAACTTACTAACTTCTTGTAATTGAGTAGACTCGCCTTGAGATCCAAATGCATCAAATAAAGATATTTGACCTTGAAGATTTTTCTTTCTGTCCATAGAGACACTATCGATTAAGCCTTCATACCCTGCCATTAGACTTGCTCTATTTTCAGATATTTCATCAAAAGCCCCACACTTTATTAAACTCTCTATGACCCTTTTGTTTATATCTTTTGAATCTAATCTTTTTAGAAGATCTGATATATCTGTAAATCTGCCATTAGCTTCTCTTTCTCTTATTATATTATTTATAATATTCACACCGACATTTTTGACAGCTGCTAGTCCAAATCTTATGTTAGTTCCCTCAACTGAGAATTTAGAAAAACTACTATTTATATCTGGCCTTAATATTTCAATTCCTAATGCGTTACATTCTCTTATATATTCAACAACTTTATCAGTATTACCCATTACACTTGTTATTAAAGCTGCCATAAATTCTACTGGATAGTGTGCTTTTAAGTAGGCTGTTTCATATGATAATACACCATATGCAGCAGCATGCGATTTATTAAAAGCATATTTTGCAAAGTCTATCATATCATCAAATATTTTTTCAGCGATTTCTTCTGGAACACCATTCCTTACACACCCAGCTATTTCTATATTTCCGTCTTCATCTTCTTTACCATGGACAAAGTATCTTCTTTCTTCTTCCATTACATCCATCTTCTTTTTACCCATAGCTCTTCTAACTAAGTCACTACGGCCATAAGTATATCCACCTAAATCTCTAACAACCTGCATAACCTGCTCTTGATATACTAAACATCCATAGGTAACATCCATTATAGGTCTTAAAGACTCATGTAGGTATTTAACTTTATCTGGATTATTCTTGTTTTCTATATAAGTAGGTATAGAATCCATTGGACCCGGTCTGTATAAAGATATTCCTGCCACTATATCCTCGAAATTATCAGGTCTTAATTGTTTCATGAAACTTCTCATCCCAGCACTTTCTAATTGGAATACACCTAGCGTATTACCTGATGATAAAAGTTCATATACTTTTTTATCATCATAATCCATTTTAGAAAAGTCTATTTTTACACCATGATTTTTTTCTATCAATTCAAGTGCATCTCTTATTACAGTTAAAGTTCTCAGTCCTAAGAAATCCATCTTTAAAAGACCAAGCTCTTCTAATGTAGTCATAGTAAATTGAGTTGTTATAGCATCTTGGTGTTTATATAGTGGTACATATTCATCTACTGGATTTTTAGATATAACTACACCTGCTGCATGGGTAGATGCATGTCTAAGCATTCCCTCTATTTGCTTTGATATATCTATGATTTCTTTTGTTTCTTTATCTTGTTCATATAATGCTCTTAGATTTGGATTGGTTTCTAGAGCTTTATCTATTGTCATCCCTAAAGCAAATGGAATTTCTTTTGCTATTTTGTCTACTTTGTTATATGGTACATCTAAAACTCTACCAACATCTCTTATAGCAGCTTTAGCTCCCATTGTTCCAAAAGTTATTATCTGTGCAACGTGATCTTCACCATATTTTCTTTTTACATAATCTATAACTTCTTCTCTTCTTTCATAACAGAAGTCAATATCTATATCGGGCATGGATACACGCTCTGGATTTAAAAATCTTTCAAATAACAGTGAGTATTTTATAGGGTCTATATCTGTTATTTTAAGGGTATATGCAACAATAGAACCTGCCGCACTACCTCTACCTGGACCTACCATTATATTATTTTCTTTAGAGAAGTTTATAAAATCCCATGTGATTAAGAAATACTCTACGTATCCCATTTTTTCAATGACACTTAATTCATAATTAAGTCTATCTATAACTTCTTGACTTGCGGTACCATATCTTTCTTCTAATCCCTTAAAGCAAAGTTCTCTAAGATAGCTATCTGGTGTATAACCTTTAGGAACTTCATATTGTGGTAAATGTATTGTATTAAAGTCAAATTCTACATTACATTGTTCTGCTATCTTTACAGTATTATCTAATGCCTCTATGACGTCTGGAAATACCCTTTCCATTTCTTCTCTTGATTTTAGATAAAATTCATCACTACCAAACCTCATTCTATTTGGATCGTTTAAAGTTTTACCCATCTGAATACACATAAGTGCATCATGAATCTTTGCATCTTCTTTATTAACATAATGTACATCATTTGTAGCAACTAATGGTATACCTGTTTCTCTTGAAAGTTTTATTATTTCTTCATTTACAGACCTTTGCTCTTCTATGTTTTGGTCTTGTATTTCTAAATAATAATTACCCTTTCCAAATATACTTTCATATTCTAAAGCGTATTTTTTTGCTTTTTCATAATTTCTATCCATAAGAGATTGTGCTATATCTCCTGCTAAACATGCTGATAAAGCTATAATTCCCTTACTATATTTTCTAAGTTCATCCATATCTATTCTTGGTTTATAATAAAATCCTTCTACATAAGAAGTAGATACTAGTTTTATAAGATTTTGATATCCTTCCATATCCTTTGCTAATAAAACTAAATGTCCTTGATTTTTATCATAATTAGGGTCTTTATCTCTTAATCTACGAGGTGCTGTATATACCTCACAACCTATTATAGGTTTTATTCCTTCTTTTTTAGCTGTTTTATAAAAATCTATTACTCCAAACATACAACCATGGTCTGTTATGGCAATAGAACTCATATTCAATTCTTTTGCTTTACTCACAAGCTTCTTTACTCTTGAAAAACCATCAAGTAAACTATACTCCGTGTGAACATGAAGATGTGCGAAATCTTTGCTCACTAAACCACCTCCTGTCTTATCTTCTTATATTACCATAAAATAAGGTGATAAAACTTTAATTTTAACACTTATCTATTGAGCTATCATATTTATACCTTTAATCAGTATATATCCTTAAAATAACGAACTATTAGTTAATATATACCGTATTTTTATATACAAAAAGAGGTTATATAAATATAACCCCTATATTACTTATTCCTAAGATTGTTAGCTATCTCTTCTATTTTTCTTAATCTATGATTTACACCAGACTTACCTATTGGAGGATTTAGTATTTCTCCTAATTCCTTTAATGTTAAGTCTTCACATTCTAGCCTAACTTTAGCTATTTCTTGCAAGTTTTCAGGTAAACTATTTATTCCGATAGTTTCTTGTATAAACTTAATATTTTCCACCTGTCTAACTGCTGCATTAACAGTTTTTGAAAGATTCGCAGTTTCGCAGTTAACTATACGATTTACATTATTTCTCATTGCTTTTACAATTTTTGTGTTCTGAAGACTTAAAAGTGCATTGTGAGCTCCTATTATACTTAATAAATCCGATATTTGTTCACTTTCCTTTAAGTACACTACATAGTTATTCTTTCTAAGAACTATTTTACAATTAAATCCTAATGAATTTATAAGGTTCTGTAGGGATTCTGCAAATTCCTCATTGTTAGTTACAAACTCCATATGATAATTTTTCCCCGGATCACTTATAGATCCTCCTCCAAGAAATGCACCTCTTATAAAAGCTCTTATACATTCATCATCTTTTAAAAGATGACTTGGTACTTTATTTAAAGGATAAAATCCATCTCCTGGCTCTAATATCCCTAAATCCTTTATAAGTTTTTGTGCTCCCATTTCACTAGTAACCATAAGAACATAGCTATTATTTCTCTTTAGCATTTGATTCTTATTTACCGATATAGTTGTGTTTATACCAAAATTTTGTTTTAGTAGTCTAAATACCTTACGGGCTATAGAGTTTAGCTCCGTAGTTATCTTTAAATTTAATTTTTTATATCCTACAATTTGTATACTTCCTGATAATCTTACTAGAGCAGCTAATTCAGCTATGTTGCAATTATCATTATCTGACGTAATTCTTGCTAACTCATTTTTCGTTTCAGCTGAAAAAGACATAATTATCACCTATTAACTGTTCTTTTTTAATCGTTTTTTTATTTCTTGTAAAGCAACTTTGATGATTTCCTTTTCATCATCATATCTAGCCAAGTCTACTACCCTATCTAAATGTATAAACTTAGCATCTATAAACCCTTCTTCTTTTTGAGGTATTGTATCCATATTTCTTGCATGCATTAAATACCAAAATACAGTTTTATGAACCGCTTTGTTTTCATCCCAGTTTTCTTTGAATGTATAATGAATTTCACCTAAATATTTCAGTATTTCAGCTTTTACCCCAGTTTCTTCTAAAACTTCTCGTAACGCTGCCTCTTGCCTATTTTCGCCTTCTTCTACCTTTCCTTTCGGTAAAACCCAATCTCCATTGAATTTTCTAAGTAAAAGTATGGCATTGCCAAATAGTACTACACCTCCGGCACTAACCTCTTCTCTCATAGATGTTCACTCCTTAAAACTAACATAATAATAAGGATTTCTACATAAATACTTAAAATCCTTTTTTACTTCATAGTGTCATTTTTATGACTTAGTGCCAAATCAACTATTATACTAGAAATGCAATCTGCATCATGTCTAATATAATTATTTTTTATCTCAATTAGGTTTTCTTCTATCGATTTTACCCCCATACCTTTAAGGGTATTTTTTTGCCCTTTGTCTAGTAAAACTTGACTAGCACCATCTTTTTGGTATCTTTCATATATATATTCTGGTAATATTTCATTATTTGATATCACATAATCAATAATATTTTCACTTGAATGTTTTATTATTGCATTTACATGTTGCAAAACATTGTATTCGTCTGTTTCCCCTGGTTGGGTCATTATGTTAGATATATATACCTTTGGGGCTTTTGACGCTTTAATTGCATCGACTACTCCATCAACTAAAAGATTTGGAATTATACTTGTATATAAACTTCCTGGACCTATAACTATTATATCAGCATTTTCTATAGAGTTAATAACTTCGTCCAACGGTTTTGCATTAGATGGTTCTAAAAATACTTTTTCTATAGATGTATTTTTAGATTTTACTTCCTTTGGAATATTCGATTCCCCTTTTACTATGCTTTTATCTTTTAGCTTTGCTACAAGATTTATATCTTCTAATGTTACTGGCAATACCTTTCCAGTTATTGCAAATATTTGACTCATTTTATATACAGCAACTTCAAAATTTCCATATAAACCATTCATTGCTGCCAAAAACAGATTGCCAAAACTTTGACCTTTTAAGCCACCTTCTGTGAATCTATACTTCATAACTTCATCCATAGTAGGCTCTATATTGGCAAGAGCTAACAGACAATTTCTTATATCCCCTGGAGGCAACATCCCTAAGTCTTCTCTTAATACTCCAGATCCTCCACCATCATCTGCAACAGTAACTATTGCAGTTATATTTTTAGTATGGTATTTTAGACCTCTCAAGAAAATTGATTGACCTGTACCTCCTCCTATAACAACAACTTTTGGTTCTACACTTTCCTTACTTCTAAGATATCTTGGCTTGATTCTTTCATTTACAATTCTTCTATATAAATAAAATGATATTAATAAAGAAACCCACCCTGTTACCCCTACTATAAAAAATATAGTACTCATTTTTTCCTCCAGATTATCTAATCATAGAGTCTCTGTGTTTCTTTACGACCCTATATCCTTTTTTCATCAGCTCATCATATATAAGATTCGCTATAGTTACAGATCTATGTCTACCTCCAGTACAACCTATACCAATAACTAAATGTTGCTTTCCTTCTTCTATATACTGTGGTACTAAAAATTGTATCATATCATTTAATTTGTAAAAAAATTCTTGACTTATCTTAGAATTCATAACATAATCTCTTACATCTTGTTCGTCACCTGTTTTAGGTCTTAATTCTTCTAGATAGTATGGATTTGGCAAGAATCTTACATCAAATACTAAATCACAATCTGCTGGTATACCATGTTTAAATCCAAATGATAATACAGATATAGTTAATTTATTATTTTCTTCTCCTTGAGAGTATATCTTGCTTATCTCTTCCTTTAAATCCTTAGGCTTCATATTAGTCGTATCTATAATAGAATCAGATACTTCTTTTAAGGGTTCCATTATCTCTCTTTCCATTTTTATACCTTCTGTTAAAGATACGTTCATAGAAAGAGGATGATTTCTTCTTGTCATTTTATATCTATTTAATAATACTCTATCTGAACAATCTAAATATAACATTTCATATTTATAGTTTTCTTTTTTTAAATACTCTAAACTCTCATGAAGTTCCTTGAAAAATCTTCTTCCTCTAATATCTATACCTAAAGCAACTTTATCAATACTTGAATTTGGTTGATAACATAACTCTGCAAATTTTGTTATTAAAGCAGGTGGTAAGTTATCTACACAATAAAATCCCATATCTTCTAAAGCTCTCATAGTTTCACTTTTTCCTGACCCAGAAAGTCCAGTAACTATTACAAATTTCATCTAACTTACCCCCTTAAATCTTTATACTCTTATATTTTCAACAAATGATAAATCTAATTTAGCTTCTTTAATAGTCTTCATAGCTTTGTCAAAATTTCCTACGTTATTAGGTATGTGTGCATCAGATCCTATTATAAATGTATTTCCTAAATGTTTTATTTTTTTTAGCTGTTCTACATTTAAATATCCATGACTACTATTAATTTCAAGTCTTGTATTAGTCTCTTTTGCCACCTTAGCTATTTCCTCTATATACACATCTCCTTTATCTCCAGGATGCGTTATAATAAAAATATCATTGTTTCTCATAGCATTTATTATGCCTTGAGTATTATACTCTTTTGCCTTTTCATTTTTTATAATGTAATTATTAAAATGATTCATCATACTTTTTAATGATGTTGGAGCTGATCCAAAATGATACCCTGCCATTACGTAATCGAAAAAATGTATAATATTTTCATTTATATCTATGTTACCATTTTTATCTAGTATATTACATTCCATTCCTAAAAGGATATCTATATTAGGGTATTTTTGGTTCAATTTATCAATTTCTTCTCTCATTTTTTGTATATCTTTTAGTTTAACACCATATGTCATATGTCTATATCCATGGTCTGATATTCCGATTTTTTTTATACCCTTAGACATAGCCACCTTAACATTCTCTTCTATTGTACCTTTTCCATGACTATATATAGTGTGTGTATGATAATCTGCTAATATTTGCATATTTTAGTCCTCTCCAAGTATCTTAACCTCTTCTTCAAGTAAAACATTGAACTTAGCATTAACAGTACTTTTTACTACATACATTAAATCCAATAAATCTTTAGCTTTAGCATTGCCTATATTAACAACAAATCCACTGTGCTTTTCAGAAACTTGTGCTCCACCTAATGTAAGACCTTTTAATCCACAGTCCTCTATTAATTTACCTGCAAAGTGTCCTTCTGGTCTTTTAAAAGTACTTCCCGCACTTGGTAAACTTAAAGGTTGCTTTGTAACTCTTCTTTGAGTAAAGTCTTTCATTGTTTCTTTTATTTCTTCATAGTTTCCTTTTTCTAATTCTATTACTGCTGATAATACTATATAGTTTGTTCTAGTTAAAATACTTTTTCTATATTCAAATTCCATTTGTTCATTTGTAAACTCAAATATATTACCATCTGTATCCATAAGTCTTACAGATTTAACTATATCCTTCATTTCTCCGCCATAAGCACCTGCATTCATAGCTAATGCCCCACCTAATGTACCTGGTATTCCAGCCGCAAATTCAAAGCCTTTTAACTCTTCCCTCATTACAGCTTTCCCAACTACAGAAAGCATTGCTCCTGATTTAATTTTTACAGTAGTTCCTTCTATTTCGAAGTCATTGAAATTATTTGATATTTCAATAACAACTCCTCTTATTCCACCATCTTTAACTAATAAGTTTGAACCATTTCCTATTACAATATATGGAACGTTTTCTTCCTTTAATAGTTTTATAATATCTCTTATCTGTTCTTCTGTATTTGGCTTTACTAATATATCGGCAGGTCCACCAACTCTAAATGATATGTGTTTTTTCATCGGCTCATCTACCATTATATTTCCTTTATTTTCTTCGCCTAATATATCTAATAAACTGTTATATATAAATTCCTTATTCATATATCTATATTTCCTCCTAGTTTATACTAATTATACATATTTATATACTTATTTATATTCATTTACTTGTATTTTATTAATTTCATCTATCTTATATATAATAATGTATTAAAAAAAAAATAACAATATATAAAGGTCTAAAGTAAATTAAAAAAGCGTTGATATAGCTATATCAACGCAATGTTCCTAATTAGTATTTTTTGATGTTGTTTTTTTAAGGTAACATCTATGATATGCAAAGGGAATAATTATAGCCCCTCCTACAATATTTCCTAATGTTACAAAAACTAGATTTATTAGTAATCCTACTATACTAACTTGTGCACCTAATAACATTCCCATAGGTATGAAGAACATATTCGCAATACTATGTTCAAATCCACATAATACAAATAGCATTATTGGGAACCAACATGAAAATATTTTTGATGCTATATCTTGAGAAGCTGTAGCCATCCATACTGCTAAAACAACTAAAATATTACACATTATAGCTCTTAAGAACATCTGCAAAATATCAAGATTTGCTTTAGATTCTGCTATAGCTATTGCTTTAGTAGCTGCATCACCAGATAATGTACCTGAATAAAATACAATTAAAGCTAGAACTACAGATCCTACAAAGTTTGCCAAATATACAAAGCTCCAATTCCTAAACATTTGACCTATAGTTATTTTCTTTTCTAAAACTGCTAAGGTCATTAAATTGTTTCCTGTAAAAAGTTCTGCTCCGCATATTACAACTAACATAAGTCCAACAGGGAACACCATCGCTCCAACAAATCTACCTAGCCCTGGGTCTATATTAGATATAGTTTGACCGAATAGTATGTTTCCTAATCCTCCAAAGCCTATAAAAATACCTGCAAGTATACCTAACCTAATACATGAGCTAGTAGATAAGTTAGCTTTATTTATACCTACATTTACAGTAGCATTTGCTACTTCCCTGGGTGTTAAGAATCTTTTGTCCATAAATCCACCCCCTATTTTTATATAAGCACTTAAAAAGATTATAGCACCATCGTAGTTAATTTATCTACAAATACAAACCATGTATACTAAATATATATTTTTGAATATAGTTACTCACATTATAAAAGACGTTTTTGTAGATTAATTTCACATTTTATTAAGTTGAATGTTTTATGTATACAAAGTTAAATTTTTATTGTATAATTACTACTGTTGTGTTTTTCGACAGAAAAATTAAAATTTCATAACAAGTTTGAAATTTATTATTTAATAATATTTATATATTTTAGAGGAGGACTTTATATGTCAGATAAGAAAATGCTTATGCCAGCTGAAATAGCAGAGTACACTATCAACACTGGTATAAAAAAGGCTACTACGCCAACTAAAAAAGTTTTAGCTTCTGCATTCTTAGCTGGTGCTTACATAGCATTCGGTGCTTTAGGATCAGTTGCAGCTGCTTACAACTTATTAGCAAACCCTGCTACTTACGGATTAGGTAAAATGGTAGCTGGACTTATGTTCCCTGCTGGACTTATATTTGTTTTAATAGCTGGTGCGGACTTATTCACAGGAAATATACTTGTAGCTTTAGCAGCTTTCAAGAAAAAAGTTACTTGGGGACAAGCTTTCAAGAACTGGGCTTTAGTTTGGATAGGTAACTTATTGGGTGCAGTATTAGTTGCATGGATGGTTAGTATGTCTGGTGTATTCGATTGGAGTAACGGACTATATGGTGGTGTTGTTGTTAAAAATGCTATCGGTAAATTAGGTTTCCCTTGGATATCTGCTATGATATCAGGTATATTATGTAACTGGATAGTTTGTGTTACTGTATGGATGAGCTACGGAGCTAAGGATATATCTGGTAAAGTTTTAACTGGATTCATCGGTATATTCTTATTTGTTTGTGCTGGATTTGAGCATAGTGTTGCTAACATGGGATACTTATTCGCAGGTTTATTCGCTAAAGGAAATACTGCATTCTTAGAAGCAGCTCACAAAACTGCCGCTGATGCAGCTGCTATAAACGTACCAAGCATATTCATGAATAACTTAATACCAGTTACAATAGGTAACATATTAGGAGGGGCAATATTCGTTGCTGGTATATACTTCTTCTTATATGCTAATAAAGAAGAATCTTCAGAAGCTAAGAAAGCAGCTTAATTAATATAAATATTCAAGAGATTATACTATAATCACAGTATAATCTCTTTTTTTATTATTAATACATTCTGTTAGCTAATCCTTATTTTTTCGACATTCTTTTGTATTTACGTTAAATTTATACCTTATTTATTGACTATGTGCTATAAATAGTATTAAAATATATATTTATTCGTACTTATTCTAGAAGGGGGTTTTGTGATGAACTTATCTTTTATTAAAGATTCGGCCTATGAAATGTTTGTGACACTAATCTATATATTAAACTTTTCTGCAGTTATACATCTTATATTTAGAGAAAAAAGAGATACTCAAACTACAATGGCATGGATTCTTATACTTTTAACCATTCCTGCTGTAGGTTTTGTATTATATATTACTTTTGGACATGGAATCTCCAAAGATAATATGTTTAAG
Organism: Romboutsia sp. BSD2780061687b_171204_C1; assembly: GCF_015560225.1. NCBI lineage: Bacteria > Bacillati > Bacillota > Clostridia > Peptostreptococcales > Peptostreptococcaceae > Romboutsia > Romboutsia sp. BSD2780061687b_171204_C1. The sequence continues at coordinate 22,996 of NZ_JADMRK010000003.1, read as the reverse complement.
ATTAAAGAAGAAGAAGATAGGATTTTAAAAGATAATATAGTTAACACTCACGCTAAATTAGAATGTGATAACAGTCTAGATCCTAGCTTATTAGCTAATAAGGATATTATTTATGCTCTAGCTAATTCTAACTATGCACATTATTCAACTAATAACTCTGTTGATATATATGAAAAACCTAAGGAATTTTTTGATTCTCTATTAGATGAATTAAAAAAGGCTAAGGAGTATATAAATATACAGTTTTATATATTTAAAGATGATGACATCGGAAATAAAGTAATAGATATTCTATTAGAAAAATTAGATGAGGGTGTAGAAGTAAGGCTTCTATATGATGCTGTAGGAAGTAGACTCTTCTCAGATAAATCTATAGCTAAGTTAAAAAAAGCCGGAGTTAAAGTTGGTTGCTTCTTCCCTTCTTTTATGAAAATAGTAAACTTCAACCTAAACTATAGAAATCATCGTAAAATTGTTGTTATAGATGGTAATGTTGGTTTCGTTGGCGGGAATAATGTTGGTGATGAATATTTAGGTAAAGACCCTAAATTTGGTTACTGGAGAGATACTCACCTTAAACTTACAGGAGAATGTGTAAGAGATTTAAATATTAGATTTATGCTTGATTGGAGATTTACAACTCAGGAAAATTTAGATATGGATAAGTATTTCATTCAAAAAAATACTATGGTTCCAACTGAGACTTCTTGTGACAATGTTGGTGTTCAAATTGTATCTAGTGGTCCTGATATAACAGAATTAGATGAAATAAAATATGGGTATATGAAAATGATTCAGGGAGCTAAGAAGTACCTTTATATACAAAGCCCTTATTTTATCTTAGATAAAACTTTAGTAGATATACTAAGGGTAGCATGTCTATCTGGTGTTGATGTTAGAATAATGATACCATCTAAACCTGACCACCCATTTGTATATTGGGCATCTTACTCTTATGCAGGTGAGTTATTAAAATTCGGTGCAAAACTGTATACTTATGACGAGAATGCATTTTTACATGCTAAGACCATAGTTATTGATGATACTATCTGCTCTATTGGTACAGCTAATATGGATATAAGAAGTTTCGAGTTAAACTTTGAGGTTAATGCATTTATGTACTCTCCTGAAGTTGCTAAGAAACAAAAGAAAATATTTGAAAATGACATTCTAAAATCTAAAGAAATTACCTTAGATATATATAATTCAAGATCAAATATAGTGAGAATAAAGCAGTCTATTTCTAGACTTTTATCTCCTGTATTGTAATAAATAAAAGTATGTATTGAGTTTTAACTTGATGCATACTTTTATTTATTGTATATTTTTAGACAATTCAAAATATTCTTTCACTAATTCTTTAAATTTTAACTTTTTAACTATTTTATATATTATAATATAATTATCATTTAAACTATCACATCTTTACTAACATCGTAATACTCATCTAATTTTTCATCTTAGATTTACTGATTTAACATATTTCCAATGGGTATATCTTAATTTTAGTTAACTTTTTGGCATAAAATAATATAAAATCTACTATTATAAGATAAGTATTATTTTATGAAGTTAATTTTTAATAAAACTCTTATTATACCTTAAAGTTTTATTAGTTTAAATTTTTTATACGATAAGGGGGATTTGTATGTGTGACTTTTATTCACGTAACAAGCATTTATTTGACCAATTAGACAACTTCATTGATTCTCTTGAAACTAGAAAGGGCGCTTTAATCCAAGTACTACACCATGCTCAAGGTATATTTGGCTTCTTGCCTAAAGAAGTACAACTTTATATAGCTAAAGCTTTAGATGTTGCTCCATCTAAAGTGTACGGTGTTGTTAGTTTCTATTCTTACTTTACCACTGAGCCAAGAGGTGAATATAAAATAAGTGTATGTTTAGGTACTGTTTGCTTCGTTAAAGGTGCAGATAAAATATTAGCACAATTTGAAAAAGAACTTGGTATAAAATCTGGAGAAACTACAAAGGATCTTAAATTCTCTCTTGAGGGATTAAGATGTGTTGGTGCATGTGGCCTTGCTCCGGTTGTTGTGGTAAATGGTAAAGTTTATGGACAAGTTAAGCCTGAAGATGTTACTAGTATCTTAGACAATTATAGAGAAACAGAAATAAATTGCTAAGGGGGGAAATAAATGAGTAAGATAAAATCTTTTGAAGAATTAAAAAGCCTGGTTGCAAAGTATAAACCAGCCCTTGATATGAGAGAAAATCATTCTAAAGGGAACTTAACAAAAAGAGAATTATTAGTCTGTGGAGGTACTGGATGTACTTCTGCAGATAGTAATCTTATAATAAAAAATTTGAGAAATGAAATAAAAAATGCAGGTCTTGAAAGTCAAGCTGAAGTTCATCTTACAGGATGTTTTGGATTCTGTGCTAAGGGTCCAATAGTTAAGGTCTTCCCTGATAATGTTTTCTATGTTCAAGTAACTCCAGACGATGCTAAGGAGATAGTTGATACACATCTAGTTAAGCATGAAGTTGTTGAAAGACTATTATTTGAAGAACCTGCTCTTGGTCATAGAAAAGTTGAAAAACATGACGATATGTCCTTCTATAAAAAGCAATCTCGTGTTGCCCTTAGAAATTGTGGTCATATAAATCCTGAAAGTATAAACGAATATCTAGGATGTCAAGGATACGTTGCACTTGGTAAATGTATAAATGAATTAACACCAGAACAAGTTATTGAAGAAATAAAAGCTTCTGGCCTTAGAGGCAGGGGTGGTGCCGGTTTCCCTACAGGAGTTAAATGGGAATCTACTGCTCAAACTCCTCCAGGTCAAAAATATGTTGTATGTAATGCCGATGAAGGTGATCCAGGTGCATTCATGGATAGATCTATACTTGAAGGTGACCCTCACAGCGTATTAGAAGCTATGGCTATATGTGGCTATGCTGTAGGTGCTGATACAGGTCACATATACATAAGGGCTGAGTACCCTCTTGCAATAGAAAGGTTAAAAGTTGCTATATCTCAAGCCCAAGAAATTGGTCTTCTTGGAGACAATATATTAGGTACAGATTTTAACTTTAATATAGACTTAAAGTATGGTGCTGGAGCATTCGTTTGTGGTGAAGGTACTGCCCTCATTAATTCAATAGAAGGTAAACGTGGAGAGCCTAGAATGAAGACTTATAGTTCTTCTAAGCGTGGTTTATGGGATAAACCAACTTGCTTAAACAACGTTGAAACTTTCGCTAATATCCCTGCAATAATAAATGAAGGTGCCGAATGGTTTACTAAGTACGGTACTGAAAATTCTCCAGGAACTAAAGTTTTCGCACTTGGCGGAAAAATAAATAACGTAGGTCTTGTTGAAGTTCCTATGGGCACTACTTTAAGAGAAATAGTATATGAAATAGGTGGCGGTATACCTAATGAAAGAGAGTTTAAAGCTGTTCAAACTGGAGGACCATCTGGTGGATGTATTGCATCTAACAACCTTGATACTCCTATAGATTTTAAATCATTAAGCTCTATAGGTTCTATGATGGGTTCAGGTGGTATGCTCGTTCTTGATGATTCCGATTGTATGGTAGATATATGTAAATTCTTCTTAGAATTTACTGTAGAAGAATCTTGTGGTAAATGTACTCCTTGCCGTATAGGTAATAAGAGATTACTTGAAATGCTTACAAAAATAACAGAAGGTAAAGGTACTTTACAAGATTTAGCTGATTTAAAAGAGTTGGCAACAACTATAAAGACTACTTCTTTATGTGGCCTTGGTAAATGTGCTCCTAACCCAGTTTTAAGTACACTTGATAACTTCTATGATGAGTATGTTGCTCACGTTGTAGATAAAAAATGTCCATCTGGAAAGTGTCAAGCACTTCTTGATTACATCATAACTGATGACTGTAAGGGATGTACTAAGTGTAGCAGAATATGCCCTGCTGGATGTATATCTGGTAAACCTAAAGAAAAACACGTAATAGATGTTTCTAAGTGCTTAAAGTGTGGTGCTTGTATGGATAATTGTAAATTTAATGCTATCATAAAACAATAAATTTAGCTTTATTGGGGGGATAAAAATGAGTTTAGTTAACTTAACTATAAATGGCAAGTCTGTTTCAGTTCCTAAAGGCAGTACTATTTTAGAAGCTGCAAAAGAAGTAAATGTTCAAATACCTAATCTTTGTCACCTAAAAATGAAAGAAATAAATATGATTAACCAATGCGCATCTTGCCGTGTATGTATGGTTAGTGCTGGAAGAGGTTTAGTTCCTGCTTGCGGTACTTTAGTTAAAGAAGGTATGGATGTTCAAACCAATACTAAAGAAGCTTTAAAGGCTCGTAAAAATGTTGTTGAATTATTATTATCAGACCATCCTCAAGATTGTTTAGTTTGTGAGAAAAATGGAAACTGCGAATTACAAAGTATAGCCGCTGATTTAGGTATAAGAAAAATCAGATATAAAGGCGAACAATCAACTTCTCCAAAAGACACTTCAACAGAATCAATAGTAAAAGACCATGACAAATGCATCTTATGTAGAAGATGTGAAACAATGTGTAATGATATACAAAGTGTAGGCGTTTTATCTGGCATAAATCGTGGATTTGGCACAGAAGTTAGCACCTTCTTCAATTCTTATTTATGTGAAACTGAATGTACTTTCTGTGGTCAATGTATAGCAGTATGTCCAACAGGAGCTTTAACAGAGGTAAATAATATACCTACTGTATGGAATGCCTTAAATCAAAAAGAAAAGACTGTAGCCGTTCAAGTTGCTCCTGCTGTAAGAGTTGCTTTAGGAGAAGAATTTGGATTAGAGCCAGGTACTATAACTACAGGAAAAATGGTATCTGCGTTAAAAGCTCTTGGCTTTAAATATGTATTTGATACTAACTTCTCTGCTGACCTTACTATATTAGAGGAAGCTTCTGAGTTCTTACACAGACTTAAAAAAGGTAAAAATCTTCCTATCTTAACAAGTTGTTGCCCTGCTTGGATAAACTTTGTTGAAAAAAACTATCCAGAATTTCTAAATCTTCCTTCAAGTTGTAAATCACCACAAGAAATGTTTGGAGCTATAGCTAAGAATTATTTTGCTCCTAAAGTTATAAATATAAAACCAAAAGATATGTATATTGTTTCAGTGATGCCTTGTGTAGCTAAGAAATATGAATGTTCTAGAACTGAATTAGGTCAAGAAGAGGTTCTCGATGTTGATGTTTCTATAACTACAAGAGAACTTGCTAAAATGATAAAAGAAGCAGGTATAGATTTCTTAACATTAGATGAAAAAGATTTTGATAACCCACTAGGTAAATCTTCTGGGGCTGCTGATATATTCGGTACTACTGGCGGTGTTTTAGAGGCTGCTCTTCGTACTGCTTATGAATGGGTAACTGATAAAGAACTTGCTGATGTAAACTTCACTCAAGTTAGAGGGATGGAAGGTATAAAGGAAGCTAGTATAGATATAGATGGTACTATTGTAAATGTATGTATAGCTAGTAGCCTTGGAAATGCTAGAAAAGTCATGGATGAAGTTAAAAACGGAAACTCTAAGTACCATATAATAGAGGTAATGGCTTGTCCTGGTGGATGTATTGCTGGTGCTGGTCAACCATATCATCATGGTGATTATGATATTGTTAAGAAAAGGGCTTTAGGGTTATATAATATAGATAGAAATAAAAAACTTCGTAAATCTCATGAAAATCCTGCTATAGTAGCATTATATGATGAATTCTTAGGAGAACCTCATGGAAAAGTTGCTCATAAATTCCTTCATACTCACTATTTTGATAAGAGCTTAGTTTACAATGTAAATAATGGAGAATGCACTTGTATAAAAGAGTCTGATGCAACAGTTTAACCTAAATTAGTAAAATTTTAATATAAGTGAATTGAGCTAATTAAATAATATTGGTCAATTCACTTTTTATTTACATACTATAATATTTTACAAATAAAAAGTGTAGATAAGCTTATTATTTATTCCTACCTACACCATCTTTTTAAATATTTTTACTTAGCACTTCTTAGTATCTATAAGTTGAGATAATTTTTTAGTAAATTCTTGTGCTGCATCATATCCCATTCCCTTTTGCCTAAAGTTCATGGCTGCAACTTCTATTATCATAGCTGTATTTCTACCAGGTTTAACTGGTACAACTAACTTCTCGACACTTACTTCTAAAATTTCTTCAAATTCTTTGTCTAATCCTAATCTATCATAATATTTATCTTCATTCCAAGCCTCTAAGTGCACTACTAAATCAATAGTTTTACTATTTTTTACAGCGCCAGCACCATACAAGCTTCTCACATCTATTATACCAATCCCTCTTATTTCTAAAAAATGTCTAAGTAACTCTGGGGATTGCCCTAAAAGTACACTTTCATCTAATCTTCTTATTTCTACTGCATCATCGGCAACTAATCTATGACCTCTTTGAACTAATTCTAAAGCTGTTTCTGATTTACCAATGCTACTTTCTCCCTTTATTAATACTCCTATACCATATACATCCACTAATACACCATGCAATGTAGTATGAGGTGCCATTCTATCATCTAAATAATTTGATAATCTGTTTATAAATCTAGTTGTATTTCTCTTTGTGCTTAAAATTATTCTTCCATACTTCTTAGCATATTTTATGACATCAGAATTAACTTCCAATCCTCTTGTTACTATAAGTGCAGGAATTTCATAAGAAAATAATTTATCTAGTACATTTTCTCTTCTTTCTGCATCTAAATAACTAAAGTAATTATATTCTGCTCTTCCTATTATTTGAATTCTATCATAAGCAAAATGTTCAAAATATCCAGCATATTGTAATCCTGGCCTATTTACATCCTGAGAATATACATAGTACTCTTTATTATCAGGCATATATACTACTTCTAATTCTAAATCCTTTATAATTTCTTTGATTGAAACCTTATCGATGAAATTCATATTATTATCCCTTTCTGAAATAATTGTAAACATTCTCACAGGCTGCTCTATTCATTCCTTCCACTTCTAATAATTCTTCAATGTTAGCTTTTTTTATAGATTCTATATCTTTAAAGTGATTTAATAGAGCTTTTTTTCTTTTTTCCCCTATTCCTTGTATATCATCTAGAACTGATTTTGTCAAAGATTTATTTCTTAAACTTCTGTGATATGTTATAGCATAGTTATGAACTTCTTCTTGAATACTTGCGACAAATCTATACAAGTTAGATGTTTTATCTAGTTCAATCTCTTTTTCCTGGGAAATAAGTCCCTTTGTTCTATGTTTATCGTCTTTATACATTCCCCATAGAGGTATTTCTACATTATATCTTTCTAAAACTTTTTTTACTGCACTAACTTGTCCTTTTCCTCCATCTAAAAGAATTAAATCTGGTAAATCTCCATACTTCAATCTTCTTTCTACTATTTCTGCCATAGAATCAAAATCATTAGGACCTATAACTGTTTTTATTTTATATCTACGATATTCCTTTTTATCTTTTTTTCCATCAGTAAATACTACCATAGAACCAATAGAGTCTACACCTTGTATATTTGATATATCAAAGGACTCTATTCTTTTTGGTCTTTTGTCTAATCCTAATATATTTTTTAACTCATCTAAAGCTCCAATACTTTTTTCGTACTTTCTCTTGTTCATATCGGAAAATTTCTCAAGATATTCTACAGCATTTTTTCTTACCATTTCTACTAGATTTTTCTTTTCTCCTTTTTGAGGAACCCTTATAGTAACTTTTTGCCCTTTTTTAGCAGATAACCATTCTTCTAGTATAAAACTGTCTTCTATTTCATCTTCTATTATTAATTCCTTTGGTATATACTCTTGTTCCATGTAAAACTGCTTAACAAAGGATGATAATATAGATGCTCTCTCACTTTCCATAACCCCTTCTAATATAAAATGTTCTCTACCTACTATTTTACCATTTCTAATAAAGAATACTTGAACACAAGCTTCATCATGTGCTCTTGCCATTGCTATAACATCTTGATTTAAGTCTGATGTAGTGGCATCTATTTTTTGCTTTTGCATCATTTCTTCTAAACTTCTAATTTTATCTCTGTACATAGCTGCATCTTCAAAATTAAATTCCATAGCACATTTATTCATTTTCTCAGTCAGTATTTCAATTAATTTTTCTTCTTTACCTGATAAGAAAAGTATTATTTCTTCTATCATTTTATTGTAATCTTCCTTGCTTACATTTCCTGTACATGGGCCTACACACTTTTTTATATGCATATTTAAGCATGGTCTCATTTTGTTCTTTATAGCTTTATCTATATCTATATTACAAGTTCTTATTGGATAAGTATTTCTTATTATCTCTAATGTATCATTCACTGCTGTTGTATTAGTATATGGACCAAAATACCTTGCCTTATCCTTTAGTACTCTTCTAACTTTTAATACTCTAGGAAAATCTTCATTAGTTGTTACCTTAATATATGGGTATGTTTTATCATCCCTTAATAAAACATTATATTTAGGTCTATATTGCTTAATCAGATTACATTCTAATATAAGTGCTTCTAATTCTGAATCTGTAATAATATACTCAAATTTATATATATTTTTAACCATAGACTTTACTTTTGAAGGATGATTTTTAGATGATTGAAAATATTGTCTTACTCTATTTTTTAAGGATACAGCCTTTCCTACATATATAATATTATCAAACTTATCTTTCATTAAATATACACCAGGTTGTGCTGGAAGTTTCTTTAAATGATCCTGTATGTCAAACAATTTATTACCTCCACTTTTATATTTTCATATTAGAATTATACCCTAAAAAAATAAATTATTCCCATAGATTATTTTATTAAAATTAAAAGCGTAGATATAAAACAGTCAAAACTAATTTATACCTACGCTTTAGCAAAATCAATATATTTACTTTTAAAATTTTTAAAATTATTTATTATTAAAGTACTTAGGCTATATTATAAAGCTTTTAATTTATTTTATTTAGAAGCTCCTCTCCCACCATTTACTTGTAAGAAGAATGTAGACGCTTGACCGTAGTTGTGAACTTCCTTACTATCTTTATATTTATCAACAAAGTCAGAATCTAATAGACATCTATCTATTTGACCATCTTCATATAAGTTAACTGAAGCACTAGTTTCCTTAACTACTTTAGTATTTATAGTATCTAATTTGATTATATCTTTATTCCAATAGTTAGGATTTTTTTCCATAGTATATTGGTCTTCTACTTTCCAATTTGTTAAAGTAAATGGTCCATTATATATTTGAGTATCTGCTGTAGTACCATATTTATCTCCCTGAGCTTCAACAAATTTTTGATTTTGTGGGAAGAATACTTGGAATGATACTAATTCAGGGAAGTAAGAAACTTTTCTGTTTAACTTAACTTCTAATGTATAATCATCAACAGCCTTAACCCCTACATTTTCTGAACCTTTATCAGCTGCTTCTGCTGCCCCTGCTATATCATTCATTATGTATCCATACTCAGATGCTGTATCAGGGTTTAAAGTTCTTTTCCAAGAATACTCAAAATCTTTAGCTGTTACAGGGTCTCCATTTGACCACTTAGAATCTTTTCTTAACTTGAAAGTCCAAGTTAATCCATCTTCAGAAACTTCCCAAGATTCAGCCACACCTGGCTCAACTTTACCATCTTTATCTATTCTAGTTAATCCTTCCATAGTATTATTCATAACTGTGAAAGATGAAACGTCTGTTGCTTTACTTGGGTCCATTGTAGGTATATCTGAACTTATATCTATATTAAGAACTTTTTCTGGTTTATCTACATCTGCATATCTATAATCATAGTCAGCTCCCCAAGAATAATTTATTATTCCTGAAACATAAGGCTTCTCTAAATAAGTTCTTCCTTTTTGTTGAATTGGCGCTAAGAATCCATCAGATAACATTAATTCTTCTGCTTTTGCGTATTTTTCATATGCTTCAGTTGTAGTTTCTGCTTTTGTAGCTTCATCTACTAATTTATTAAATTCATCACTTTTATATCCAACTTGCTTAGAGAATTGGTTTCCAGTTTGCATTGTTTGTAGGAATGTTAATGGATCTGGATAGTCAGCTCCCCATCCTGAGTAAGCTAAGTCAAAGTTTCCAGCTGTCTCCTCTGCTAATTTTTGCTTGAAAGGAAGATTTTTAACTTCTACATTTAATCCTTCTAATGCATCAGATAATTCTGCTTGGATAAATTCACCTGTTCTTTTTCCTGAGTCATGGTCGAAAGTTAATAACTCAAGTGTAACAGTATCGAATCCAACTTCTTCTTTAGCTTTTGCCCATGCTTCTTTAGCTTTTTCTTCATCATAAGTTACACCTTTATCTTTTGTGTACTCTGCATAATCTTTTCCGTTGTCAAATGCCAAGTTAGATGGTGTAAATGTATCAGATGCAATTGATCCATTATTTAATATAACATCACATAAGGCTTGCTTATCTATAGCCATAGCTATAGCATTTCTTGCATTTTTATTAGCAAGAACTTCTTCTGAAGTAGCTTCTCCTCCACCACTAGAGCTAGATCCTCCTGTGCTACTGCATCCAACAAGCAAACTTGAACTTACTAATGCTATTGTTGCTAATACTGATATTTTTCTTTTTAAAAACATAGTAAACATCCTCCCCTATATCCAATTTACAAATAAACTCATATATTTAAAGTTTATTATATAACATGTTATAATAAAAATCATTTGTTTTTTTTAATTTTCTGATTTTTTAATTAAAAAAATTTTTTTATATGAAAATATTAATTTTAACTTGAAAATACTTTATTATGCTACTACAATTAAAATAATAAACAAGCTCGAAAGGCGGTTCGAATATGAAAAATACTTTTCAACTTCTTGCAATTAATGCTATTATCAGTTTATTATATTCAATTATCAACAAATTTAGTGCATATTCATTTTTAAATTGTGCATTTATTGTTGGTATGATTTATTTCCTTTTCGGATTATTATGTTTCGTTTGGGAAAAAGGATTTTTTAATATCACACTTTTCTCTTTTAATAAATTAAGTCAAGAATTTCAAAGAAGAAAAGGCGTATTAACAGAAGATATTAACATGACAATTGAAGATTACGTTAATAGAGAAAATAGCTTTTATCTTACAAATAGTTTATTAATATCTGGTTTGTTAATATCAACAATTACTATTGGTATAAGTTTTATGTTTATATCATAATTATATAAAACTAAATTAATTATTATACTTAGATTCTATATCACTTAAAACTAGTGATTTTAATTAAAAATTCAAAAAAAGGGGGGGGTAGCGATGTTTCGCTATGTATTAAAACGTATTGCATATATGTTTATAACTTTATTTATAGTCATATCAGTTACATTTTTCTTGGTAAGACTTCTTCCAGGCAGTCCATTTAATGAACAAAAGTTAAATCCTCAACAAATTGCTAGACTGGAAGCTACTTATGGATTAGATGATCCTGTTCCAGTCCAATATGTAAGATATCTTACAGGTGTATTCAAAGGTGACCTTGGCATTTCATTTAAACAATCTAATAAGAAAGTCGAAGATATCATTGCCAGTCGTATAGGCCCTTCTGCTATGTTGGGTGCTCAATCTTTAGTTTTAGGTACCTTCATAGGTTTAGCACTTGGAATTGTCGCTGCACTTAAGAGAAATACTATTTGGGACTATACTTGTACTATACTTTCAGTAATAGGAGTTTCTGTTCCATCATTTGTATTTGCAGCTTCACTCCAATTGTATATTGCAAGTAAATTAAAAATACTACCTATAGCTTGGGGAGTTCCTTTAGGTTCAGATTTTAGATATGTTTGGACTATTCTTCCATCAATTGCACTTTCATTTTTTACAATATCAAACGTTGCTCGTTTTACTAGAACAGAACTTGTTGAAGTTCTAAACTCTGATTATATAATTACTGCTAAAGCAAAAGGTTTAAAAAAATCCACAGTTATCTTAAAGCACGCTCTTAGAAATGCATTAATTCCTGTTATAACTATATTAGGTCCTTTAGCTGCAGGACTTCTTACAGGTTCTTTAGTTGTAGAAAAAGTTTTTGCTGTACCTGGTATAGGTGACTTATTAGTTAATGCTATATCTATAAATGACTTATTCATAATTTCAGGGGTTGCTATACTTTATAGTGCATTCTACATAGCAGTTATATTAATAGTAGATATACTTTACGGTGTAATAGATCCAAGAATCCGTTTGGCAGGAGGTAAATAAAATGGTTGATAAAGTAATAATTGATGGTCAAGAAGTAGAGTTAACAGCTGATTTATTTGAACCTACTCCTATACAGTCAGGAGATAATGAAGCTATTACTAGAGAAAGTCTAACTTTTTGGCAAGATGCTCGAAAAAGATTATTTAAAAATAAAGGGGCTGTAGTTGGATTAATAATACTTTTTACTATAGTGTTAATGGCTATATTCGCACCTATTTTTTCTAAATATGATTATAAATCTCAAAACATAAGAAACGTTAAGATTCCACCTAAAATGCCTATAGTATCTTCTTTAGGTATAATGGATGGTAAAGATTCAAATGGTGTTGACGTTTATGCTGAGAAAAATATAAAAGAAAACTATTTATTTGGTACAGATGCACTTGGACGTGATATCTGGACTCGTACGTGGACTGGCGCTAGGGTTTCTTTATTCATAGCAGTCTTAGCAGCTGTTTTTGATTTGCTTATAGGTGTTGCTTATGGTGGTATATCTGCTTACTATGGAGGTAAAGTAGACCTTGTAATGCAACGTATAATAGAGATAATTACAGGTATTCCTCAGTTGGTTATTGTTACACTTTTCATAATGGTATTTAATCCAGGTATATTATCAATTTCTTTAGCAATGGCTGTATCTGGGTGGACTGGTATGGCTAGAGTTGTTCGTTCTCATGTACTTAGACTTAAAAATCAAGAGTTTGTATTAGCTTCTAAAACTTTAGGTTCTTCTGATTTTAGAGTTATTTTTAAACATCTTTTCCCTAATGTTATTGGTCCTATTGTGGTAATGATCATGTTCTCACTACCTCAAGCAATATTTTATGAAGCATTTTTAAGTTTTATAGGGTTAGGTCTTCAACCACCTCAAGCATCACTTGGTGTATTAATAAATGAAGGATTTAAATCATTACAAAGCTACCCATATATGATGTTTATCCCATCAATAGTAGTTTGTTCTTTGATATTTGCTCTTAATTTATTAGCTGATGGTCTAAGAGATGCTGTTGACCCTAAAATGCGTAATCAATAATTAGTAAGGGAGATGAGTTGATTGGAAAAATTATTAGAAGTTAAAAACCTGTGCGTTAGTTTCAATACATATGGTGGAGAAGTTCAAGCTGTTAGAGGCGTTACATTCGACTTACATAAAGGTGAAACACTTGCTATAGTTGGTGAGTCTGGTTCTGGTAAATCCGTTGCTTGTAAAACTATAATGAGAATACTATCTGCAAATGGTTATATAAAAGATGGTGAAATATTATTTAACGGTAAAGATTTAACTAAACTTAGTGAACCTGAGATGGAAAAATTAAGAGGTAAAGATATTGCAATGATATTCCAAGATCCTATGACTTCTTTAAATCCTACTATGACCATAGGAAAACAAATAATGGAAGGTATTATTAAGCATCAAGGTCTTAGTAAGGAAGAAGCTAAGGCTAAAGCTATAGAACTTATAGATTTAGTTGGTATATCTGAACCTGAAAAAAGGTTTAAACAATATCCTCATCAATTTTCAGGTGGTATGAGACAGCGTATAGTAATAGCTATATCTTTAGCTTGTAATCCTAAAGTTCTAATAGCAGATGAACCAACAACTGCATTAGACGTTACTATACAGGCTCAAATATTAGAGCTTATGAAAGCTCTTCAGGAAAAAACCGGAGCTGCCCTTATATTTATAACTCATGACCTTGGAGTTGTTGCTAATATGGCTGATAGAGTTGCAGTTATGTATGCTGGTAAAATCATAGAACATGGAACAACTAATGATATATTCTATAATCCTCAGCATCCGTATACTTGGGGACTTTTAGGTTCTATGCCAACTTTAGATATAGGAGATAATGATTTATATAATATACCTGGAACTCCTCCAGATTTAATGCACCCTCCTAAAGGAGATGCATTTGCTCTTCGTAGTGATTACGCTCTTAAAATAGATTACTTAGCTGAACCACCTATGTTTAAAGTTAGCGATACACACTATGCAGCTACATGGTTATTACATCCATTGGCTCCAAAGATTGAAAGACCTAATAACGTAGGTAGAAAGAAGGTGAAAGCAGATGAGTAAAAAAGTTCTATTAAAAGTTAAAAACTTAAAACAACACTTTAGAATAGATAGAAATACTACTGTTAAAGCTGTTGATGATGTTTCTTTTGAAATATATGAAGGTGAAACATTTGGTTTGGTTGGGGAGTCTGGCTCTGGTAAATCTACTACTGGTAGAGCTATAATAAGACTTTATGATCCAACTAGTGGAGAAATAGAATTTGATGGTAAAAATATCTCTTCTAAAAAATTGAAAAAAGATGAGAAAAATCATGTAAATAAAAATATGCAAATGATATTCCAAGATCCTATGGCATGTCTAAATCCTCGTATGACTGTTACTGATATAATTGCCGAAGGTTTAGATGTACATGGCCTATGTAAAACTAAAGAAGAAAGAAGAGATAAAGTTTATGAGTTGTTAAGAACTGTAGGGCTTAATGAACAACATGCTAGTAGATATCCTCATGAATTCTCTGGTGGGCAAAGACAACGTATAGGTATTGCTCGTGCTCTAGCTATACAACCAAAATTTATAATTGCTGATGAGCCTATATCTGCACTAGATGTTTCTATTCAAGCACAAGTTGTTAACTTACTTAGAAAGCTTCAAAAAGAAAATGGCCTAACTTATCTATTTATCGCCCATGACCTTTCAATGGTTAAATATATAAGCGATAGAATAGGGGTTATGCATAAAGGTAAGTTAGTTGAACTTACTACTGCTGATGAATTGTATGAAAATCCACTTCATCCTTATACTAAATCTTTACTATCTGCTATACCTTTACCAGACCCTGATTATGAAAAAAACAGAGTCCGTATAAAATATGATCCAAGTATTCATGATTATTCTACTGAAAATCCTGAATGGGTAGAAATAAGACCTGGACATTTTATATATGCATCAAAGTCTGAAATAGCAGGTTACGAAAAAGAACTTTCTGCAAAAGAAATTACTAGTAATTAATTCCTCTTTTTCATATAGAGCTATCTCCAAAAGAGATAGCTCATTTTGATGCTTTTAAACTATGTAATGTATATTATAATATACACTCTTCTATTAAAATCAGTTATTAGAATTTATTAAAAAGGAGTGTTTAAAATAAATCTCAAAAATTATTTTAAAACACTCCTTTAGTATTAATCTATATAATTACACCTATACCAAGTACTACTATTGCAAGTACTGATATCATTATAATTAATGGTGTTACAAATTTTAGCCATTTATCATAAGTTACATTTACCATAGCAAGTGATGCAAGTATTAATCCTGTAGGAGTTATAAAACTTATAAGTCCTTGTCCAAATTGATATGCACTTACTATTACGTCTCTGTTTACTCCAACAACATCTGCAAGAGGTGCCATTATAGGCATTGATAAAACTGCAAGTCCTGAAGATGAAGATATAAAGAATCCTAGTAATATATAAACAAAGAACATTACTGTTGAGAATACTATACCACTCATATTTGATACTACATTACTTAATCCATATAATATAGTATCACTTATCATACCACCATCCATTATTATAGTGATACCACGCGCAAGACCAATTATTAGTGCAACTCCTAGTAAATCTGCTGCTCCTGCAACAAATTCAGAAACAAATTCTTTTTCACTAAGTTTTGCAAATATAGCTAGTATGAATGTTACAAATAAGAATAATGATGTCATTTCTTTAAATGACCATTTTAATTCTTTTACACCATATACCATTACAACAAATGATAATGCAAATATTAATAACATTAATTTTCTTCCCCATGTAAACTCAGGTACATTTTCTTCATTATGACCTTTTAGGAAGTGATCTTCTAATTCTTTCTTTTGTGAATATATTAATGATTGACTTGGGTCTTTTTTTACTTTTTCTGCATACTTAACTGTGTAGAATATACAAACTGCAAGACCTGCAACTAACATAAATATTCTTAAAGGCATTCCACTTGTAAAATCAATTCCTGCTGTATTTGATGCTATAACTGTAGAGAAAGGATTTACTGTTGATGCCATTGTTCCCATACAAGAACCAAGATATATTGCTGCAATTGCTACTAATGCATCATATCCTGCTGCCAAGAATATCGGCACTACTATTGGATAAAATGCTATTGTTTCTTCTGCTAATCCAAAGCTTGTTCCACCTATTCCTATTATTACTGTTATTATTACTATTAACCAAGCTTCTTTTCCTTTTAGATTTCTTGATAAAGCACTTATACCCGCTGTAAATGCTCCTGTTTTATTTATTACTCCTACTATACCACCTATTACAAGAACGAAAGCAATTATATCTATTGAATCATATAAACCTTGTATAGGTGCATTTAAAAATGTTGTTAATGCTTTAAATACTGTTGGTTTTTCTTTTGGTAGTTGTTCATAAGTCCCTGGTATTGCCACTGGTTTACTTATAGAACCATCTGTAAATTTACTTAGATTAGTTTTTACCCCTAGTTCATCCAGTGTTTTTTGAGTTGCTTTTTTTTCTGATACTTGACCTGTAGGCGATTCTATTACGAATACGTTTGCTTCAGCATCATAAAGTAATTTTGAATACTTTCCTGAAGGTATTACATAAGTAAGTCCTAACACTAATAGCATTACTATAAGTATTACAGTGTAGGCTGTTGGAAATGAGAATTTAGATTTCTTTTTTGCTGACATATAAATCATCTCCTTTTTTGTCTAAGTTTCTCATTTATATTTTAACATATTTTTACATATATGTTAAATTTCTTACAATTCTAAATATTACTTATATAGTTTTAGCCAATATTGCAATTAAAATTACAAAATTGGCTAAATAAAAAATTAATTTTATTAAAATTATTATATATTCTTTTAAATTCACTCATCCACGTCTGTTACTTAAAATTCACTGAGTTTATTTCACTTATTTATTCAAAATATTTCTTTAAGAACATCCCTGTGTAAGACCCTTCAACTTTAGATACTTCTTTTGGTGTCCCTGTGGCAACTATTTGACCACCTTTATCTCCACCTTCAGGTCCTAAATCTATTATGTAGTCACAAGTTTTTATAACATCTAAGTTATGCTCTATAACTACTATTGAATTACCTGTGTCTGCTAATCTTTGAAGTACTTGTATTAACTTGTCTACATCTGCCATATGAAGTCCTGTTGTAGGTTCATCTAATATATATAAAGTCTTACCTGTTGGTCTTTTACTTAATTCTGTAGCAAGTTTTATTCTTTGAGCCTCTCCACCTGATAATTGTGTAGATGGTTGTCCTAATTTTATATATGAAAGTCCAACATCCATTAATGTTTCTAATTTTCTTTTTATATTAGGTATGTTTTCAAAGAATTTAAGAGCTTCCTCAACATTCATATCTAATACATCAGCTATTGTTTTATCTTTATATTTAACTTGTAGTGTTTCTCTATTATATCTTTCGCCCTTACATACTTCACAAGGTACATACACATCTGATAAGAAGTGCATCTCTATTTTTATAATACCATCACCTTTACAAGCTTCACATCTTCCACCTTTCACATTGAAACTAAATCTTCCTTTTTGATATCCTCTAGCTTTAGCTTCATTAGTTGATGCGAATAAATCTCTTATCATATCAAATACACCCGTATAGGTTGCAGGATTTGAACGAGGTGTTCTTCCTATTGGACTTTGGTCTATATTTATTATTTTGTCTATATTTTCTATCCCTTTTATTTCTTTATGCTTTCCTGGTCTTTCTCTTAATCTATTTATCTTTCCAGCTATTCCTTTGTAAAGTATATCGTTGATTAATGTACTTTTACCAGAACCTGAAACTCCTGTTATACAAGTAAATTTACCTAAAGGGAACTTTACATTTATATTCTTTAAGTTATTTTCAGTAGCTTTAACTATTTCTAAGTATTTACCATTTCCTTCTCTAGTCTCTTCTGGTATAGTAATTTGCTTTTTACCGCTTAAATATTGTCCTGTTATAGAATTTTCATTGTCTAATATTTCATCTAAAGTACCTTGTGCAACGATATTACCTCCATGTACCCCAGCTCCTGGACCAATATCTACTATATAATCACTTTCTCTCATTGTATCTTCATCATGTTCTACTACTATAAGAGTATTACCTATATCTGTAAGATGTCTTAATGTTCCTATTAATCTATCGTTATCTCTTTGATGAAGCCCTATGCTTGGCTCGTCTAGTACGTATAAAACTCCAACTAAAGCTGAACCTATTTGAGTAGCAAGTCTTATACGTTGTGCTTCCCCTCCTGATAAAGTTCCTGCTTTTCTTGATAGGTTTAAGTAATCTAAACCAACATCTCTTAAGAAAGATGCTCTTCCTCTTATTTCTTTTAGTATTTCATTTGCTATAAACTTTTGCTTTTCACTTAAATTGATATTTTCTATATAATCTATAAGCTCATTTACTGAAAAATTAGTTACATCCATTATATTTTTGTTGTCTACTAATACTGATAATACTTCTTTTTTAAGTCTTGCTCCTTTACATTTTGGACAAGGAGTTTCAGCCATAAATTCTTCTATTTTTTCTCTTGAATATTCTGAGTTAGTTTCTCTATATCTTCTCTCTAAATTAACTATCACTCCTTCAAATGGCGCTCTATATTCTCTTCTTCCTCCAAACTTTGATTCAAATATAAATTCAACTATCACATTGTCTTTTCCATAAAGTAACTCTTGAACAAAGTCCTCAGGCAAATCTTTAAATGGTGTATCAAGTGATACGTTAAAATGTTCTGCTAAACTTCTAACCATTTTACTATAATATGTATCATCACTTGTGCTTACAGAACCCCACGCTGCTATAGCACCTTGTTTTATAGATAAATCTTTATTCGGTATAACTAAATCTGGGTCTACTTCTCTACTTTCTCCTAAACCATTACAAGCATCACATGCTCCAAATGGACTGTTAAATGAGAACATTCTTGGAGATAGTTCTTCTATACCTACTCCATGCTCTGGGCATGCAAATTTAGTTGAGTAAAGTATTTCATCTCCACCTATTATTTGAGCAATAACAAGACCATCAGATAATTTTATAGCTGTTTCTATTGAATCTGCTAGTCTAGCCTCTATTCCATCTTTTATAACTATTCTGTCAATCACAACCTCTATATTATGTTTTTGATTTTTATTTAATTCTATTTCATCTGTAACTTCATAGTTTTCTCCGTCAACTCTAACTCTGACAAATCCTTCTTTTTTTATATTCTCTAGTATCTTTTTATGAGTTCCCTTTTGACCTCTTACTACTGGTGATAATATTTGAAGTTTAGTTCTTTCTTCAAATTCCATCATTTTATCAACAATTTCTTGGACTGTCATTTGACTAATTAATTTACCACAAGTAGGACAATGTACTTCTCCTACTCTAGCAAATAATAATCTTAAATAATCATATATTTCTGTTACTGTACCCACAGTAGAACGAGGATTTTTAGATGTTGTTTTTTGATCTATAGATATAGCTGGTGATAATCCTTCTATATATTCTACATTTGGTTTTTCCATTTGACCTAAGAATTGTCTAGCATAAGCTGACAAACTCTCAACGTATCTTCTTTGACCTTCTGCATATATAGTATCAAAAGCTAAAGAAGATTTACCAGATCCTGATAATCCAGTAAATACTATAAATTTATTTCTCGGAAGTTCTATATTAACATTTTTTAAGTTATGCTCTTTTGCGCCTTTTATTATGATTTTATCTTCCATTAATTTCTATCCTTTCTTCTAATTCTTTTACCTTATCCCTAAGTTCTGCTGCTCTTTCAAATTGTAAATTTTGAGCTGCTTCCATCATCTCTGATTGTAATTTAGCTATATTAGCTTTTATTTCATCTATATCATCAGTTTCTTTAACTCCATATATAACTTCTTCATCAGCGACTTTCGTAGCTTCTATAGCATCTCTAATACTCTTTTTAATAGTTGTAGGAGTTATATTATTCTCTTTATTATATAGTGATTGTATTTCTCTTCTTCTTTTTGTTTCTTCTATAGCACTTTGCATAGACCTAGTTATTCTATCTGCATACATTATAACTTTACCTTCTGAATTTCTAGCTGCACGTCCTATAGTTTGTATTAATGATGTTTCAGAACGCAAGAATCCTTCTTTATCTGCGTCTAATATCGCCACCAAGGAAACTTCTGGAATATCTAATCCTTCTCTAAGTAAGTTTATACCAACTAATACATCAAACTTACCTAATCTTAGATCCCTTATAATCTCTACTCTTTCAAGAGTATCTATATCTGAATGCAAATACTTGACCTTTATACCAATTTCTTTAAGGTAGT
Source organism: Romboutsia sp. BSD2780061687b_171204_C1 (assembly GCF_015560225.1). Taxonomy (NCBI): domain Bacteria; kingdom Bacillati; phylum Bacillota; class Clostridia; order Peptostreptococcales; family Peptostreptococcaceae; genus Romboutsia; species Romboutsia sp. BSD2780061687b_171204_C1. The sequence goes on along the minus strand of NZ_JADMRK010000003.1, from coordinate 2,362 downwards.
TGGTTAAATCTTCACTCATTTTCTTAGTAAGAGTTGTTATTAAAACTCTTTCATTCTTTTCAATTACCTTATTTATTTCACCTACTAAATTATCTATCTGATTGTCTATAGGTCTAACTTCTATTATAGGATCAAGTAAACCTGTTGGTCTTATTATTTGTTCTGCTATAGTTGTTGAATGTTGTATCTCATATGGTCCTGGTGTTGCAGTTACAAATAGTATTTGATTAATATTTTCTTCAAATTCTTCAAAATTTAAAGGTCTATTATCATAAGCTGATGGTAATCTAAATCCATTATCTATAAGCGAACCTTTTCTAGATCTATCTCCGGCATACATACCTCTTACTTGTGGTACTGTAACATGAGATTCATCAACTATTATTAAATAATCATCTGGGAAAAAATCCATTAATGTATATGGCTTCTCTCCTGGCTTTCTGCCTGTTATATGTCTTGAGTAGTTTTCTATACCCTGGCAGAATCCTATTTCTTTTAACATTTCTATATCATATCTAGTTCTTTGGTCAATTCTTTGAGCCTCTAGTAATTTATCATTGTCTTTAAATTCATTTATTCTTTCTTCAAGCTCTTTTTCTATTTCAACTATAGCTTTTTCTATTCTTTCTGGTGTTGTTACATAGTGAGATGCCGGGAATATTACTACATGATTTCTCACCCCTACCATTTTACCTGTAACATAATCTATTTCTGTTATTCTATCAATTTCATCACCAAAAAATTCTATTCTTATAGCCTTTTCATCATTACTTGCAGGGAATATTTCTAAAATATCTCCTCTAACTCTAAAAGTACCCCTAACAAAGTTAACATCATTTCTTTCATACTGTATATCTATTAATCTCTTTATAACTTCATCCCTATCCTTTTCCATTCCTGGTCTTAGAGATACCATAAGTTGTCTATAGTCTTCTGGATCCCCTAATCCATATATACAGGATACAGATGAAATTATTATAACATCTCTTCTTTCTAATATTGCTGCTGTTGCAGAGTGTCTAAGCTTATCTATTTCATCATTTATACTTGCATCTTTTTCTATATATGTATCACTATGAGCTACGTATGCTTCTGGCTGATAGTAATCGTAGTAACTTACAAAGTATTCTACTGCATTCTCCGGGAAAAACTCTTTAAATTCACTGTATAATTGAGCTGCTAATGTTTTATTATGAGCTAATATCAATGTTGGCTTATTTACGTTTTTTATAATATTAGCCATAGTAAAGGTTTTACCAGATCCTGTTACCCCTAGAAGAGTAGAAAACTTTTCATTGTTATTTATAGCATCTACTATTGACTTTATAGCCTCAGGCTGATCTCCCGTAGGCTTAAATTCCGATTTTAATTTAAATTCCAACAATATCACTCCTCTCTCACGAACATTCGTTCTTTACCATTTAATTATAACATATATCTATATATATCTTGTGCTTTATTTAATAAAATTTACATAAATCATCCATTTGTCGTAATATATTCTTTATATATTACCCACTATCCTACGATTTCAACCTTATTTATATAAGTCTTTTAACGATATGAAATTCAACTTTTATTTAATGAAGAATTATATAATGTCATTATATAGCAGTAGTGTTAATTTGAATCTGCTTGCTTAACTATTTATGATATTGTTAATGAATGTATATGTAATCTGCTTTAATTCACTATATTTTATAAAAAAATAAAGGCCTCTATGGGGGATAGAGACCTTTTTAAAATGGGGGAGATTGAGTAATTTATTTATATTAAGTTTTACATTATAATTATCTCCTGCTTTACAAAAAATATTCATAAATACTTAGATATTTTTATAAATATTTTTCATCTAGTAAAAGGATTAAAATGATTGTTTTTATTTACTCTTATAAGTCACTTACTATTTTAATTAAATATATCATAATAATTATTTATAATTTCATTATAAGTAAAAAGAGATATGAATTTAATTCATATCTCTTTTTACATTTTTGTGTGTCTTTATCAATAAAAAAGATTACGTGGCTACGTCTTACTCTTCCAGGGGGTCGCCCCCCAAGTACCATCAGCGCTAAAGAGCTTAACTTCTGTGTTCGGTATGGGAACAGGTGTATCCTCTTTGCTATAATAACCACATAATCTTTATTTGGAGCGGGTGAAGGGGATCGAACCCTCACAGCCGGCTTGGAAGGCCGGAACTCTACCATTGAGCTACACCCGCATATTTAATTTTATTAGTACTTTCAAAACTGTATACCATCTAGAGTTAATCATTTTATTTTGGTCAAGTCCTCGACCTATTAGTATCGATAAGCTAAATACATTACTGCACTTACACCTTCGACCTATCAACCAGGTA
>NZ_JADMRK010000033.1:0-1054 GCF_015560225.1 Romboutsia sp. BSD2780061687b_171204_C1 | reverse complement strand
GTCCGTGTTTCAAGACGGGCGGCATATAACCATTATGCCAGCATCCTTGACTTACGTCGCAGTCCTCAGTCCCAGCTGGCAGTATTCCCACAGGCTATAATACTTACCGAGGCAAGCTACATTCCTATGGATTTATCCTGCCACCAAAACTGATGCTGGCCCAGTGAAATGCGAGATTCCCCTACCCACAAGGAGCAGAGGGCACAAAACACCATGTCTGATCAAATGCCCTTCCCTTTCAACAATTTCACGTACTTTTTCACTCTCTTTTCAAAGTTCTTTTCATCTTTCCATCACTGTACTTGTTCGCTATCGGTCTCTCGCCAATATTTAGCTTTAGATGGAATTTACCACCCACTTAGAGCTGCATTCCCAAACAACTCGACTCTTCGAAGGCACTTTACAAAGAACCGCACTCCTCGCCACACGGGATTCTCACCCTCTATGACGTCCTGTTCCAAGGAACATAGACAAGGAACGGCCCCAAAGTTGCCCTCTCCAAATTACAACTCGGGCACCGAAGGTACCAGATTTCAAATTTGAGCTTTTGCCGCTTCACTCGCCGTTACTAAGGCAATCCCGGTTGGTTTCTTTTCCTCCGCTTATTGATATGCTTAAGTTCAGCGGGTACTCCTACCTGATTTGAGGTCAAACTTTAAGAACATTGTTCGCCTAGACGCTCTCTTCTTATCGATAACGTTCCAATACGCTCAGTATAAAAAAGATTAGCCGCAGTTGGTAAAACCTAAAACGACCGTACTTGCATTATACCTCAAGCACGCAGAGAAATCTCTCTTTGGAAAAAAAAAACATCCAATGAAAAGGCCAGCAATTTCAAGTTAACTCCAAAGAGTATCACTCACTACCAAACAGAATGTTTGAGAAGGAAATGACGCTCAAACAGGCATGCCCCCTGGAATACCAAGGGGCGCAATGTGCGTTCAAAGATTCGATGATTCACGGAATTCTGCAATTCACATTACGTATCGCATTTCGCTGCGTTCTTCATCGATGCGAGAACCAAGAGATCCGTTGTTGAAAGTTTTTAATATTT
>NZ_JADMRK010000031.1:0-1565 GCF_015560225.1 Romboutsia sp. BSD2780061687b_171204_C1 | reverse complement strand
GAGTTTGGACCGTGTCTCAGTTCCAATGTGGCCGATCACCCTCTCAGGTCGGCTACTGATCGTCGCCTTGGTAAGCCATTACCTTACCAACTAGCTAATCAGACGCGGGTCCATCCTGTACCGCAAAAGCTTTGATAAGAAAGCCATGCGACTTTCTCATGTTATCTCGTATTAGCATACCTTTCGGTATGTTATCCGTGTGTACAGGGCAGGTTACCCACGCGTTACTCACCCGTCCGCCGCTCTTCTCCGAAGAGAATCGCTCGACTTGCATGTGTTAGGCACGCCGCCAGCGTTCATCCTGAGCCAGGATCAAACTCTCAAATAAAAGTTGTTACCTGCTCAGACTATCATTATCTGAATATCTGGCTTGGTTTGTTTTCGATTCTTTAAGAATCATTAGTTATATAAATTAACCTACTGTTTAATTTTCAAAGTTCATTCCTTACAACTTCCTTAGTTTATCAAAGTAATTTTACTTTGTCAACTCTTTTCTGTTGTTTCTCTTTCGTGTTTGTCCTTTTCTTAAGGACATGTATTACTATACCACCTATACTTTATATCGTCAATACTTTTTCTTAACTTTTTTTAGTATTTTTTATAATTAGTTTATTTTTTTAAGTTATACACAATTTTTGTTTATGTTATTAACATTATATACATCCTAGACTTAGCTTATATACCGATTTTCTATTTTTTATCCACATTTCTAATTTATTTATCATTAATTAAATTTTTTTATTTAAATTATATATTTTTATATACACTTTCTACTTTGATTAGAAATTTTAGTATTCAATAAAAAATATTTTTTCTATTTCTCCAACTATTATGTTAACTTATTTATATTTTTATTAAATTTTTATACTATTACAAATAGATTAAAGATCATTTAATAAAATTGTTACCAATCAAAATATACTTAAAATGAGTATAACCTCCTACGTATAATGATATTAATTTTACATTACTAATTCTTTATAAATAAAAATAACTTAAGTCTATATTTAATCAACTTAAGTTATCTAATATTTTAAAATTTATATAGTTTTGCATTTTTCTTCCCATTTTTTAAGCTTTTTCTTATATATATTAACTATCTCATCCATATTAATTTCATTATCATAACTCTGGCTTATTATTGAGCTTGCTACAATTATTACGTCTAAACACTCTTCAACTATATCTTCTTTTGTTTTTTCTTTGTATCCACACCCACATACATTTGATGAACTCAATACTGCCTGGGAAACTTCCCCAACCTCTTCTGATAACTTCAAAGCTCTTTCCATTAGTGATTTTTTATCTATAAGATTTAATCTCTTGATTTCTTTAAAATCAATTATTTTTTCAGTTTTCATTTTAACTCCTTGTATTTTTTATTTTGAACATAAAAAAAGATTACGTGGCTACGTCTTACTCTCCCAGGAGGTCGCCCTCCAAGTACCATCAGCGCTAAAGAGCTTAACTTCTGTGTTCGGTATGGGAACAGGTGTATCCTCTTTGCTATAATAACCACATAATCTTTATCTTTTAGAGTTAATACTCTGAAAACTGTATATCAT